>CAYUNS010000130.1:8528-10777 GCA_964446155.1 uncultured Tepidisphaeraceae bacterium | reverse complement strand
CGGATCGATCTTCTTCAACTCGGTGTAAATGACGCGATACGCCTCGACGTCGGGCTTGACCTTGTCCCCCTTGTTGTGCGGCTCGTTGCCGAGATTGACGATCATCGGCCGGACGTGGCCGTAGTCGGCGACGAACTGCCGGATCGCCGCGCGGAGAATGTCCTCGTCCTGCCATTTCTCCCATCCCTTGCTGCGCTGCTCGACCGCATGCGCCGGCGAACCGGTCAGCCAGCCCATGCCCAGCTCCTCGATCAGCTTGAGCTGCGGCGCTTCGGTCTTGTGCGGCGGGGTCGGACTGACCTTCCCCCATACGCCGCAGATGCGGATTCCCAGGCGATGGGTCAAGCGCACATAGGCTTCGATACGGTTGTCCCAGTTGCGGCTCGTGAACGGAATCTCCTCGGGCTTGAAGCGGTTCGCCGGCGCTTCGGGAAGAATCGCGAAGGAACTATAGTTCCTGAACGGCTCGTCGGCGTCCCGCGCGATCTCCGCGTGCATCTCGTAATACCTTCCGATCTCAAGCTCCACCTGCGCCAGATCGACCTTCCCTTCGTAAACGAAAAACTCATTGGCCTTGCCGTTTCTCTCCAGCGTCACCGGCAAAGGCCGGGACTGCTCCGCGCCCCAGTAGTCCTTCACAACGACCGATGCGCTTCGCTGCGATTCGGGCAAGGGCCTGGCGGCCCAGACGGTCAGGGTCACCTCGCGGCTGTCCTCCGGGAAAAGCAGGTTGCCGAGCTGCGCGGTCGTGAACATGAGACGCCTGATGCGATCGTCCTTCTTCATCGCGATCAGCGGCGCGACGCTGATCTCGTCGATCCAGAATTTGCCCGGCGTTTCCTTGTTGATCTGGAACCGGAACCGCGCTGAGACCGCGCCCGCGGGAATCTCCACCGGCTTGCTGAGCGGCTTCCAGTTGTTCCTGCGGAACTGCTCGGAAATCGTCGTCGTGCCGGCGACCCTTCCGGCGGCGTCGAGCGCTTCCAGTGCGATGGTGGCGTTATACGAGCTGTCCGGCGAGACGAGATCGGTCCGGGTCGCCAGCTTCACTTCCCATGTTCCCGGCGTGATGGGAAACGGGGAACTGACGGCGGCGACGCGCTCCATCAGGCGATCCTCGGATTTGACCAACACAAGTGAACGGTTTCCCTTGAACGCTTCAACCGAATCGATTGAAACGCCGCCGCTGGTCTCCCAGCCGGTGGGAGAACCGTTTTCCTGTTCAAAATCAACGGAATGGGCGACCTCGCCGCCTCGCGCGGGCATCTTCGCATCCGCGACGGCGTCGGAAATGAGAAGCACCGGCCGCCGGGCGCCCTTTGAATCGGACGCCGTCGTGAGCAGGATCGCAAAAGCGCGGGGGGCGCCGTGAAACTGACCGTCATTGGCGCCGCCCCAGTGCTCGATGTTCTGAAATTCCGACGGATTGATCCGCAGCTCATGCCACGCGCCGTCGGCGACGATTTTCACGCCCCCCTTCTGGTGGCATTGACCGGTTTCATCGATGAGGCGAACGGTGACGGTTGTGACATTGTCCGACTTGACCTTCATACGAATTGCCTGAACCTCCGCCGGCGCGAGCGACTGGAGGTTCTTGCCGGTTTCAACGTAAGCGCCGCCTTCGGTGAAATCCGCCGAGAGCTTCAGCGCGGCCCCGCCCTGCCCGGTCGCGTTCTTCTCGACGGCAAGGGAGCCTTTGGCGCCCTTGAATTCCTGCCCGAGCGAAAAAGTCCAGCCCACTTCATCCTCGAGCACCTCCTCGAGCGGAACGGGCGCGACGATGCTGGCCGCCGCGCCTTGGGCCGGCGGAAGAACCTGCACATCGCTCAGCCACAGGCTCGAGGTCGCATCGCCCTCCGCGCGTCCCAGCAGCACATGAAACGACTTCGCCGGCGAGTGCCATTTCCCATCCCTGGCCCCGCCCCAGTATTCGTACTTCACCACCCCCCCAACGGCGTCCGGCTTCCCGCGCTTGTCAAAAAAATCCGAGAGGGGCAACGTCACCCGCTGCCAGTCCGGTGACCTGGTGATCGCGAGATTGATCTGGTGACACTGGCCTCCACCATCGACCACGCGGATCGTGATCCGGTCGCGGCCGGGAAGCTTCAACCAGAACGACAGCGTGCGAACATCCACGTCCAGCGCGCCGCGCGACGCGGAAACATAGTTCCCGCCCCCGGTGAAATCCCCATCCAGCCGCAGCGATGGTTTTCCGTTGTGCGGCGTACCCGCATCCGCCTGCAACTTCA
>CAYUNS010000130.1:0-8518 GCA_964446155.1 uncultured Tepidisphaeraceae bacterium | reverse complement strand
CGCGCCGGGGAACTCCCGGCCGTTGTCGGAGGTCCAGCCGGAAGTGGGATCCGCGCCATCCATCAGCGAAACGGCTTCCCGCGCTTCCGCGATGGCTCCGCGGAAACAGACACACACCACGAGTAGAACCAGTGAACGCAACATGGACATGTACTCCAGTCAGGCATCGTGTTGAACGACGGCGACAAGGTTTTCTTCATTCGCGAAAGGATCGTTTCGTATCATCTACCACGGAGATCGACGGACGTTTGTTGCGTAATGTCGTCAAAGACCATCACATTTTCGTCGCGCGGCGACTCGCCTGGGGCGGTGGTCCGGAGGATTCGCCTTCAAACAGCGTCACGCTCGCCGGCTGCACCAGCAACGGGCCGATCCATTTGCTTTCGCGGCGCGAAATCCAATCGAGACAGGCTTCCAGATATGGCGCGGGATCGGGCGCCTGGAGAACGGTCAGCGAGGGAACCTGGTATTTCTCCAGCCCCCCGCCCTCGACGGCCACGATGGAGACATCCCGACCGGCGACTTTCCCATGCTCATGCAAGGCGCGGATCGCGCCCATCGCGGCCCCTCCGGTGATGCAGAGCAGCCCCGTCGCGCCAAACTCGCCGGCGCTCAACAGGCGCGACATCGTTTCATACGCGCGGGGAATGGAGAAGCTGAACGGGTCCACCGGTTCATCAATCAGCCGCCCCTCCACCTTGTTCATGCGTTGCCACAAACGCCACTGCTCGATGCGGTGCAGCACCACCTCGTCATGCGGCTGGGTGTTGAGGCAGTCGATGCGGCGATGCCCGAGGCGATGGAGATGATCCGCCAGGCGCGTCACGAACACGGGCGGAAGCAACTGCACCGAAGGAATGCCGTGATCCGTCAGATCCGTGTCCAGGGCGATCAGGTTTTTGGCCTTGCTCAACCGCTTGACGACCGAATCGGGAATCCCTTCCGAGCTGGGCATCAGGAAGATGCCGTCAAACCCCGTCAGCGTTTGCGAGATGACGGGATCGTCCCAGTGGACGAAATCGACCATCCGCACGTTCGCGCCGAATTTGTTCGCGGCGCGATCGACCGCAAATCGCCAGGACTCGAAGATCGGCGAGCTGAACGCCGGGGAGAGAAACGCCAGCCGCAGTTGCCCGGCGACATCCTCATGAGCGCGGTTGATCTCGATCTTTCCATGCGGCTTGCGGACCAGCAGCCCCTTGTCCATGAGCTGCCGCATCGCCCGCCTGGCCGTCATCCGCGAGGCCCCGATCTCGTCGGCAAGCTCCTGCTCCGTCGGAAAATCACGCAGAAAATAATCGCCCTTGCGGATTCGCATCTCGAGCACATTGGCATACCGGTCATATTTCGCCATCGATCATCCTCATTACGACCCAATCATCCACAATTTATACGTTGTATGTTCTTTTGTCAAAAATAATGCATGTTTTATGCTCTTGCTGCCGCAGGTGAAAATGGGCAACAGCGTCCCCGGATGAAAGGTCGCATTCGTTCCTGTTCATTCACGCCGGCATTGACGAATTCCCGTCCGTCCCATACCACATTCCCCCATGCTCCCCACTGCGGAACAGGTGATGGAAGCGCTTGGATGCGCCACGGACGAGAATCAGATCAGCGCCCTTCGCGATCAGCAGGTGATTCATCTGCCCGCGGAGGGGGAAGTCTGGATGACCGGGGACATTCACGACCATCGGCGCAACTTCGACAAGCTCATTCGAGCCGCCGACCTGGGCAATCATCCCGAACGGCATCTCGTCCTGCATGAATTGATCCACGGCGATCATTTCGACGCCAACGGCGCCGAGGAAAGCTGGATCACGCTGGTGCGGGCCGCCGAACTGAAATGCGATTTCCCCAGCCAGGTGCATTTTCTTCTGGCGAATCACGACCTGGCCCAGATCCACGGCGAAGGGATCATGAAGGCCGGCCTGAGCGTCTGCGAGGCGTTCAACGCCGGCGTGAAGCGCGACTTCGGCTCCAGCGCCGCGACGGTGACCGCCGCCATCGCCGAATTTCTGCTCTCCCTGCCGCTCGCGATCCGCACGCCGGGCGGACTGTTCTTCTGTCACAGCCTCCCCACCGACGCGCAGATGGAGAGCTTCGACTTCACCGTCTTCAACCGCCCGCTCACCGGACCGGATTACGCCCGGCGGGTCGGACCGGTGTACCAACTCATCTGGGGACGCAACGTCACCCCGTCGGGTGTGGACCGCTTCGCCGACGCCGTCGGCGCGCAAATCATCGTCACCGGCCATCAACCGCAGGAATCCGGCTATCTCGTCAACGGCCCGCGACATCTGATCCTCGCGTCGGACCACAACCAGGGCGTTTTTCTTCCCCTCGACCTGTCCGTGAGTTATACGATGCAGGACCTCGAACAACGGATCAGGAAATTCATCGCGGTGGATGTGTGACGGTGCGATGATGGATGGCGCGATGATGGAGGCGCTCACCGCTTCGCGGAGGGCGGCAACTCCCACTTCACTTCCCCCCCCACAATCGTCGCGATGGCGCGGCCGGTGAGATCCCAGCCGTGGAAGGGGCAGTTGCGGCTTTTGCTCGCGAACGATTCCTTGTCCACCGTCCAGTTGAGATTGGGATCGATGATCGTGACATCCGCATCGGCGCCGGGGTGAAGCGTTCCCTTGGATTGATCCAACTTGACGATCTTCGCGCCCGCCGTGGAAAGAAGATCGATCAGCTTCAGCCAGTCGATGTGTCCGGGCGCGATCAACGCCTTGATGTAGAGCGACAGCGCGCATTCGAGGCCGATGATGCCGTTGGGGGCGTACTGGAACTCGAGTTCCTTTTCCTCGGCCAGATGGGGCGCGTGATCGGTGGCGAGGCAGTCGATGGTTCCATCGATGACGCCCTGGATGCAGGCCTCCACATCGGCCTGCGTGCGCAGGGGAGGATTCATCTTGAAATTGGTGTCATACCCGCGGCAGGCTTCGTCCGTGAGCAGCAGGTGGTGCGGCGAGACCTCGGCGGTGATGCGCACGCCTTCCCGCCTGGCGAAGCGGATCAGCTCGACGCTGTAGGCGCTGCTGATGTGCTGCACGTGATACCGGCAGCCGATGGCGCGGTTGAGGACGATATCGCGCGCGATCATGAGCTGCTCGGCCTCGGCGGGCATGCCCGGCAGCCCGAGCATCGTGGAAACCGCTCCCGCGTTCATCGCGCCGTGCCCGAGCGACGGCTCCTCGCAATGCTGCATGAGCACCGTGTCGAACATCCTGGCGTATTGCAGCGCCTTGCGCATGACGGAGGCGTCGCTGACGCCGACGCCGTCATCGCTGAAGGCGATCGCCCCGCGCTCGTGCATCGATCCGATCTCGGCCAGTTCCTTCCCATCGCGCCCCTTGGTGATCGCGCCGACGGGAAACACGTTGGCCAGACCGACGCGCTGCGCCTCCCGGAGAATGAATTCGATCTGCGCTTCGTTGTCGAGTGTCGGCCTGGTGTTGGGCATGCAGCAGACGGTGGTGAAGCCCCCCGCCACCGCCGCGGCGCTGCCGGAGGCGATCGTCTCCTCCTCCTCGTCGCCCGGCTCGCGGAAGTGGACATGAATGTCGATCAAACCGGGCGTGACATAACATCCCGCCGCGTCGATGACCCGATCCGCGCCGACATTGCCGACGTCCCCGACGCCTGCAACCTTCCCATCGCGCAAAAGCAGATCGCCCTCGCGCTGAAGGTTCCGGGAGGGATCGAGAATCGTGCCGTTTTTGATGAGGAGTGTGGGCATAACAATCTGAAGAAAAACGGCGACCACGACAGCGCGATGGCGCGAAGCGGTCGCAAAGTCAGGAACAGGTATTGATGATTCGCTTGATGCCTTGTTTCATGGCGACGACGTTGTTCAACAACAGACCCGGTTGCAGGTGACCTGTTTCGCGATCTTCGCGCCATCACGGTCGCCGTTCTCCCGCTATCCCGCCGACAGCGTGAGGTACAGGACGGCCATCCGCACCGCCAGACCGTTGGCGACTTGCTTCAGGATGCCGCTCTGCGGTCCGTCGGCGATGTCGGACTGGATCTCCACGCCGCGATTCATCGGACCGGGATGCATCACGAACACATCCCGCTTGCAGCGCTGGAAGCGGTCCCAGGTCAACCCGTACATGCGGGTGAACTCACGCACGCTGGGAAACTGGGCACTTTTCATCCGCTCATTCTGCACGCGCAGCATGTTGATGACATCGACCTCGCCGATGATCGAGTCGAAGTCGTTGACGACGCGCGCGCCAAACCGCTCGAACACGCGGGGGGCGAGCGTGGCCGGTCCGACCAGATAAACCTCCGCGCCCAGTTTGCTCAGCGCCCAGAAGTTGGATCGCGCCACGCGGCTGTTGGCAATGTCGCCGACGATCGCCACTTTCAGTCCCTCGATCCGGCCGAAATGCTCGCGCATGGTGTAGAGATCGAGCAGGCCCTGCGTGGGATGCTCGTGCGCGCCGTCGCCGGCGTTGACGACACTGCACTGGACGGTGCGCGCGAGCAGGTCGGCGGCGCCGGCCGCGGGATGACGGATGACGATGACATCGACGCCCATCGCCTCGATGTTGCGAGCGGTGTCGATCAGCGTCTCTCCCTTGCTGACGCTCGACCCCTTCTCATTGAAGTCGATCGTGTCCGCCGACAGACGCGAGGCGGCAAGCTGGAAGCTGGTGCGGGTGCGGGTGCTGTCCTCCCAGAAGGCATTGACGACCACGCGCCCGCGCAGCGCGGGAACCTTCTTCACGCTGCGGGTGGAGACTTCCTTGAACGAGTCGGCCGTGTCGAGAATGAAACGAATCTCATCGGCCGACAGCGCCTCGAGCGTCAACAGGTGCTTGCGCGTCCAGAGGGGCGATTCTTGCTGGGACATGGGTTATGACCTCGACTCGATCACAATTTCATCCCGTCCGTCCGTCTCGGTGAAACGAACCTTCACCACGCAATCCATGGGGACTTCCTGCTTGAGCGCGACGATATCGGGCTGGATGGGCAGTTCCCGCCCGCCACGATCCACCAGCACAACGAGGCGGATTTTGCTCGGCCGGCCGAAGTCCGCCAGCGCGTCCAGCGCCGCGCGCACGGTGCGGCCGGTAAAGAGAACATCGTCCACCAGCAGCATCGGGGTGTCATCGATGGAGAGATGGATCTCCGTCGGCCGAACCATCGGCTTGGGTCCGATCTCGGAAAGATCATCGCGATAAAGAGTGATGTCGAGGACGCCCCGGCCGATCCGTGAAAAGCCGCGCTGTCGCAGGTTTTCCGACAACCGCTCTGCGAGGGTTTCTCCCCGCGTACGAATGCCGATGACGTTCAAAGGCCCATCCGGCTGGAATTCCGCCGCCACCCGCGCCGTCAGCCTGTCGAGCATTTCCCCCACTTCGTCATGATTGAACCGATTTGGCATCGAAGGCGAAGAGTAATGCGGCGCGCCGGCAAATACAAACCGGCGGATGCGTCCGCCGCTTCTTTTGCCGACGGCATGACCGGATGAACCACCTCCACCATGCGGCTTCAGGATGAGCTTCGCAGGATGATTTTTCCGTGAGAGTTGTTTTCCATCACTTTCTCATGCGCCCGCGGCGCGTCGGAGAGGGGGAATTCAACGTCAATGACCGGATTGAGCGTGCCGTTTTCCAGACCGACGATGAGGGCGGTGTGGATGCGCCGCAGATCGTCGGGCGATGCGTTGATCAGGGTCATCCCGCGGATGTCCGCGTCGCGCTTCATTGTGTCGCGGGGATCGACCTCCACCTTGCCGCGGCTGCCGACGACGACGACCCGCCCGCGTTTGGCGAGAATGGCGAGATCCCTGCCGAGATTCACGTTGGCGAGCATTTCGAGGATGACATCGACGCCCCGCTGCTCCGTGAGATTCATCAATTCATCAAGATAACCGGGCGACTGGTGATCCAGCATGTGATGCGCGCCCTGTTCGAGCGCGAGCTTTCGGCCGCGCTCGGAGCCACCGCTGCCGATCACGGTGATGCCCGCCGCCCGTGCCAGTTGCACCGCCGCAAGCCCCACCCCACCGGTCGCACCGTGAACCAGCACGGTCTCGCCGGGCTTCGCCTCCCCGCGATCAAACAGCGCGCGATATGCCGTCGCATACGGCACGCCCAGCGCCGCGCCCTGCGCGAAGGATATGTTTTCGGGCAGGCGATGCGCCTGCGACGCCTCGCACAGGATCAGTTCCGCATACGTTCCGCTGATCGATCCGCTCGTGTAAACGCGATCCCCCCGCTTCAGATGAGCGACGCCCTCGCCGACGGCTTCCACTACTCCGGCCGCGTCCGAGCCGGGCGTGTATGGAAACGGCTTCGGTCCGTAAATTCCCTTTCGGATATAGGTCTCGACCGGGTTGACTCCGATCGCATGCGCCCGCACCACCACCTGCCCAGCGCCGGGCGTCGGGTCCGGAACTTCTTCCAGTTTCAACACGTCCGGCCCGCCAAATCCATGAACACGAATGGCTTTCATGACACAACTCCTTTGATCCAACGGACTTTACCACAATGAAATCCACGGAGTAACCGGCGAGCCTGCCCGCGGGGCGCGCGACGAGGCGATCGACGCCGAAAAGCGAAAGCACGATCCTGAATCATGGCCTGGAAGAAAGGGGTTTCACGAACGGGGCAGGAGGTCGTCTTCATTCTTCTTGATCATGCGAACCCGCCGGCCGTTGCGGCTCCATTCAATGCCGGACATATACGCTTCCATGAGAAGGATGCCGCGCCCACTGCATTTTTCGATGTTCTCGACGCGGGTGGGATCGGGAACACAAGCGCGGTCAAAGCCGGGGCCTTGGTCTTCGATGATGATCTCCGCCTGGGTGGGTGTGACGATGGCTTCGATCTTGACGGTTTTGTCGGGATCGAGCCGATTGCCGTGCTTGATGGCGTTGACGAGGGCTTCTTCGAGCGCAAGCTTGATCGCGAAAGCGCTTTGGGAGTTGAAGCCCGCGCGATCGACGGCGTCGAGGATTTTTTTCTGCACCTCGCGTCCGGCGACAAAGTTGGAGGGGATGGTGACTTTCAGTTTCAGGTCGGACCGGGGAGCGGGAGCCGGCCTGCGCGGGGCGGCTTTGCCGCGGCGCGGAGCGGCGGCAGCCGCACGAGGCTTGCGGTTCCCGCGAGGATTCGATCCGGTGACTCCCATATCCTCGACAGCCCCGACACCCTGCGGCTATTGCTCGAAACTCGTGATGGCCTCCGCCCGGCTCGGGAGGATGCGGAAGAGCTTGTTCAGCTTGGTGATGACGAACACCTCGAATATCTGTGGCTTGATGTTGGTCAACCGGAGCATTCCGTTTTTCTGCTTGATGCGATTGTTGACGTTGATGAGCATCCCCAGCGCCGCCGAACTGAGATGATCGACGTTGGCGAAATCGAGGAGAACACGCGGATTGCCGCGTTCATCGATCAGCGTGTTGAGCGTCTGACCGATCTCCGCGATGTTGCCTTCGTCGAGAATTTTGTTGTTCGTAAACTCAACAATGCGTATGTCCTTCTGTTGAGTCACCGACACAGGCGGATTGCTTTCCGGCATGGGCAGAGTTCCAGCTAACAAAAATGTAAGGCGCGGCCCTTCAGAAGACGCGCCGCAGATCTCTCCGCGACCGCACTTCCTCCACCGACTCGACAAGCCCGCAGAGGAACTGGACCAAGACAGTACGTCGCTGTGAAAATGCTGTCAAGGCGGAAGCCGGCTGAGTCATCCCCGGTTTGGCGCCACCGATTCGAATAGGCCGAAGACGGCCGCAACGGCCTGGGGCGGGCTGGCGGTCGCTCGCATCACGAACTGGCATACGATTCACGATGTGAGACGGTCTTATCCCGCCGTCACGATGGGATAAAGGTCAACAGCGGACTGCCCTGCGAAAGCTGGTATATCTGGATCAGGCCAAAACCCTGATCGACCTGCGAATGCCGCCGGCCAGCCAACTGGAAGCCCTCAGGGTGACCGGGCCGGACAGCATGGCATTCGGATCAACGATCAGTGGCGAATCTGCTTCCGATGGAAGGACTCGGACGCTCATGACGTGGGAATCGTAGACTATCACCACGTGACAGGCAGAGTAATCATGAAGAAGTTCAAACCCATCCATCCCGGTGAAGTGCTGCTGCATGACTTCCTCGGACCAATGGGGATTTCCCAGTATCGGCTTGCCGTGGATATCAGCGTTCCGCCCCGGCGGATCAACGAGATCGTTCACGGGACGAGGGGAGTTTCCGCCGACACCGCCCTGCGGCTGGGGAAATACTTCGGCACGAGCGCCGAAGTCTGGGCGGGGCTGCAAACCCGTTTCGATCTGGAGACCGCGAAAGACGCCCTGTTGGGCCATCGAATGGGCCGCCACCCGATGGCTTTAGAGTATGTCCCGGCATAGTTTCGGGCGTCATTTTCCGTGTACCAAATCGCACCGAACTCCGTACCAAAACCTATTTCAAGGCATTAAAAAAACCCCGGGAAAACCGGGGTTTTTGAGTGGAGCGACGGGGAATCGAACCCCGATTTGCTG
>CAYUNS010000129.1:0-10923 GCA_964446155.1 uncultured Tepidisphaeraceae bacterium | reverse complement strand
GGCGAGGAGGCGAATCGGCCAAACGAACCCACCGGCGAAGGGGAGGAGGTGAAAACGCAAAACGAACCCACGGGCGATTTTCCCGGCGATGACCGGCCTGGACGATTCCGCGACGTCGGCTTTCTCACGCGGTCCGTCTTCGCCGTGCGTGACGATTCCGGTCACAGGCACAGGCCGTAGCGGCGGAGGGCGGCGTGGACGCCGTGGTCGTTGTTGGAGGGGGCGATCCAGTCGGCGATTTCCTTGACGACGGGATAGGCGTTGTCCATCGCCACCGCGACGCCGGCCGCTTTCAACATGCCGACATCGTTGGGGGCATCGCCGATGGCCATCACCTGTTCCATGGGGATGTCGTAATGTTCCGCGGCCCGTTGCAGCGCCAGTCCCTTGCTGACGCGGCGATCCATGATCTGGATGAGATCATCGTCGCCGCGGACGATTCCGCACAGATGGGAATATTGATCGCCGATGCATTTTTCCAGCCGCAGGATCATGTTCGGTGGGCCGAGGAGCATCAACTTGGTGATCTGCCGATCGCAGAACGATTCGAGGGGCGCGATGACGTTGGGCTTGAACATCCGGCCGGTCTGCGTGGTGTGGGTCATGTCGTCGCGATCGGTGTACCAGCGATCGAGGATTTCGCAGGCGAGGATGACCTCGTCGAAAGCGTCGCGGGCGGCATGGGCGATTTCGCGCACGAGGGCGCCGTCCATCGGGCGATGGAAGACGACTTTTCGTTCCGGCTCATCCCAGATGAGCGCGCCGTTGTAATTGATCTGCCAGGTGTCGAGCATGAGTTGGCGGTAGACCGGCCGGACGCCTCGCGGCGGGCGGGCCGAGGCGATGATGATCTTCACGTCCTGGTCGAGCAGGCAGCGGAGCGCGTCGATGGTTTGATCGCTGACGGCCTTGCCGTCGTTCAGCAGCGTGCCGTCGAGATCGATGGCGACCATGCGGATCGGCGGGGTGGAGGGGGAGCGCGGGGCGCGTTTCGAGGGGGATGCATCCATCGGGTGGGATTGTAGGGGGTCGGATCAGCGGCAGGCAACAGCCTGGCTTGCAGGAAGAAGGACTGGTGGATTGGGGACGCTTATTTTCCTCCGCCGGCCTTGAGGCCTGGGGTGAGGTCCAGGCCGGTCTGGTCCTTTATCAGCGTCGCCAGCGCCTTTCCGTCGGCGGGCTTGTTGTTTCGCATGGCGGAGAGGGTTTTGGGGATCACCTCATCGCCTCCCTTGTCCGTCCAGTTGATGACCAGGGCGGTGGATTTTCGGCGCATCGCGTCGAGGTAAGCCATGACGTATTCCTGTCGGAGGCTTTCGGGATCGACGGGTTCGAGCAGGTCGATGACCGCCGCCGACACCGGCGTGCCCGGGTCTTCGCGCAGCAGGGTCGCGAGCAGGGTGTCCCTGGGGACGCCGAGGATCGGCGAGGCGTATTTCGCCGTCAGATACCCCGCGGCGCCCAGCCCCAGCCAGGCCTGGTCCGCCCGCAGCTCGAGCGGCTCGAACACCTTGTCGCTGAGATATTCGACGATGGCGAGCTGCACGCGGGTGCGGGTGTCGTCGGCGATGGCATGGACAATCTCGCGCTCGTTTCGCGTGACGACCTCGCGCAGGATTTGTTCGCGTTCCTCGAGGTCATGCCGCGATTCGTAGAAGACCGGGATGAGCGTTTCGTCGGGCGCGGCGTTGGGGGCGAGTTGAACGGATCGCTGAAAGGTGAAGTCGTCGGCGATGCGATTGTACTGGAATCGCGGGTTTTCCCAGCCGGCCTTCAGGAGTTCGTTCACCCTGTCGCGCGTACACACGAGATACACCATCGGGGGGTGGAACGCGGCCATCCGCCTGGTGGCGGGGAGGAGATATTCATCAAACAAAGGCGTCACCGCGTCGGTTTCGATCGCGAGGTCGCGCGCGATCCGCCGCGTGAGGTCTTCCCGGCCGGCGGAGATGCGATTGACGATCTCGGTCGGTCCGGTCGTGGGGCGTTGGGGTTCTTCGATGGCCGACGCGGCGCGCTTCACCCACTCGGCGTCGTCGGGCGCGGCCAGCAGGGTGTGGGCGCCGATCGTCCATTTCTCAAACCCCGGAGGGATGGCGACGGCCCGGCTCTCCTGAGGGGCGCCGGCGGGGGAGTCCTCTCCGGCGGCGGGTTGGATGCCCAACCCGATCAGCAGGAGCGCGGCGACACAGAACGATCGACAAATGAGTGAAGTCATGCGGGATTCCTGGAATTTGCCTTCAGGGTAGACAATGAGCCGGAAATTGGAAGCAGGGCGGGAGGGGTTGATTCCGGCGCAGGCGTTGCTAGCGTATTGGCCTTACCGTAATACTCAACGTGGCAAAACAGTCGGTCGTCGCTTCATCTCATCGGTCTGCTTCGCCTCACTCCGAGACAAACACCTTCGGACCTCCGGGGATCCCGCCTCTCGAATATTCGGTCGCGCAGGTTTCCAACCGGGAACTGTTCGTCTGGATGTTTCGGTTTCTCAAGCCCGTCAAAGGCCTGGTGCTTTTGAGTTGCCTGTGGCTGGCGGCGTTCGTGGGAGCGGAGGTGCTGGCGGTCAACCAGACCCGCATCGCGATCAATCACATCGAGCACCTGCATTACAGCGACTCGGCCGCATCGCAGGGATTCTGGGGCTGGCTCATGAGCGGGGACGCCGAAGCCGCCTCGCTGCGCGGCATCCTGCTGGCGCTCGGCGGGTTGGTGCTGGGGATGTCGGTGATCCGCTATTTCCGGGAGACCTCGAACATGCGCACCAGCATGACGATGGTCTATCACCTGCGCGAAGCGATTTACGACAAGCTGCAACGGGTGGGCTTCGCGTTTCATGACGCGATCTCCTCGGGACAGCTCATCAACCGGGCCTTGGGCGATCTTCAGAACGTCCGGGTCTTCCTGCAATCCGCCGTGCTGTTGAGCCTGGAGATTCTGCTGACCGTGGGCGGGTACATCGTGTTGATCCAGCGGATCAATGGCTGGCTGGCGGTGTTGTCGCTGGTCCCGATTCCACTGTGGGTCTGGTACATCCTGCGTTTTGGCAGGAAGGTGCAGCCGGCGGCGAAGGCGGTGATGGAGGCGGACGATCGCAATGTCTCGATCATCACTGAGAACATCGCCGGTGTGCATGTGGTGAAGGCGTTCGCGACGGAGCAGGAGGAGATTCGCAAGTACAACGCCAACGCCGACGAGTTTTTCGATCGCGTGCGGAACCGGGTGCGGTTGTTCGCGAATTTCACGCCCGTCATCCGCCTGATCGCGATGGGGTCGCACCTGTCGCTGTTTCTCGCGGTGGCGGTTCTCGTCATCCGGGGAGGGCTGAGCGCGGGCGATTTCCTGGTGCTTGGCGCGGCGATGGGATCGATTCTGGGCAAGCTCCAGCAGGTGTCGGCGATCAATGAGCAGTATCAGAACGCGGTGGTTTCAGCCAGGCGGTTGCACGAGGTGCTGATGGCGCCCCCGACGGTTCCCGAGAGGATCGATGCGACGCCCCTCCCGCCGGGCGGGGGCGCGGTGCGGTTCGAGCATGTCACGTTTGGATACGATCCGTTCAAGCCGGTCCTGCACGACATCAGCTTCGATGTGCCGGCCGGGAAAATGGTGGCGATCGTCGGTCCGACCGGCGCGGGCAAGAGCACGCTGGTGAACCTGATCGCGCGTTTTTACGATCCGCAGAAGGGGCGCATCGGCATTGACGGCGTCAATGTGCGCGAGGCGCGGCTGGCCGATTTGCGCACGCAGGTGGCGTTCGTGTTTCAGGAGACCTATCTCTTCAGCGACACGGTCGAGGCGAACATCGCCTACGGGCGACCGGACATCACCGGGGGGGAGGTCGAGGCCGCGGCGAGACTGGCGCAGGCGCACGAGTTCATCGAGCAGCTTCCCAGGGGATACCAAACGGTTCTCTCGGAGCGCGGCGCGTCGCTGTCGGGCGGGCAAAGGCAGCGGCTGGCGATCGCGCGGGCGATTCTCTCGAACCCGCGGATTCTCGTTCTCGACGACGCGACGGCGGCGCTGGACCCGGAGACGGAGGATCTGATCCGCAAGGCGATGCGTTTCGTCATGCTCGATCGGACGACGTTCGTCATCGCGCACCGGATCAGCACCGCGAAGCAGGCCGACCTCGTGCTCGTGATCGAGCGCGGCCGGATCACGCAGATGGGGACGCATGAGCGATTGATGCGGGAGGACGGTCATTATCGCGCCATCGCCGCCGCACAGTTGTACAGCGACGCTGCCCGTCCGGCGCTGAAGCGCGACAGCCCGTCGCATATGAAGCGCGTCCAGGATGACCAGGCCCTGGCCGCCGCGACGGCGGGTGCGAAGCAGCAGGGCGACGTGGGCATGGAAGAAGCGCCTTGAGGAAACGAACACGAGTAAACACATGGCCGCGAAACCGCCGCTGAAACCTGAGAGCAAGCCGCCTTCCCCGGACGTGTTTTCCGACGGTGGGGAGGAATCTCGCTATGCGAAGATCAATCTCACGATGGTTCGTCGGATGGCGCGGCTGCTCCGGCCACATCGATGGATATACGCGGGGGGGATCGCCCTGGGACTGGGGCAGATCCTGATCGAGATGCAGGGGCCTCGCTTCATGCAGCACCTGATCAATTACTCGACGGAGCAGGCGCGCATCCATTCCCATCCGGGACCGTTCTGGACCGATCCGGCGGTGCGTCATGTGGCGGCGGTGGTGGGGCTGTGGGCGCTGGTGCTGACGGTCGCGGTGATCCTGCAACGGTTCACCATCCTCATCATGACCGGCGCCGGGGAGCGCGTGCAGTTCGGAATCCGGCGCGTCTTGTTCGAGCATCTCCAGCGCCTGTCGATGAGCTACTACGACAAGACGAAGCTGGGGCGCATCATCAGCCGATGCACCAGCGACATCGGCGCGATGCGGGAGGTGAACGTGTGGGGCGTTTACAAGGTGATCGCCAACCTCATGATGATCTGCGTCGCGGCGATCATGCTTTTCCTGACGGACTGGCGGCTGTTCCTCGCGGTGGCGTGGCTGGCGCCGCTGCTGTTTTTCGTCAACCGGGTGTACCTGGTGAAGTCCGCGTCGATGTGGCAGACGGTGCGCGAGGGATTTACGCGGGTCTCGACGAATCTCGCCGAAAACATCACGGGTATGCGCGTGGTCACCGCCTTCAACCGGCAGGCGCCGAACCTGGGGGCGTTCAACAACCTCCAGGTCGTCAACACCGCCAACAACATGTCGGCGGCCCGGGTGAACGGGGTGTACCAGCCGTCGCTCGAGTTCGTGAAGTTCATCGGCCGGGCCATCATCCTCGGATTCGGCGCGTATCTCGTCGTCACGGGAAATATCGAGATGGGCGTCGGCGCGGTGGTGGCGGCGTTCCTCTACTGGGACTGGTTCATGAACCCCATCATCGACTTCGGAAACTTCTACAACAGTCTCATGATGGCGATGGCCGGCGCGGAGCGGGTGTTCAACCTGCTCGACACGACGCCCGATGTGCAGGACCAACCCGGCGCCAGCCCCCTGCCGCGCATCGAGGGAACGGTGACGTTCGAGAATGTCACCTTCGGATACAACCCCGATCGACCGGTGCTGCATGACGTGAACTTCGAAGCTCCCGCCGGACAAACCTACGCCCTCGTGGGCGCCACCGGCAGCGGCAAGAGCAGCATCATTTCGCTGATCGCGAGATTTTATCAACCCCAGAAAGGGCGCATCCTCGTCGATGGGCGCGACATCCGTTTCGTCACCGGCGACTCACTGCACCGGCAGACGGGGCTGGTGCTTCAGGTGAACTACCTGTTCACCGGCACGGTGATGGAGAACATCCGCTATGCCAAGACCGATGCGACCCGCGAGGAGGTTGTCGCCGCGTCCAGGGCGGTGGGGTCGTATGACTCGATCATGTCGCTGAAAGACGGGTTCGACACCCCGGTCGGGGAGCGCGGAGCGAGCATGTCGCTGGGACAGCGCCAGTTGATCTGCTTCACCCGGGCGTTCCTTGCGGACCCGCGCATCTTCATGCTCGATGAAGCCACCAGCGCCGTGGACACCGCGACGGAGCGGCTCGTCCAGACCTCGCTCGAGAAGCTGCTCGCGGGGCGGACGACGTTCATCGTCGCGCACCGGCTGAGCACGATCATGAGCGCGGACTGCATCCTGGTCATCGAGGCCGGACGCATCCTCGAGCGGGGAACGCACGAGGAGCTGATCGCCCAGGGCGGCAAGTACGCGCGCCTCTACGAGCAGTTCGTGCACCACAGCGAATGAGGCGATTGTCTTCAGGCGGGAAGGGAGGATTCGATGCGAACGTAGCTTTCCCGGCGCCAGTCGGGGGCGTCGCCGGAGGCGACATCGGGGAAGAAATCGGGTAGGGTTTCACGGGTGACGTTCCACAGGCCGAAGAGCTTCACGCCGGGGGTGTCGATGACCGCTCCGCCAATGCCGAGGGGGTATCGGCGGGCGCTGGTGGTGGTGTGCTTTCCCTTGAGATGAATCTGCGAGACTTCTCCGACGCGAATATCGAGCGTGGGTTCGATGGAGCGAACCAGGTGCGACTTTCCCACCCCGCTGTGGCCAGCCAGGACGGTGACGCGGCCGCGCAGAACATCGCGCAGCGCGTCGATCCCGATGGATCGTTCGGCGCTGGTCTGGATGGAGCGGATGCCCAGGGAGGCATAGTGCGACAGGGCGGTTTGCGCCATGTCCATCTGCTCGGCGGCGCGGGGGTCGGTGTCGGCGAGATCGATCTTGTTGAGGCAGACGATCGGGACCAGCCCACCCCCCCGGGCGGCGACGAGCATACGGTCGATGAGGCCCCAGCGCGCGAACGGTTGCCACAGGCTGGCGACGATGAGCATCTGCTCGGCGTTGGCGACGATGGGGTGCTGCGTGAGGGCCTTGAAGCTGTCGGCGCGGGTGAGAACGGTGACTCGCGGGAGGATTTGCTCGATGACGCCCTCGGGTCGGCCGAGTTCGTCGCGCTGCTGCGTCGGCCGGAACCGCACGCGGTCCCCGACGACCACTCCCGTGTCGCGAACCCTGTGCAGGGTTTTGCGCACCACGCAAAGATACATCGTCCCTTCGTGCAGGACTTCGCTGTAGAGGGAATACACCTGGTTGACCTGTCCGACAGGGAGCGCATCGAGGCCGCTCGAATCGAGTTCGACCTCGGCGCGGAGTCGCGCGGTTTTGAGGATGCGGTTCTGTTCCGCGTGCTTGGATCGCTGCGTGAACCGCTGTTGCGCATTCATGCGATCGTCCTCCCAGTTGCCGCTGGTGTATCGGCTGGTGAGGTCTTTTTCGCGGGGCGCTTTGCGTCGTCGTCGGCTCATTGGCAGGGCATCATATCGTCAATGAAGGGAAATTGACCGCCGATTGGCATCCGATTAAGATTCGGACTTGATGCGACCGGCAAGCGGCCGCAGCATTCCTGAACCCGCGACGGGTGCGAGCGTAACTGGAAATCTACGGTTGAACGGAGACGCGATTGGCTCATTCGCTTCAAGTGTTGAATGACGGCGACGGCATGAACAGGCCGTGTGCGGCGCACGACGGGTCGGAGATCGATCGGCTTGGGCTGCGCGAGGACGACGAGAAGAAGGAAAAGTGTGGGGTTTTCGGAATCTGGGGCGCCAGTGAGGCCGCGAGCATCACGTATCACGGGATCTTCGCGCAGCAGCACCGCGGGCAGGAATCGGCCGGGATCGCCGTCTCCGACGGGGTCAACCTCAGCGGGCACACCGGCATGGGGCTGGTCAGCCACTGCTTCACCGCGCGCCAGCTTCGGGAGGATCTCGCGGGGCACGCGGCCATCGGGCACGTGCGATACTCGACGAGCGGATCGAGCAAATTGTGCAACGCCCAACCGCTGCTGCGACAATATCTCATGGGTCCGGTGGCGGTGGCGCACAACGGCAATCTCATCAACGCGGCGTTGCTCCGGCGGATGTACGAGGAGCACGGGCACATCTTCCAGAGCACGACCGACACGGAAATCATCGTTCACCTGCTGGCCAAGCCGACGCATCTGGAAAAGCACGATCCCCTGCCCCATGTGCTCAAGCACCTTCAGGGCGCATACAGCCTGGTGTTTCTTTTTCCGGATCGGATCGAGGCGGCGCGCGATCCCTGGGGGATTCGCCCGCTGTCGATCGGGAAGATGCCCGAGGGGCAATGGTGCGTCGCGAGCGAGACGTGCGCGTTCGACGCGATCGGCGCGCAGTATGTGCGCGATGTCGAGCCTGGGGAGATCATCCGGCTCGACAATGACGGCCTGCACAGTCGCCGATTCGCCCCGGAGGCGGAGGAGGGGGCGAGGTGCGTCTTCGAGCATGTCTATTTCGCCAACCCGGCGAGCAACCTGTTCGGACAGAACGTGTATCGGACGCGGGTGGCGATGGGCCGGCAACTGGCGCGCGAGAGCGGCGTGGACGCGGATTTCGTCGTGCCCATGCCCGACTCCGGTCGCAGCGCCGCCGGAGGATATTCAAAGGAATCGGGCATTCCATTTGAAGAGGCGATCGTCCCCAACCGCTTTGTCGGCCGGACGTTCATCCTGCCCGATCAAAAAGCGCGGCATCGCGCGGTGAACCTCAAGCTCAACATCATCGGCGAACTGGTCGAGGGCAAGCGGCTGGTCGTCGTGGACGACTCGGTGGTCCGCGGAACCACGACGCGCTCGAAGATGCTGGCGCTGCGCCGCGCCGGCGCGAAGGAAATCCATCTGCGCGTGTCCTGTCCCCCGATCCGCCATCCGTGCTTTTACGGGATCGACTTCGCGACGACCAACGAGCTGATCGCCCACGAGCGGACCGTGAAGGAGATCGCCGATTTCGTCGAGGTGGACAGTCTCGCGTTCCTGAGCCTCGAGGGGATGCTGTCGTGCGTGCGGATCCCCCGGAAGGATTGCTGCACCGCGTGCTGGAGCGGGGAATACAAAATCCCGATCGATCAACCGCAGAGCAAGTTCAGTTTCGAGCGCGATCAGTTGCAAATGTTCTGATCCTCGCGATCGGCGGTCGGATGAGCCATTCCGTCACCATCATTGATTCACTGGACGATCCGCGGGTCTCGCCCTATCGCAACCTCAAGGATCGCGAGTTGGCGCGCGAGGGCGGGCTGTTCATCGCCGAGGGGGAACTGGTGGTGAAGCGGCTGTTCGAGAGCGATTATCTCACCGAATCCGTGTTTCTTTCCGATCGTCGCTTCGAGGAGATCGCCCCGTTGACGCCGCACGGCGCGTCGATTTACGTTGCGCGCACGGAGGTGATGCACGGGGTGATGGGATTCAAGTTCCACTCCGGGGTGATCGCATGCGGCCGGCGCAAGCCGCCGCCGGCGCTGGAGGAGATCGTTGGGCGCGAAAGCGGGCGGTTGACGCTGGCCATCTGCCCGGAGCTGGCGAACGCGGAAAACCTGGGGGTGATGATCCGCATTTGCTCGGCGTTCGGTGTGGATGCGATGCTGCTGGGCGAGCGGTCGTGCGATCCGTTCTGGCGGCAGTCGGTCCGGGTGTCGATGGGCAACGTGTTCCGGCTGCCGATCCTGCAATCGCGGGATCTGTTGTCGGATCTGGCAGGATTGCGCGGGACATGGGGGTTTGAACTGGCGGCGACGGTGCTCGACGAGGATGCCGAGCCGCTGTCGGGTGTGGGACGACCGGACCGGCTGGGGGTGCTGTTCGGCAACGAGGCACAGGGGCTGGGCCGGGAGATTGTCCGCGCGTGCGACCGCAGGGTGACGATCCCGATGTCACTGGGAACGGATTCATTGAACGTCGCCGTGGCGGCGGGAATCATCCTGCATCATTTCTGCCGAATGACCTGAAAACGACAGTTTTCCACCAGGGCACAAATCCAAAATTCTTTCGCGGTCGGGGCGATCCGTCACATGCGGAGGATTTCGCGGGGGGTGAGGAAGGCGAGATAGACGTCAGTAACTTCGCGGCGGGTGATCGTGCGGATCGCATCGCGATAGAGGCCGACCTGGGGGAGATAAAAATCCCGCCGGCGGTCGAGCGCGCCGGAGACGACGTGATCGGTCTTGTAATCGATGACGATGAGGCCTTCGGGGCGGTCGATCAGGGCGTCGATCCGCCCGCGAATCATGATCTGGTCCATCGACGCCGGCGCGTGCAGAGGCGTGTCGCCGTCCAGCGGAGGGCGGGTGAGGTAGATCGGCAGCTCGCGTCGGACGGATCGGGGATTCCGCCGCATCAACTGGCCGACGTCGGTGTTCATCAGCCACAGGATCGACTCGATGTCGATCGAGGCGGCCTGGGCTTCGGTCATCAGGAGGCGATGAACCAGATCGTCCAGTTGGGCACGAATGTCCGGTTCGCCGTCGGTGTGGTCGAAGCGCAGATGCTGAAGCAGCAGATGGGTGGCGACGCCACGTTCGGTCGCGGACTGGGCGGACTCGGTCGCGAGAAAGCGGGGCGGGGCGAGCAGACGCTCGAAGTCGCCGGTGTCGGAGTCGCGCTCCTCGTCGTTGCGTCGCGGATCATGTTGAAGATCAAAACCGACCGGGAGGGGCGTGCCTTCCTTGGAGAGGCTGGTGACGGATCGCGTCGCGGCCATGCCGGCGAGGGCGTGATGGGGGTAACCGCCGGTGATGCGGGCGACGATCTGATCGGCGAGGGGATCATTCTCGGGAGCGTCGGGCAGGGGCAGCAGCTCCGCCATCGCCTGTTGCGCGGGAGTGAGGGCGTGATCCTTCTTTGAAAGCGCCGGCCATTGCGTGATTTCCGAATTGGCGTGATGGGTCAGCTCGATGCCCGGATTGCCGCCGCCGGCGAGGGCGGCGGAGACCGGGCCGATCCAGTCGAGCATCGAGCGCGCGCCCTGGACGACATCGGCGGGGAGCGCGCCCTGGTGCCGCGACCATTGGCTTTTCCATTTGTCCGACGTTTTTTCGTCGCAGGTTCCGACGAGGAT
>CAYUNS010000128.1:6005-10966 GCA_964446155.1 uncultured Tepidisphaeraceae bacterium | reverse complement strand
CCTGGCGGGACTCGAACCGCTCCCGGCGCAGCACCCGGTTCTGCTGACGCAGCTTCTCCCATCCGCCGTACTGATTCCTGAAGTACCAGATCTCGACCCGCCAGATGATTTCCCGCCCCTTGTCGGCGTGAAACGCGGTGTCCCGCACCAGTTCCACGACCGCCGCCGCACGATCGTGATCGCCCGACAGGATCAACCCCGCGCTTTTGTTGTAGAACGAGGGAATGTCTTCGATGATCGCCCGCACCTGCTCGCGGTCGTCATCGGTCATCTCCCGGACATCAGGCCTGGCCGGATCTTCGTTGTACCAGCGCAAATCGACGCCCCGAAGCACAACACCGGCGGCGGTTTCGATCGACAGATCGTAAGGCGTGCCGGGCAACAGCTTCGCGAACCGGATCGACCGCCCATCGACGTCGCCCTTCGTCTCCAGCTTCAGCTCCGTTGCGACGGCGACGGCCGATCTCGCCTCGATCTCATCGGGCAACGTGACGCGCAGCTCCACCCCCTCTCCCCGCGCCGCCGACACCAACAGCGAAAACGCCAGACCCAGTAACAGCGCAACCCGCGGCTTCATCTCCCGCTCCTTTCCCATTGAAAAGTACCAGCATCCGCAATCCTCTCCTCCGTAGTCTTCGCCCTTTTACGATCGCCCCGTCGAGCGAGGCTTTTCTCTTTCGCATCTTTACGGTCGCCGCCCATTCAGTCCGTCTCTTCTTCCAACGGTTCCGGACGCGCGCGGGCGGCAAGCGGAAAGACGGCGTCGCGAAACTCCCATGCGCCAAGATTGGTGCGATAGGTTTTCTTGATGGGGGTTTCATCGCCGTCTCCGTCGATTCCATCCATGCCGACGCTATAGAGCAGGCGGCGTTCCTGGGAATAACCGATCGGCTGCTCCGTAGTGGCCAACGGATCGGACGGCAATGCGGAAAGATACGCGGGCACGAGTTCATCCAGCGTTGCAGGCCAGGCGCCTTGATGATCGGATCGATACAACGCGATCGCCAGCGCGACGGCGGCCACGCGCTTTTCAGTCAATTGCCTGAACTGGGATTCCACCAGGGTTTTTCGCGAACCTTCCCATAGTGCGGTGAATAGTTTCGGGTAATTCATGATGGACGGTTGGGGAGAAAGCGGGGGCATCTTTGCCCGGGCCTGGGCAAGCGTCGGCTCGTTTGCCGCGGAGATGACCGTGTCATAGTCATCCATGGCGCGCATGGCTTCCTTCTGAACCATGAACCTCACCGGCCGGCGGGAGGCCGTATCAAGCAGCACGTGCAAAAGCTGCATGCGATCGTATTGCAGCAGCCGCGCGACATAAGCGCGATGCCGAGTCATATCGGTCAGCCGGTCCATCAGCGCTTTCGCGCGCATCCTGTCTGAATCATCCCTCAGATCAATATCCCGCATCATCGCAAGCAGCGCGGCGCATGCGTATCCCTCCATCCCCGAGCCGACCAACTGCGCCACGGTGTTGGGCAGAGGCGCCACCACCTCCGACAGCACGAATATCTGCTCCATACGATTCAGCGCGCTCGAGGCGTCGCCTTCGGCGGCATGCGAAAGCGCCTCGTACCCCAGCAGCATGGCGAGTTGGTGTGTTTTTCCGACTTCGGGAAAGCCATCCAGATTCATCAGCACCGTCGGATCGATCCGCCAATACACCTGGTCACGGGCCTGCGCCTCATCCATGTATTGCAGCACTGCGGGAAGACTGGATCGAAGCGCCGGATCAGCCGCGAATTCGCCATATCCGTAATCCTCGACCGCATCACCGACTTGCTCCATCCGCTCCTTGCCCTGCGGCATCGACCGGATCGCCAGCCGGACGAAATACAGCCGGTTCTCCGCGTCGGGAAGCGGAGCCTGCACCGTGTCTCCAACCAGGATGGGGATGCCGCGGGCACGGTAATCCGCGCACCGCTGGATGAACGCCGCATGGATCCGCTGATCGACAAAAATCCACGATGCGAGCAGCAGAAGGCAGACCCCGAGGAATGCGGCGCCAAGCTGCTTCTTCCGGCTCCATCGACGGATGTCGAACGGCGAATGGGACTGATCTGTCGCCGCGGAGGATGGATTCATGTCGGCCATGATGGGTTCCCGAATGACCCAGACCAAAATATCCCGGCCGGACGACCCATGCCACCCGGCGGAGCGGATCCGCCTCAGGTGTGGTAATCGGCGTTGATGGTGATGTACTCGCGGGAGAGATCGCACGTCCAGCAGGTGGCTTCGGATTTGCCGAGCCTGCACGCGAGTTCGATGACGACTTCATCCGCCTTCAGGGACCGGCTGGTCTTTTCCGCATCGAATCGCACCGGCGTGCCGTTGCGGAAGACAGGGGTTCCCTGGAGGTTGAGAACCGCCCTGTCGGGATCGAACGCGGCGCCGCACAGACCGGCGGCGGAGACGATGCGCCCCCAGTTGGGATCGTTGCCGTGCATGGCACATTTCACCAGCGGGGAATTGGCGATGGCGCGGGCGATCCGGCGGGCGTCGTCGAGCGTCCTGGCGGATTTCACGATGATCTTGACGACCTTGGTTGCGCCCTCGCCGTCGGCGGCGATCTGGTACGCGAGCGATCGGCAGACTTCGTTCAGCGCGCTGGTGAAGGTCTGGACGGCGCGCGGCGAATCGATCTTCACCCCGCCGGCGCCCGAGGCCAGCACGCAGGCGGTGTCATTGGTGCTGGTGTGATCGTCCACGGTGACGGCGTTGAAGCTGTCGTCCGACGCCCGCGCCATCAGCCTGCGCAGCAGCGGCGCGGCGATGCCGGCGTCGGTGGTGAGATAGGCGAGCATCGTCGCGTGCGGGGACTTGTCCGCGCCAGGCAGGGCCATGCGCGGGCCGATCATTCCGCTGCCCTTGCAGACGCCCGCGAGACGCAGGGTTTTCCGGCCGACCTTGAACTCGACCGCCGCGCTCTTGCGCTTCAGGTCGGTCGTCAGAATGGCGTCGGCGAACTGGAGCGCGTGCTCGCGGCTGTCGCCAAGGCGTCGCCCGGCATCGAGGATACCCCGTTCGATCTTCTCCATCGGCAGCGGGCGTCCGATGATGCCCGTGGACGATGGCAGCATCCGCTCCGGCCGGCAGCCCGTCGCTTCGGCGGCGAGAACGCACATCCGCCGGGCGTCCTTCTCACCCTGCCGGCCGGTGCAGGCGTTGGCGTTCCCCGCATTCACCACCACACCTTGCAGCTTCCCGCGCGCGACATGCTCGCGGCCGACCTTCACCGGAGCGGCGAAGACCTTGTTGGTCGTGAACACCGCCGCCGCCGTCGCCGGCGTGTCGCAGACGAGCAGACCGACATCGTTGACCTGCTTCGACTTGATCCCCGCATAAACCCCCGCCGCCCGAAACCCTCGCGGGGACAGTAGATGAAGTTCCGTCATGCCATCTCCATGAAAGACCAACCAGCGTATCGGCCACTTTTCGCGGAGCAAGGGCCGGGAAAATGGAAACCGGCGAGGGCCGCACGTCAAGGCGGACCACGGGACTTTCATTCCCGCCCAAAAGAAGAGGGCTTGCCCGGAGGCAAGCCCTGCTTCAGGATTCAAGCGGCTGCTTGAGACGGACGATTATTCATCGTCGGTCGGGAGCAGAACCGAATCGTTCGCCGAGGACGGCGAGCCGTACGGCGTGCCCGACACATCGCCGAGGACGTTGGTGGCCGAATTGTAGGTGTTGGCAACATAGATGTTGTTGCTCGCAACGCCCGCCTTCGGGGTGGTCACGAACTCGACGTGACCATCGCCACCGAGGAAGTTCTGACCATCCTCGTTGTGGTTGTTGCTGTTGCCGCGACGGAGCGTCGTGCGATCGGTCGTGGCCGGCTGCACAACCTGAGCGCCGTCATTGCCGCCGGAGCTGCCCGGGTTGATGTCCGCCGCGATGGCCATGTCCGGAACCAGGGTGTTGTTCCACTTGAAGCCGGCGGAAACGGCTGCGGCATTCGGATACATGTTCTGGATGCTGTAACCCAGATTCTTCGGGATCTCCGTGAAGTTCGAGCGGTTCGCCGCGGTGTTGCCGCCGCCGCCGTAGAGATCCTTCTCCGCCGTGCCGCTGGGGCAGGTGAAGACTTCCGAGCTGATGTCCTGCGTGCGAATCAGCAGAAACAGCGCGGCCGGGATGTTGTTCGCCTCAGGTCCGTTCGCATGGAACGGATCCGACGACGCAACCCCGTCGTTGCCAAGACTCAGAGTATCAGCGCTACCAACCACATACAGCGTTCGCGGATACTGACCGCGGTTCTCGTTCGCGTACAGAAGCAGCGCCTGACCGATCTGACGGAGGTTGCTGCCGCACTTCACGCGGTTCGCCGTCTCGCGGGCGCGATTCAGCGAGGGGAGCAGAATCGAGATCAGCAGCGCGATGATGCCGATCACGACCAGCAACTCGACGAGCGTAAAGCCCTTCGAGTTCTTACGGGTTGCAAGCTTCATTTGAAGCTCCTTTCAACTTGCGTCGCGCGCTTCATGCCGGTCCGTTCGGCAATTGCATGATGAAATAGATAATTGCAGGTGCAATCAAGTGGTCCCACCCAGAGATATGGGAATGAGCAGACCATGAATGCCTCGCGCGACAAGGTAAAATTGCGCCGGCAACATACCGACGCCATCTTTGTACTACAGGTAACCGAACCAATTCGTTCGTCATTCGTGTCACCACAAACGACATTATCACAGTCTCGTAACGGCGACCACTGTAAATCATTCCCCGCGCCTGTCAAGATAAATTAGACCGCCCCGTTTATCGGGTCCGCCTTTCCCTCCCAACCGGCGCTTTCCCTACGTCGCGGGCGCGTCCGGCCGGGACGACTCCAACTCCTGAAACGACTCTTGTTTATGCTTCAGCAGCGCCACCATCGGTGCGGGCAGCAAGCCGGCGAGCTGATCCACATCCCCCCCCAGCGCCACCACCTGTCGAATCAGGCTGCTGCTGGTGAGGGCGTACTG
>CAYUNS010000128.1:0-5995 GCA_964446155.1 uncultured Tepidisphaeraceae bacterium | reverse complement strand
TACTGGTCTCCCGTCATGATGAAGACCGTCTCCACCCCCCCCACCGCGCGGTTGGCCATCGCGAGTTGAAACTCGTACCGCAGATCGGACACGTCGCGAATCCCCCGCAGGATCGCCGTCGCCCTGGATTTGCGGACGAAATCCATCGTCAGCCCCGCGTATTTTTCCACGCGCACCCCGGCGGTCTTCTTCAGGAGGCCCCGGATGATCTTCAGCCGCTCATCAAGCGTGAACAACTCGCGCTTGTCGGGATTGACCCCGACCGCGACGATCAATTCATCGAACAACGCCCTCCCCCGGCGAATCACATCGAGGTGGCCATTCGTGATCGGATCGAACTGTCCCGGAAACACCGCGATCTTGCGCGTATGAGAAGCTGGCATCGCCTCCACCTTAAAAAGAAAGTCCCCCCTTGTCACTCTCCCCGCCTTCTCGATGACTTGTCTCGCAGGGCAATCGCCGGTGGGTTCGTTTTTCATTTTCGCCCCCTCGCCGTCACCATCACCCCCGCCGGTGGGTTCGTTTTGTCGATTTACCCCCTCACGAGCAGGCGGCGGACGGAAAAACCGTGGGCAGCGCCCACCCTGCTCCATGTCCTGGGGGATCGTCGGTGGGTTCGTTTTTCATTTTCACCCCCTCGCCAGCGCGCACGACGGGATAAAAATCCCGCCGCGCGGGGTTGAACCCCATTCGCGTCCATTCGTGGACCCATCCCGGGCGGGAACGGGAGGCCATTATACCCGAATCCCCCCTGAAAACGGCGGAAATTCCACCCAAAGACAGGCGAGTGGGCATCGCCCCATCGAAAAACCGTGGCGGCGCCCACCCTGCTCCATGCACGGGGTCGTCCAGATGAGATCGGCGCGGCGGTTGAATCTCATTCGCGTTCATTCGCGTCCATTCGTGGATCCGCTCCGGGTGAGGGGCGACAAAGGCCCGACGGGCGATTGTCCCGACTTGTCTCGCCTCCGTCCTGCCTCTACCCTCGGTTCATGCTCGAGCGGTGCATCGATCCCGACAGCGGCGTCGTCCACTACGTCTCGGCGCTGCTGCGCGGCGCCGGGGCGCCCCATGCGTTCAGCACGCGCATCGGCGGGGTCAGCGCCAAGCCGTTCGACTCGCTGAATCTCGGCAATCCCAACGGCTGCGCCGTGCAGGATGATCCGGGAAACATCGAAACGAACCACGCGCGGATTCTGCGGGCCATCGGCTGCGATCAACGGGTCCTGTGCAGGGTTCACCAGGTGCATGGATGCGAGGTGCGTCGAAGCGGGCGCGGAGAGGCGTTGGACCCTCATGCGAAGGCGGACGCTCTCGTCGGGGATGATCCGTCGCGGGTGCTGTCGGTACGGGTCGCCGACTGCGTTCCGGTCCTGCTCGCGTCCCGGGACGGCCGGAGCGTCGCGGCGGTGCATGCGGGCTGGCGAGGCGTGATCGCCGGCGTCGTTTCCGCCGCCCTTGCCGCGATGCGGCAAGGCGATCGGCCGATCCGTCCGGTCGATCTGCTCTGCGCCATCGGACCGTGCATCGGATTCGACGCCTTTGAAGTCGGCCCGGAAGTGCTGGCCGAATTCACGAACCGCTTCGGCGACGCCGCGCCCATCCGCGCCCGCGCCGACGGCAAAGGCCACGTCGATCTCCGCGCCGCCGTGCGGATGCAACTGATCGCCCTGGGCGTCCCGTCCGACCAGATCGACGAGACGGATCGCTGCACCCATCGCGACGCCGACGAGTTCTTTTCCCATCGCCGCGACAACGGCGTCACCGGACGGCTCGCGGCGCTCATTTCTCCCACCGACCGCACATGAAGCGAACCCCGCCTCAACCTCTCTCGCCCGCCCCGGCGTCGCGTCTGCCGATCACCGCATTGATCGCGCTGACGCTCCTGGCGATGCACGGTGTCTGCGCCAACGAATTCAGCAGCTACGACGACTATTACACGATCGTCGCCAACCCCGACTTCAACCCCCCGACCGTCGGTTCCATTCTCTCTTACTGGACCCGGCCGTTCATGAGCCTGTATGTCCCGGTGACATTCAGCGTCTGGGGCGCCGTCGCGTTCATCGCGCGAACCAACGCTCCCGACGCGCTGGGCGCGACGCTCAACCCGTGGATTTATCACACGCTCAATCTCGTTGTTCATCTCATCACCGTCGCGCTCGTGTACCGGCTGCTTCGCCGGCTGCTCAAAGGCGATTTTCCGGCGTTCGCGGGGGCGGCGATCTTCGCGGTGCATCCCGTCCAGGTGGAAACGATCGCCTGGGCGTCGGGAACCAAGGACCTGCTCGGCGGAATGTTCGCCGTCGCCGCGCTGCTGCATTATGTCGAATCCGTGACGCGGGAGGATTCCTCGTGGAAATGGCATCGCGCGGTGGCGACGGCGTGCTTCATCCTCGCGATGCTGTCCAAGCCCGGCACGGTCGTCGTCCCGCTGCTGGCCGTGGTGATCGACCGGATTCCGCTGAATCGCCCGCTTCGCGACATCGCGCGCACGATCGCGCCCTGGTTGCTGCTGATGATCCCCTTCCTCATCATTACCCGCATCGTGCAGAGCGACGGCCGCGTGCCCAACGCCCCACCGCTCGCCCGCCCGTTCGTCGCCGCCGACGCGATCGTCTTCTATCTCCGGCAACTGCTGTTCCCGATCCATCTCACGTTCGATTACGCCCGCTCACCGCTGATCGTGTTCCGGCAGCCGATGACCTATATCCTCTGGATCATCCCCGTCGGCCTCGCGATCGCCCTGTGGCGTTTCCGCCGCCAGGCGCCCCACCTGCTCACCGGCGCGCTGCTCTTCGTCATCGCCCTGGGACCCATGCTGGGGCTGGTCACGTTTCACTTCCAGTATTATTCAACCGTCTCCGACCACTATCTCTACCTTCCCATGCTGGGGATCGCCCTGATCGTCGGATGGATCGTGCGGCGTTTCCCCCATCGCGCCACCGCCGGCGTCGTCGGCGTGCTGCTGCTGGTCTTCACCGTGAAAAGCGCCTTGCAGACGCGCGTCTGGAGCGACGACCTCACGCTCTTCACCCATGCGACGGCCGTCTCGCCGGAAAGTCTCCTCGCGCACAACAACCTGGGGATGACCTATTTTCACGCCGGCGACCTTGATCGCGCCGAGGCCGCCATGCGCAAAGCGATCGCGATCCGTCCGGATCGCGAGCAGGCGCGGAATAATCTGGAGCGAATCCTGTCGATGAAACGCCGGCTTGAAGAACGGATCGCCGCCCCCGGCGTCACCACCGCCCCCGTGGAACCGTGAATGGCCTGAAACGTCCCCCGCTCGCTACTTCGCCGCCTTCATCGCCTCGGGGCGGGTTTTCGTGATGGTGAACAGCCGCTCGAGGCTGCATGTGCGGAAGATCTGGACCAGTCGATCCGACATCCCGCACAGCACGAGCTTCCCGCCGCGCTGCTTGATCTGCTGGCGGATGTTCACCATCAGCCCCAGCACCGCGCTGCCCATGTAGGTGACGTCGGACAGGTCCAGAACCCAGCGGGTTCCCGTGGCGGCGTCCAGGGCGCGCAGGAGGGATTCGTTCAGCCGGTCGAACTCCACGGCGTCGATCGTCTCCGGCAGCGTCAGCGCCAACACCTGCACCGACTGAACCTCGCTGATTGCAAAAAGCTCTTTGGCCATACGCATCGTCCGACCACCGCCGGCCGGTCCCTTCTCCCGCCTGGACAGGCGCCATTTCTCTCAATTAACGGACCTGAAGTGTATCACCTTCAAAGGCAATTCCCAACGGCACGATCTCGACCGCCTTGCGACCGCCCTGCTTCGAGACGGTCCCGCCGACCCACGCCTCCATGCCGCATTGCCCCGCGAGCGCCACGCAGCGATCGGCGTCCTTTTCAGCGACATACACCGCGAAACCGATCCCCATGTTGAATGTCGCATACGCTTCACGAATATCGACCGGACCGGCCTCCATGATGAATTTGAATATCGGCAACGGCTCGCGAATCTCGGTCATGCGGTAGACGAACGGCTCGTTCAGCCGCATCAATTTCCGCCAGCCGTGCCCCGTGATGTGGGCCGCATAATGCAGCGCCACCCCCGCCCGCTGGCAGGCGGCGATGAACGGCACATAGATCACCGACGGATCGAGCAGCGCCTCGCCATACATCCGGCCATCGCCGATCTTCGTCCGGTATCCCTCCGGCAGCCGATCCGCCAGCGCCCGGCACAGCGTCAGCCCGTTGGTCTGCACCCCCGAGCTTGCCAGCAGCACGATCGCATCCCCGTCGCGAACGTCGCCGGTGATCCGGTTCGACTTCGGCGACACGCGCCCCATCGCCGATCCCGCGAGAATGATCGTCTCCGGGTCCACCATCCCCTTCAGCGCCGGCGTCTCCCCACCTCCCCACACCGCTTCGCTGAGCCGGCACGCCTGGGCGAACCCGCGAGCCAGGTCCTCCGCCCGCGCCGCGTTCGCGAACCAGCCCGAGTCCCCCACCGCCGCGTGCATCGCCACCGACACCGGCAGCGCGCCCACCGTGACCAGATCGTTCACGATGGTCGCGACGGTGTCGATCCCGACATTCGCGTAATAACTCCTGCCCGTGAGCCTGAACATCGCGTCGGCGACGAGATTCTTGGTCCCCAGCCCCTCCTCCACATGCGCGAGATACTCGTTGGGCGTTTCGACGAGATAGGCGCTTTCCCCCCGGATGTTCTCCGGTTCGCGCAGTCCATGGGCCTTCAGCGCCTCCACCGTTCCGGACGCGAACCGCTGGCAGGCCCGCTTGAAGGCGTCCAGCGTGCCGTAATCCACACCGCTCCGCTCGTAGCTCAATCCGCTCATTGTGACGCTGTTGTAGAAGACTCCGGGCAGCCGGTCAAACCGGCCCTACCGGTTGAGCGACAACAATTCGCGCAATGCCTTCTTTTCCGTCAACACATCGAACCGATACCGATACGTCTTGCGCCGTCCCGGCTCGATCGTGTTCAGCCATCCCCGTCGCCGGTCGTCGGATCGCCCCTGCACCCCGCCGGTCATCGGCTCCAGCGCCGCGGTGTATTCATGCCTGCCGAAGTGCTGCCAGCAGCCGCAGCGCGGGAATTCCCGCGTGCTGTAGTGAATCGCCACCCCCAGCGACAGCCTGGGATTGACGATTCCCACGCAGGCTTGCCTGTCGCGACCCGGCGATTTCGGATACAGGTACGCCAGGTACGACGTCTCCGCGTCGTGCGCCTTCAGCGGCGAAGGAACCTTGCGCGCCGCGCGCAAATCCCCAAATCGTCTGATCGACGCTTCGCCTCCCACCGCCTCCACCCTGGCGGCGTCGAAGCAGATCACCGATCCCCTGTCCAGCAGGGGATAACCGAAGTTCACATGCAGCAGCCAGGCATGGAACGATTCGGTGTTGCCGGCGTTGAAGAATTCGTCGGTGATGTCGATCCGGTTCGACCCGAGCGTGCATGAGATCGTCCGTCGCAGCTCGATGTTCGGCCCGTACCACGCGCCGTATCGGATGGTCCCCGTCACCGACATGTCCAGTTGGCCGCGCCTGGGATCGGGCTGAACGACCGACTCCACCGCCGCCGCCGTGTTCGAGTGCGGGCCGTGCAGCCCCAGTTCCTCCTCCGCGTCGGTGTCCGGCGCGCCGGTGTTGAACGGTCCGCAACTCGTCAGCAGACCCACCGGAAATCCCTTCAGCCAGTCCAGCCCCCGATCCAGCCCGCGCGTCGGGGGAGTCGGCCCTTTATGTGCCAGCGCCGACAGGCTGTGCTGGTGCATGAAGGCCTGGTCGATGTCCATCCCCCGATCGACCAGCACCCGGAACCGCAGCCCCCCGCCGGTATTGAACACCAGCGCCCGCACCCCCCGGGCCGGGCCTTCGTCGATCACATAACTCTCGATCCCGCCGACCTGCGCGACGTTCGCGAACTTGTCCGTGTCGAACATGCGTCTCCTTCCGTAAAAACCGCGCTTCCCCCTTCCCCAGCGGCGCATAGAATGGCCTGGCCATCCTAAACAAGGAAACA
>CAYUNS010000127.1:2323-10985 GCA_964446155.1 uncultured Tepidisphaeraceae bacterium | reverse complement strand
GCGTGCATCGAGAAGACCATGTTGTAGAAGTCGCCGGGCATTCCCCCGGCCCAGCCGAGCATCTCACCGAGGATCGGCACGGGATCATCCGGCCAGGCGAGTTGCCAGCGGATCAGCATCGCCAGCAGCCCTCCGAGCGCGAAAAAGAGCAGCCCCACAAAGAGGAACTGAATCCCGATGATCTTGTGATCGACCGAGAAGATGTACTTTTTCAGGAAGCCAGGCTCCTCGTGATGCCCGGAGGCGTGGGGGTCGCCGTGATGGGTTGAAACGGGGTGGGGGATTGCGGTCATGGTCGTCTTTGGGGTTTGGGTGAACGAGGTTTCATCCTTCGCGTTTACTCCGCTTTCGCCGTGGCGGGGGCGGGCCTTTCGGCCCGGTGGAGGAAACGGTCGTACTCCTGCGAGGAAAGCACGATCAGTTGCCCGCGCATTTCAAAATGTCCCTGTCCGCACAATTCCTCACAGACGATCTCGAACGGCTTGGTCAGCACACTGAGGCGGGTGATGCCCATCGCGCGGAGATCGGACTTCAACGACTCGACTTCAGCGGCGGTCATCTCCGGGGTGATCGATTCGAGCGCAAGGGTTCGATCGGCGCGGCGGAGGCGATTGTTGGCGGCGCTGTTCAGCGAGTCGAAGCTGCGCAGCCAGATGGGGCGGCGGTTGATGTTGCCCGTGGCATTGGGGTCGATGATGACGTAATCCTTCATCACCGACGACCAGGTCGTGCCCGATATGCCGCTGTCGATCCAGAGGGGCTTGTCCGGGGGCACGGCGTCGAGATCGATCATCGCCGTGCTTTGCGCGCCGCGGCTGGAGTCGGCGGTGAACCAGACGGACCCGCGCATGCCGGGCACGGCGTCGAGCTTCACACGGAAGTTGGGGAGAAAGAAGTCGTGGATGACATCCTTGGAGGAGAGGATGACATGGATCGGGCGATCGGCGGGGACGATGATCGGCCGGCCGGGGGCCTTCACCCAGTCGTCGTCGGCATAGTGGTCGGCATCGATGGATTCATCATACAGGGGATGATCCCGGGTGATGCGCCCCATGGGGTTGTTCTGTTGTATCTCGCGATTCACCGCGTCGAGAGCTTCCTCGTAGGCAAGGGTGCGGAATTGCGGGTCGGTGACCTTGGGATAGGCGAGATATCGGCCGAACTTTCCATCCGGTCCGGGATAGACGACGTTCCATTTGAACTGCTCGCCGACGACGAGGATCTCGACGGGATCGTCGTCGTCGGCGGGCTGGAAGGCGCGATACTGGTCCCACACGCCTTTGCTCCCCAGCGCCAAGCCGGCGAGGATGATGGCCGGGACCAGCGTCCAGGCCATCTCGAGGCGGGTGTTGCCGTGGGTGAAGCGGGCCTTTTTTTTGTCCGGCCGGTGACGGTACTTGATGAGGAAGACCACGAGGAGGATCTGCACGAGGAAAAACGTGACCATCGTGATCCAGAAGATCCACGTGAACAGCGAATCGATCCCGCGGCCATGCACCGAGAAATCGGGCGGCAGCCACCAGATGTTCGGCTGGAGCGGATTGGAAGCATCGGCCAGAAAGTTCAGGGCGCCCACGGATTGTCTCCTTTGTTGAAGACGGGGGTTCCACACGATGAAACGGCTTATTCCCCCGCCGCGCCGGCGACGAGTCGGGGCTTGTCGCAGCAGGCGTCGGGACCGCAGGCGTCCCCGGTGGTGGACGCGAGTTCCGCCTCATTCACGGGCGTCGCGAGTGCGGCGGCGGTCTTGAAGGTGAAGTTGACCTCGGCCTTGCCGTCGGCGATCTCCACCTTCTGCTCGACTTCCCCGAATTTCTCATGCCACGCGACCAGCGTGTATTCGCCGTCGGGGGCGTTGGCGATCGAGAATTTGCCATCCTCTCCGGTCACCGCGAAGAAGGGATGATCGAAGACCCGCACCCACGCGCTCATCCACGGATGAACGTCGCAGTTGACCGCGAATGTTTCGGGAACCTTTGGGGATTCGACCTTCCGGCCGGGATCGACATTGGGCTGGGCGAAGTTGAACGCGGGGTTTTGCCGGGGACGGCTGTGGACATTGTGCATGAAGGCGTCGGAATTCTTCACGATCATTTCCTGTCCGACCATCATGGCGGTGACATGAGGCGTATAGACGCACCCTTTCTGATCGAGGACGGCCGGTTCTTTGGGCGTGTCGCCTCCGAGATCGAGGCCTTCCTCGGCCTTGATGGAGACGACGACGTTGGCCAGCTCGTTGTCGTCACCGACGACGACCGTTTCCTGAAAAACGGGATCGGCGTGCTGCTCGTGGCATGAGGCAACGCCGCTCATGTCGATGACATCCATCTCGGGCGCGTCGCCCTCCAGCTTGACGATGCCAGTGACCTGGGCCAAACACGCGGAACCCGATACGGCCGCGATGGCGAACGCTGTGATCCAGGGGCGGGTTGACATGGCGAATCTCCTCATGCTGCGGGTCGAATCCTTCCGGAACAAACCGCGAAAGACCGCCCTTCGCGGGGTTTCGCGCCATGGGGCGCCCCATGGCACGAGAGGTTGTTGCCGCGTGCGGCATTGTAACGACTATTTCGCTTCAAAGCTCAGATCGAGGCTCACTTTCCTCGATTCCGGGACCGTGATCGATTGTTCGATCGTTCCGTATTTTTCATGCCAGGCGCGCACGGTGTATTCGCCGGGCGGGAGCTTGTTGATCGTGAACGCGCCTTCCGGCGTGCTGACGGCATGAAACGGATGCGGAAACGCGATCATGTAGGCGTTCATCCAGGGATGAACGTCGCATTTCACATGAACGGTTTCGGGCACGCGGAAGGGTTCGATCTCCCGGCCGGGATCGATGTTGGGCTGGGCGAAGTTGAAAGTCGGGCGGATCTGCGGGAAGCCGTGGACGTTGTGCATGAAGGGGTCGCTGTTGCGGATCAGGATTTTCTGTCCAACCATCACGGTGAGGATGTGAGGTGAATACATGCAGCCGTTCTGGTCGAGCACCGCGGGTTCGGAGGGAGGCGCGTAGCCTTCTTCGGGGATGCCCGAGGCGATGGAGACGACGACGTTGGCAAGCTCGCCATTGGGGCCGACCGTGACGGTGGGATCGAGTACGACATCGGCGTGATGCGCGCCGCAGGCGGCGTCCATGGCGAGGGCGGTGGGTTCGGGAGGCGTGCCTTTGAGGACGACCCGACCGGCGATCGAGGCCGTGCCGAGAGGCGCGGCGGTCGGGGGCGCGGGGGTCGCGCCCGAAGGAGCGACAGCGACGGGAGGCATCGCATCCGCGCTGGTTTCGGGCGGCGCCGGCGGCTCGGGAGGCGCCAGCTCCTTTTTGATCCGCTCGATCGTTTCAAGGGAAGGCTCGGGCAGCGCCGTGAGCGGGATCACCTGGGGTTGAACGCTGGTATGGCCGCGAGCGCCGGCGGCATGGAGGAAATCGAGCAGCAGGTGGGTCTGCGCATCAATGGTTTTGCCGTAGCGCGCCTCGATCGCGGCGATCTGCTCAGGCGGGAGCTTCTGCGCCCGCGGCCAACTCTGACCGTGCAGATCGAAAACATCGCTTCCGGTGAAGAACGGCGGCATGGCGGTTCCGGTCTGGATGATGGCCGGCTCCTGCACCCAGTTTCGCACCCATCGCTGCTGGAGACGCGCCTGCGTGAGGGAGAGGTTGGGCGCGGTCGCATCCGTGCGGGCGCCGGGAGCGCTTGGATCGCCCATCACATGACATTGGAGACATTGCATGGAATGGAAAAATTCCTCGCCGAGCGCGAAGCGCTCCTGGTCAATGGCCGTACGGGATGATTCAACAAAGGGATAAGGCGCATCGTACAGGGCGGCGGTGAACATCGCCTTGAACAGAAGGGTCTTGTGGCTCTTGACGAGATCGTCGTCGCTGTTGACATCGCGCCGGAACTCGGTCGCCGTCATCTGCCGATGATCGAGCGCCCATTGGCGCAGCGTCTCCGCGGCGCCGGCGAGGGCGGGCTGGAGGAACCAGTCGTCCCCGGCGCGGAGCAGGGCGTATTCGCCGACGGCCTTCGCTTTTTCCGCCGCGAGGTAGCGCTGGATCGGATCGAGGATTTGATTCAGCGCTTGCGATTCGCGATTGGATGCGGCCGCAAAGTAGGCGACGAGGGCGGTGGTCTCCTCATCCGTCAGTGCGAAGCTGGGCATGCGAATGACGGGGAGAGGGCGGATCGTTTCGACATTCCGAAGGAAGTTGAACAGCCACGCATGTTGGATCTTGTTGCCTTCACCGCGCAGGGAAGGCGGCGCCCTGGTGCCGATTTCCGTCTCCGTGAAATACTGCTGGATGGCGGGGATGTTTTCCTCGATCTGGTGGCAACTGACGCAGTTGAATCGTTCCGCAACCGCGCGGCCGTGTGCGATGAGTCGGGATTGCTGGTCCATGCTGCGCGCGAGCAATCCCGGAGAGACCAGCGGATCGCGGTTGCTGGTGACGTAAGTGACCAGCGCGCGGACCTGCTCATCGTTCAGATAGAACGTGGGCATTTTGAGCTTGTCGTAGGGCTTGCCGCGATCGGCAAGCTCGGGGTAGTCCGCGGTGCGGCCGGATGCGTCGGTGAAAGGAACGAGTTTGGGCGAGCCGTCGGCATGGGTGGAACGCCTGGGTTCGAGGAGGCTTTTGCCGCGATCGTAGATGCGGGTGTTTCGGAGTTTTTGTTCCAGCCATGCGTTGCGGTTGTGATCGACGTGCGGCCAGCCGGTATCAACCGTCCTCGCGACGGGACGGCCCCATTCACGTGCATCCATTTCCTCGCCGAGCCGCGCCGCGCCGGCGCTGACGCCGTTGACCATTGGAATCGCGGTGGTTTCGGGAAGCGCTTTATGGCCATCGAGGAAGGCGAAATCAAGCTTGTCGAGGGTCTTCTGTCCCCAGTCGGACAGATTGGTTCCGGGGTTGGCCATGTCTTCCAGGCCATTGATGGCGTGACAACTCATGCAGCCGTAATGCCCGATGAGCTTTTTGCCCAGGAACATCATCTGCCGCTGCTGGAGGGTCATTTTTTCGGCGATCGCGGCGGCCTGGGCGCGCGGGACCGTGGGCGTGGTGAGGGCGTCGGTGGCAAGGGTTTGCAGTTCGACGGGATCGACGGCTTTTTGATCGGCCACCGCATGGCTGAAGCGGCTGCGGAGGAAAAAGGCGGTCAACTCGGCGAGCTTGGCGGGGTCTTCGGCGAAAAGCGCGGGTTGCCAGGCATCGGGTGTCGTTCCAGTTTCGGGGGAGGTTGTGGGGATGTTGGATCGACGCTGCGCAAGAAGATATTCGACGAGGTCCATCGCCTGCCGGTCGTCGAGACGAAGCTGGGGCATGACGGTGACGGCGCTGTAGTGGCGTGGCTCCTTGAGCCAGTCGAACAGCCAGGCGCGGGCCTGTTCGGGGGAGCGCGCGGTGAGGAGCTTGTCGCCGATGGCGCTGAGTTCCGGTCCGTGGTGCATGAAGATCGGCCTGGGCGTGCCGGGGTTGGCCGGCGAGCCGTCGCCGTCGTCGTATCGCGGGATGGCGTCGAGACCACCGGTCGCGCCGAGATGCTCGGCGGCGTAGAGCTGCCGCTCGTTGTAGGTCATCGCGCCAAACGCCGCCCTGGCCGTTTCGGCATTGAAGCCGGCGCGCTTCTGGAGATCGGTGGTGATCCACGCCTCGCCGGTTTCATTCAGGTTTGAATGACAACCGAGGCAGCCGATGGTGTTGAAGATCGTCCTGCCGTCTTCAACATTGCCCTGCACGCCGGGCGGCAGGGAATGCTTCGGTGGGAGAGGCGTCGCGCTGGCGACGAGATATTCGGTGATGGCGCGCACTTCCTGCCGCGTGCGCCGAATCTCCTCGTCGCTCGAATTGTTCTCGAGCATGAAGAAGTGCGGCATGGTCGTGCTGGGACGGAACGACCTGGGCGACCAGATCCAACTGTTGATGAATTCCCTGGAGAGCTTGGCGTTGACGTGGCGGAGATCCGGGCCGACCAGGCGTTTTTCATACTCGGGCAGGTTGTCCACCGCATGACAGCCGGCGCAGCCGAGTTCGACGAAGAGGGTGCGCCCCTGATGGACGATGGGGGCTTGCTCGCGAATGTCGTAGACATTGGTGTGACAGCGGACACAGTTGGCCTCGATGTATTGGGCGGGACGCATCGGCCAGTCCCAGTAGTGGGCGACATCGGCGAAGTTGGAAGGGGATTCGCCTTCATAGCGGTCCTGCCAGAGCTTCGCCTGCGCGACGGCCCGGGCGGTTTTGCCCGTGGCCGGATCGATGTAATCGACCGGGGGCGTCGCGGCGGTGGGGGTAATGGGATGAGCCGAATCGGCCGTATCCTTCAATTGCACATGCGGCGCTGACGCGGCGGCGGGGATCACATCGCCTTTCGGGAAGATGACCTCGAGCATGTCCGACATCGTGGCGGGATGATGATCGGTGGGGGGAGTGATGATCTGTCGAGGCAGGACCGGCTCGCCGGTGCTGGAATCCACCCAGATCGGACGGGGCGTGTGGGCCGCGAGGACGAAATCGGTTTCCTGTCCGGAGCCGTCATGACAACTCGTGCAGCCGACGGATTCCATGCTGTGCGGGCTGTCAACATTCACATAGAAGTCGAGCCGCGGATGGGCGAGCATTACCGGCGAGGGATCGAGCTGCGGCAGGCCGCGGGCCTTGCGGGCGGCGACAAGCGCCTCATCACGGATCAGCGCGTGCCGGTAGCGATCGCGCAGATGCGGCATCTCGGTTTCGGTCAGGGATCGTTCGAGATGCCGCGCCGTCACCTCGATGTATTTCATCGCGGCGGTGCGCTGCGCGGCGACGGTGCGATCCGCGACATCCGGCGAGACGGTCACGGTCGCCCGTGCGCTGTTGGCCATGGCGGGGGAACCCGCTGGGACGCCGGGGTTGAATCGCAGCCAGGCGTTGATGATCTGAAGAAGAATTTCATTTTGCCTGTCCTGTTCGGCGGCGTCGGCGCCGGGGTCGTATTTGAGGGATTCGATGGGCTGGTTGTCCCAGGTGACGGTGACGGCCTTGCCGATCTGCCCGAAAAGACTGTTGATGCGGTTGTTGTTGCCGCCGGCCATGCGGCCGCTCGCGGGCAGCGCGGCCACGGCCCAGTTGTGCCAGAACTCGGGCATGGCGACCGGGCCGGGATGATCGGCGGTGGCGACCGCATCGGCGGATCGCGTGCCCGCGACCGCGGGGAGGGAATAACCGCGCGTGGTCGCAACCTGCTCCTCGAGATAGGCGAGGATGTTTTTCTCGGTGAAATCCCTGTTCGAGATGTTGACGTGACAACTCACGCAGCGATCGATCGTCGTGATCCTGAGAAACGAGACATCCGTGAGAATATCCGGCAGGACGATCTGCTGGACTTTCTCGGCGGGGTTGATGAATTGCATCAGCGGCGCCTGCCGAAGATGCCGGCTGAGATTGGCCAGAAGCCCCTGCGGCTGGAGCGACAGGAGTTTTTTCCGCATCAGTTCGATATCGCCGGCGAGTTCATTGCGCTGGCGGGTGAGGGTTTCGATGTCGGCGGATTTTTCGTTCAGCTCGCGCCGGAGGTCGGCGATCCGGTTCGTCAACTCCGCGAGTTTTTCCGAACCCTCCGCGACCCGTGCCGCGATGGGGGCGATTTTGCCTTCCAGTTCCCCGGCGAGTCTGTCGTTCGCGGTCGCGAGGGCGGTCTGGCGCCGGGTTTCAAAAACCGTGAGATTGGATTTGTCGATGTTGAGGCTGAAATCCAGCGCGGCCCGCTCGTTTTCCAGCTCGATGATGCGGGATTGAAGCTGTTTGCCGTGCTGATCCTGCTGGAGGATACGGGTTTCCTTCTCGTTGATCCGCTTTTGCAACTCGTCGAGGCGGGCGCGCTTTTCGGGGGTGAGCTGTTGCTCGATGCGCTCATCGACGAGGGCGGCTTCCCAGACCTTGCCGTTGCGTTGGGGCGCGCGCCATTGCTTGTTGTAATCCTGGAGGATCGACCAGAGGGTCACCCCGACCAGCACGACGGCGCTGATCGCGAAGATCCTGTTGAGTCGGGAGATGTTCCAGAGGGTGTCGGTGGGGATCGGCATACGGAGTAACTTGCAAAAGTGGCCGACTGCGCTTCATCGCCCGCCGCGTCACTCACACAATATGCCGCGAGGCTCCCGTCGGGGATCACTTGCGGCCGCCGAAACAGACTTGAACTTCGGCTGTGAGCAATGCCAGGCCAAACCGAAGTGGTCGAAGAGCCGCCCGGCGCCAAGCCTCCATCGGCGACCTCCGAAGCACGGAACGCGACTATAAAGCAACCGCCCCATCCGAACAAGTTTGCATTTCCCTCGCGACGTGCTTTATTCGATGATCCGCCGATCCATTATCGGACGAATGGCGGCGGGCGCATCGACAGAACAGTTTCAGGCCCTCCTGCCGATAAACATTCAGCGTCCATCAAATGTCTGATAACCCTGCCGACCAAAGGCTCATTCATCATGCGATCCTTCATGTCTTCCTGTCTCGCACTTGCCCTGATCGTCCTTCTCACGGGATGCACTCCGAACAAGGACACCGCCGCGCGCGAAGCCGAGGAGTTGCAGGCCAAACGCGATGCCTTTGAAGCGAGCGAGAAGGATCCTCCGCTCACCGCCAACACGCGCTTCGCCGCCGGGCGGCTCGCCGAGAGCCAGAGCAATT
>CAYUNS010000127.1:0-2313 GCA_964446155.1 uncultured Tepidisphaeraceae bacterium | reverse complement strand
CCGCGCGATCGGCCAATACCAGAAGACGCTGGAGATCGATCCGAATCATCTCCAGGCGATGTATCGCATGGGCGTGGTGTATGCGCAGATGCAAAAATACCCCGAGGCCATCCAGACCTGGGTTTTGTATGTCGAGAGGACCGGAGGATCGGCCGAGGCGTACAGCAATCTCGGGTTCTGCTTCGAGCTTGCCGGACGATTGGACGAGGCCGAAGGCGCCTATCGCCGCGGGATCGCGCGGGACGGCAAAAATCAGCCCTGCCGCGTGAATTACGGCCTCATGCTGGCGCGCCTCGGCCGAACCAGCGAGGCGATGGTGCAATTGCAGGCGGTGCTGCCGCAGGCGGAGGTGCATTACAACCTCGCGTCCGTTTATCAGCTTCAGGGGAAAAAGGAGCAGGCGAAGCTGGAATACGCCCGTGCCGCTGAACTGGACCCGAATATGAAAGATGCCCAGGCGCGCCTGGCGGCTCTGAGCCAGGAGTGATCGCCATCTCGTGTGGCGTGCAGAGGCGGAGATTCCAACCCGGTTCACCGCCGGGGCGATTGTGTTCGGCGAGCCAGCATGCCACCTCCCGCCAGCAGCAGCAGACCGGCCGAGGGTTCGGGCAGTTGCAGCATCCACACCTCCCGGCCGTGAATGCCGTCATCCGCGCTGAAGTACAGCACATCATTGATCGTCGTCAGGTGCATGGGATTCGATCCTTCCGCGCCTTCACGCAGGTCCGCGACCAACGTGATCGTCTCTCCATCGAATTTCCATAGCTCCCGTCCCAACCCCTCCCGTTCACCGGCGAAATAAAGCTCATCATGCAGAATCGCGAAGTAGGGGAGGTAGGCAGGGTCGGCGGACGAGGAAAAGACACTGATGTCGGCGATGGGAGAAACGCTTCCCGTCTTCCACAATTGCCAGTTGTCTCCATTATTCGCAGCGAAGTAAACATCGCCTCGAAATGCGATCGGCTGGCGCACGTTCATCGAAGACCCGACATCGCTTTCTTTGGTGATCGTTCCGTTCGCCGTCATCTTCCAGATCTCTTCGCCGTGATCGTCCGATCCGGCCGAGAAATACATCTCTCCGTCAATGTTCACGAAATCGAGAGGCGCGCGCAGCGGCTTGTTGTTGTAGGGATGAGGGGTGAATGTGGAGGATGATGCGTCGACGCTGAGGAGTTGGGAAGTGCTGGAGGAGACGCCCCGCAAGTAGAGCTGCCCCCCGTAAGAAAATAACCAACTGGGATTCAGCGAGGTGTTTCCCAATGGGTCGGCCTGTACGCCATTTTCAATATAGTAGAGTCTGCGGGAGCTTCCTGAGGATGCGGCGAAGTACAGCCGATCTCCCACCATCGCCTTATAATAAATCGAAGTGCCCATCGCCACGGGCTGCAGAACGGCGCTGCTGGTTCCCGCGGTGTGCGTCCACAGTTTGCCCGAGCCTGTCGTATGATCTCCCGAAAAATAGAGGGTGTTTCCCACGGCCAGCGGATAAGGCGTGCCGAACGTGTAATCCCCCGTGATCTGCGTCGCCGCCGCGCCGTCGTGCTTCCACAGTTTCGCCGCCGCCATGAAATAGGCGTGATCGTCAAACTCGACAAACCACGCCGGATCCGATCCATCGGGACCGCCAACCAATTCCATCATCGTCAATTGCCCCGCCGACGCCTCCCGCCCTCCGACCAGGCTTGTTGCCGCCAGCAAACACACCAGTGTTTTCATGGTCTTTCCCACAATCGACATGGCCCAGCCCTCCGCCCCGACAACTGGCGTTTTGAATTGAATTTCGACCCGACATGACAAAAAAAACGCGGATATTTTTATCCAAATCTTTCTCAGGCCTGTCAAGCAAAAAAAACGAGTGATCGAAAAAAATCAAAAAGCTGCGAACGGGCAGGCGCCCGAACATCCCCCGCAACAGAATCCCCCACCTCCAATCCGGCGGATCGCAACCCACTCCGCAACCACCAATTCCACCAATAGTTACCGATTGAAACCGTATTTGGAGAGCGAGGAAAACGTTGATCAGGCGGTGGGCCGAGGGGGCACCGTGATTCGATTGTGTCGCGAAGATCGGTGGAGTAATATCAACGCGGATCAAGTCTTCTCAGGGGCCTGGTTCTTGTCGATTTTCAAGTCTACGGAGAAATTCCTGAAATCAACGGCGAATGAGTGACTCACCATCCCATCGTCGATATCTCGAAGGAGGAACCCATGCGCACCGCATTCACCGCCACCATCGTTCTGGTTTTCGGCCTGTCCGTCCTCGTGTTCGCCCAGACAACTGACGAATCCCCTCGTCTGCCGGCGGTGAAAAAC
>CAYUNS010000126.1:3599-11256 GCA_964446155.1 uncultured Tepidisphaeraceae bacterium | reverse complement strand
CGACAAGACGCGCGAGTCGCGCCTCGACGCCGATCGCGCGTCTTGTCGCCATCCGGCCAATGCACGATGGCGACATCCCGCGACATGACGATCCTGCCGGCCTCGGGATCGTAAGTGAGCCGGTCCTTCCATTCGAAGGAGGTGTCGCCGCGGCCGGCGTCCGAGTCCTTCGACTCGGGATCGCGCGGACGATGATCGCGGAACAACAGCCGGCCGGCGCCGGGGACCGTGATGTTTTTCCCCTCGACATCGTATTCCAGCACCGACGCGAACAGGTCCGTGCCGCGCAGCAATTGTCCCGCCGCATCGGAAAGGATGGAACGGACCGTGACCTCCTCCCGCAATTCGATCGAGCGGACGACCTTGTCGCCGAGGGTGTTGATGTCGTCGAAACCGGCCGTGAAAGCGGGAGGGGTGGGGCGCGTCGCGGGGTCCTCCGGGGAATCGACCGCCGGTTTGCCCTCGGCATCGGCCAGATGCAGGAGCAGGGTTTGCGCGAGCGTGGAATGGACGGTTCCATCGGGATCGGTCGAGGCGGCCGTCACCTCGCCGGTCAGGGTGACGAGATTTTTGGGAGCATCGACGACCGCGCCTTGCTTCCACGAGACGTTGATCGGCTGCGGCGGAGAGGATGCGGTGGGCTGATGCGTCGAATGAAGCGTTCCGGCGCCGATGACGCGGGCGGTTTCGGTCGCGCGATCGAGTTGAATCTCCGATCCGGAGAGTTTGCTCGAGGGGTCGCCGATGACCGCCGGCTCGCCGCGCAGCACGACGATGGGCCGGCCGGCCTGGACGACGACCGACAGTTCCTCCGCCGCCGCGAACTGCCCATCGGGCGCGCCGAGTTGAACGTTCCGCCGCGCGGTCAGCGCCTCCAGCTCCACCTCGGGCGATTTCGCGACCGCCCCCTTTTCATCCTCCGCGGCATCGGCGTTTTCCGAGGCCGACGGCTTCAGCGTGATCTCAAGCTCCTGCGCATAGAGATGACGATCATCGTCCGACCAGGCATGCACGTCGCCGTCCGCAACCACCGTGCGCGGGTAGAATTTCCCGCCGGCCGGAGCGGTGGCGAGATTCAGGCGATTGGCGCTGATGGACTGCCTGCGCCGCGATTCATCCGTCAGCACGCAGACCACCTCGCCGGATGCGGCAAGCTCCTTCAGATCGACGGAGATGGACGGGTCTTTTTTCGACGATTTCGACGGCTTTGACGACGGCGCGAACGCGAGATCGAGCCGGTTGGACTTCAGATCAATCTGCGGATGTCGCACATGGACCTCACCCTCGATGGTGGCCGACTCGATCGCGAGCGACTCCCCGGCGTCGGGGAGGAATCGCAGCGCGCAGCGTTTCGACCATTCGAGGGAGAGCTTCTCGCCGGGCGGTTCACCGGGATTGGCCGGGCGATGGGGAATTTCCGCGCGGCCTGGCCCGCGCAGCGTGGCGGCGTTGTCGTGACGCGAAAAGGACATCGCCTCACCGACGATCCGCCCGCCTTGTCCATCGACGAGCACGATCGGCGTTCGCGCCGTTCCCGACAACTCGATCTCATCCGTCGCCGTGATGTAAGTGACCTCGTGGCAGGTGATCGCGCCCGAGTCGCGCTGAAGCGTCACGGGATTGCCGCGCATCCGCACGACGGCTTCGCCGGCCCGCAGAGCGGGGGGATTGCCGAGCGGAACGATCGTCAGCTTGCCGGTCCAGCGGACAACCAGGGGCGGCGGCGGTGATGATTTCGCGGCGGCGGCAATGTCATCCTCGATGTCCTCAGCGGCGGTGGCGCGACGGGGACGCTGCTTCCCGGCGGTGGATTTGTCGCGCGGATGATTTGTCGCGGGAGGCGATGGATCGGCGGATCGTTCCGCGCCGGCATCCGCCTCATTCGATTCGCCCATGAGAAAATCGAGGAAGAGCCTGTCGGCGGAGGCGAGAAGCTGGTCGTGCCGCTCGATGCGAACTTCGTCGTTGAAGGCGGCACGATAGATCGGCGGGTTCGCGCCCGATCGGCTCGCGGGGCGATCGCGACGAACCGACGGAGAGGATGTCTCCTGCTTCATCCCCTCGATCGCGCCAGGCAGCGCGCCGTCGGCGTCCGCGAGCCACAGGGGCAAAGGAGGCGCGGACGCCCTGGTCGAAAGCGACGGATTGAAGCGCCCGAGCGCGCCGGGATTTTTCAGGATCAGCTTCTCGCCGTGCGCGACCTCGAGCACCTGGAGTCGCCGATCCGCTTCGTTCCAGCGGATACTGAGTCCGTGGCCGTCGAAATCATAATCCTCGCCGCGCATCGTGACGGGAATCCGATCGGCGGGAACGCCGTCCTGCGCGCGGGTGAAAATATGCGAGGTCTCATCATCGAAGGCGACATTGGGCAGGGAGATGGTCAGCTCGGGTCGCTCGGCCTCGGGCGAAGCGAAAAGTTCGATCGTCACCTCGGCGAGATCCCCGCGCTTGGGGTATTCGCTCTTGCCGTGCAGTTCGGGATCGATCGCGGAGGTGGCCGCGCCCATGACGATCACGCCGCTTTCCCCGCGAATGGAAAGAACCTGGTCATCCTTGAGAAAGAACCGCACCTCCGGCCGAGTGACCTTCACCGTGTCGTCACGCTGCGGTTCGAGGACATCGACCCGAAACTGGCTGAGCAACTCGCCGGTCTCGCGATGGGATCGGTTCACCCACACGCCGCGCCCCTCTCCGATCATGCGCCGGCCGTCACTGGCGGATTGCTCGGGAACGACCGGATCGTCGTGATGCGAAATTTCGATGGAGGCGGGTTGCAGAATCCAATACCCCGCGAACAGCGCGGCCACGGCGACCAGCGTGCAGAAGATGAGAAGGATGGTTTTCAGCATGAAAATCAGAATGATCCGCGTTCGTGGATCAGGCGCCGGCGCAAAACGCCGCGAGCGAAACGCGAAGCGTCCTTGCCTCTACGGCTTGTCTTCCACATCGAGCATCTTGAGGATGACCAGATCCTGCACATCGATCAGACCGACGGGGCGGTCCCGTTCATCGACGACGGGCAGTTCATCGATCCGATGCTGCCGCATGACGGCCATCGCCTCGCTGGCCAGCGCATCCTCGCGGATGCGCTTGGGATCGGGGGTCATCACCTCGCGCACCGCACGCCCGAGGGCGCGGGCTTCGTCGTGCATGACGGCCCGGCGGAGATCGCCGTCGGAAAAAATCCCGCTGACCTTCCCGTCGTCATCGACCAGAATCACCGCGCCGCTGCGGCGCTTGATGCGGCTGACCTCCTGGAGCACCTGCCCGACGGTCAGTCGATCCGACGCATAAGGCAGGTTCTCACCTTTGCGGAACGTCATCGCCTCCTTCACGCGGATCAGTTTCCGGCCCAACTGCCCGGCCGGGTGGAAGATCGCGAAATCCTCCGCCGTGAACTCGCGAAGCTTCATCACCGTCAGCGCCAAGGCGTCGCCCAAAGCCAGCATGGCCGTGGTCGAAGCGCTCGGAGCGAGCTTGAGCGGGCAAGCCTCCTCGATCCGTCCCATGGCCAGGCAGGCGTCGGCGAACCTGCCCAGCCCACTGCCGCGATCGCAGGTGAGGGCGATCACCGGATGATCCAGCTTCTTGACGAGGCTCAGCAACCGCAGAATCTCCTCGCTTTCTCCGCTGGCGGAAAGAATCAGGACAACATCGCCCCGGCGGATGCTGCCCAGATCGCCGTGGACCGCATCGGTTGGACTGAGAAAATGGCTCGGAGTTCCCGTGCTGGCGAAAGTGGCGGACAATTTCCGGGCGATGTGCCCGGCCTTGCCTACCCCGGTCGTCAACACCGAGGCGGGACAATCCAGAATCAACCGCACCGCGCGCTCGAACTCCCCGTCAATCGCCGCGCCCATCGCCCGAACGGCGGCGGACTCGACTTCAATGACCTGCGTTGCGACTTGTCGAATCTGTTCGTTCATAGCGGGACGACCCGGGGCTGATCGCGGCGGCGAGGAAAAACGCCCTTTCGCGACAGGCTGGATTATGGGACGCTCTCCACTAAAATCAATGGACCCTGTCAAGGATGAGGTTTTGGAATATCGCGTAGAACTGGATGTTTTCAACGGACCGCTCGATCTGCTGCTGTATCTGATCAAGCGCGACGAGCTGGACATTTACGACATTCCGATTGCGCGCATCACCGACACCTACATGACCTATGTGGGCATGCTGCGGGAAATGAGCAGCGATGCGGGACTGGACATCAATGTCGCGGGGGATTTCCTCGTGATGGCCGCGACGTTGATGGAAATCAAGTCGGCGATGCTCCTCCCCCGGCAGCCGGCGTCCGACAACGCCGACGGCGAGCCGTCGGCGGCGCAGCAGTTGGCCGACCCGCGATTCGAGCTGGTCCAGCAACTGCTCGAATACAAGCGGTTCAAGGATTCGGCCAACCTGCTGGCCGATCGACGCCACACGCACGAAAACCGCTTCCCCCGCTATCCCGCCCGGCTCGAAGGCGACCCCGACGAACCCCCTCCGGTGGACCTCGATGAAGTGCAGGTGTGGGACCTGTTGTCGGCGTTCAGCCGCCTGATGCAGGAAGTCGGCGCGCGGGCGCCCCGGTTCCACGAAGTCACCTACGACGACACCCCCATCGATCTCCACGCCGCCGACATCGAGGACCGCCTCACGCGCGAAGGCCGGCTCTCCTTCCGGCAACTGGTCGTCGGACGGCAAAGCCGTAGCGAGATGATCGGCGTCTTCCTCGCGCTGCTCGAATTGATCCGGCAAAAGAAAATCCTCGTCCAGCAGGCCGAGTCCCATGACGACGTGGAAATCACCCCCGCCTCCGAGGAACATCGCAAAACCTACGAACATGCGTCACTGCATCTGTCGGATGAAACCGGGAGCGAAACGCCGTAAACCCGTCGAGAACGCGACGGGAAGCGGAGCCTTCCCCGCGCCTTCGCGTTGCGGATTCGCCCCATCCCTTTTTTCAAGGAGCGCCGTCCCATGTCGATTCGTGAGAAACTTTCGCAACTGAACATCGTTCTGCCCGCGGTTTCCGGGCCGTTTGGCGCTTATGTGCCCGTGAAGCGCGTGGGCGGGCTGGTCCATGTCGCGGGGCAGTTGCCGATGAAGGATGGAAAACTCCTGGCGACAGGGCAGGTTCCCTCGCGCTGCGCCGCCGACGACGCGAAGGCCGCCGCGAGGCAGTGCGTGATCAACGCCCTGGGCGCGGTGCAGTCGATTCTCGGCGATGTCGATCTCCTCACCGGTGTGGTCCGCGTCGGGGCGTTCGTCAGCAGCGACACGGACTTCACCGGGCAGCCCGCCGTCGCCAACGGCGCCAGCGAATTCCTCCTCGAGTTGTTCGGCGACGCCGGACGGCACGTCCGCGCCGCCGTCGGTGTCAACACCCTGCCCCTGGATGCGTCGGTCGAGGTCGAATTCGTGTTCGAATGCTGAAGCGTCCCCGGTGGCCAACGGCAAACTTTTTCTTCGCCCGCTCGTAGCTATGATGCCTCTCAGGAGGCCTCGACGGCAACGACCATGATTCGACCCGCGACCATTCACGACGTCCCCCGGATTCAGGCGATCATCAACAGCCACGCCGAGCTGGGACGGATGCTCTTCAAGAGCTACGCGCAGCTCTACGAGGATCTGCGCGACTTCGCCGTTTGCGAACGGGACGGCCGGGTCGTCGGCTGCTGCGCCCTGACGATCCTCTGGGCCGACCTCGCGGAAGTGCGATCACTGGCGGTGGCCGACGCCCACCTCGGCCGGGGCATCGGCCGACAACTGGTCGAATGGGCTGTCGAAGAAGCGCGCAAATTCCAGATCCGCCGCTTGATGGCGCTGACCTACGAACAAGGATTCTTCGAAAAACTCGGCTTCGCGGTCGTCAGCAAGGAATCCCTCCCCCTCAAGGTCTGGAGCGATTGCGTCCGCTGCCCCAAACGTGAAAACTGCGATGAAATCGCCGTCGTCCGCGTCCTCCCGGATGTCCCCCTCATCCCTCACCCCACCGCCCCCCCCAACCCCCAGGGGCGTGAGCATCCCCGTCCTGCAACCCCTCGAAGACTGACCCGCCCGTCCCTGCGGATAGATGCCATCCTCCCATTCCACCGGCAAATGTCCTCGCTTGAGCCACTCCGAGAGCATCACATACATCCGCATGTCGGTGAACTCCGCATACGACAACTCAATCGTCGCGTGCAGCACGATCCATCGCATACAATCTGGCTTAAAGGCGTGAAAAACGAAACGGAGAGGGGGAGATTCGAACTCCCGTAGCCTTGCGGCTAACCGGTTTTCGAAACCGGCGCATTCAACCACTCTGCCACCTCTCCGGGTGCGGCGGGCATGTTACCTGACTCGTCATTCCGCGTCAAAACGGGCGATTTATTGGCCGGGATGCGGCCCGTCCTTTTCCTGTACGCGGGGGGAAATGATCTGTTCTTTCCGCGTGGTTTTGTCGCTGGTTTGGCCGGCGCGGGGAGGGGCGACGGGGTGGAGGTGGCCGCAAAGGTGGTCGGTTCGTGATAATTTCACCTTGCTCATTGCCGGTCTCTGCATGAAGATTGGGCGAGGAGTTGTTTATGAAAAAAATCATCAAGTGGTCGGTCCTGGTTCTCGTGCTGCTCGTGGTCGGCGGGTTGCTCGTGGTTTATCTCAATCTCAACAGCATCGTTCGGGCGACGGTCGAATCGCAGACGCAGAAGTCGCTGAATGTGACGACGACGCTCGACAGCGCGCGGCTGGCGTTGTTTGGGGGGAGCGTTTCGCTCAATGATCTGAAGATAGGCTCGCCGCAGGGATATTCGGCGCCGCAGATGTTCACGCTGGAAGGCGTGAGCGTGAATGCGTCGCTCGGGGAGTTGCGGCAGGATCCGATCCGCGTCGGGAGCATCGTCATCGACAAGCCGCATCTCGTACTCGAGCGTTCGGGAACCCGGTTCAACTTTCAGGCGTTGATGGACCAGATGCCGCAGGACGACGCGCCGGCCGACCCGAACGAGGAGCCGATCAGACTCGTCATCGGGGAATTGCGGATCAATAACGCCGTCGTCGCGCTGATGCCGGGGATTCCCGGCTTGCCGGAGGAAGTGACGATTCCCATTCCCTCGGTCTATCTCAAGGACATTGGGACGGGGGAAGGCGCGGAAAACGGGGCCGCGATCAACGATGTGATCATGCAGGTGATCACGGCGTTGTCGGATGAGGCGTCGCGGTCGGACCTGATCCCGCCGGAGGTGCGGGAACTGTTGTCGCTGGACCTCGGCCAGATGAAGGCGCAGCTCGCCGCCAAGGTGAATCAGCGCCTCGGGGAAGCGCAAGCGCAGGTACGAGAGAAGGCGGAACAGGCGAAGGAGCAGGCCAGCGAGGAGATCGACAAGGTCCGGCAGGAGGCTCAGAGCGAGTTGGATCGCGCCAGGGAAGACGCCAAAAAGGAGCTGCAGGGAGGGCTGGACGGATTGTTGAATCGCCCGAAGGAAGAGAAGAAATGAGGGGAACACCGGAAGCGCGGGGCGACGAGCCGGCGTCGGCGCCCGATCCCGGGAGATCGGAAACAGCGGGCATGTTCGATGGTTATCAGGTGAACGGGCCGTTCGACGAGATGTTCGAGCCGTCCGGGAAGCCACGGGACCATTATGCGTCGGTGCTGGCGCGGCTTCGGACGCTCAGCCCGGCCGCGTTCGAGCGG
>CAYUNS010000126.1:0-3589 GCA_964446155.1 uncultured Tepidisphaeraceae bacterium | reverse complement strand
GCGGACGTTTCGTTCCGCAACCAGGGCATCACCTTCACCGTCTACAGCGATCAGCGCGGGGTCGAAAAAATCTTCCCGTTCGACCTGGTCCCCCGCATCATCCCGGCGGAGGAATGGGACATGATCGAGCGCGGGTTGATCCAGCGGATCACCGCGCTCAATCTGTTCTGCCAGGACATTTATCACGATCAGCGGATTCTGCGGGAGAAGATCGTCCCCGCCGAACTGATCTACGGGGCACGGATGTTCCGTCGCGAGATGTTCGGGGTGAACGTGCCCCGGAACATCTACATCCACATCTGCGGGATCGACCTGATCCGCGACCGCACCGGACGGTATTTCGTCCTCGAGGACAACGCCCGCTCCCCATCGGGCGTGAGCTATGTGCTGGAGAACCGGGCGATCCTGAAGCGCGTCTTCTCCTCGTTCTTCAGCGCCTACAAGGTGCGCGCGATCGAGGATTATCCGCTGAACCTGCTGCAATGTCTCAAGCACATTGCCCCGCAGCACGCGGACGATCCGGGGATCGCGATCCTCACGCCGGGAACGTACAACTCGGCTTATTTCGAGCACAGCTTCCTGGCGAGGCAGATGGGCGTGGAACTCGTCGAGGGGCGCGATCTCGTCGTCGAGAACTCGTTTCTTTACATGCGCACGACCTCGGGACTGCGGCGGGTGGATGTGCTGTACCGCCGGGTCGATGACGATTTTCTCGATCCCCTGTGCTTCCGACCGGACAGCATGCTCGGGGTGGCCGGACTGATGAACGCCTGCCGCACGGGCAATCTCGCGCTGGCCAACGCGGTCGGCACGGGCGTCTCGGACGATAAGGCCGTCTATCCGTATGTTCCGGACATGATCCGGTTCTATCTGCGCCAGGAACCGATCCTTCCCAATGTCCCCACCTACGTCTGCGCCCGCCCGGCCGACCTGAAATACACGCTGGAGCATCTCGATCGGCTCGTCGTCAAAAGCACCAACGAATCCGGCGGATACGGCATGCTCATGGGACATCAGGCCACTCGGCAGGAGCGCGACGACTTCGCGGAAAAGATCCGCCGCGATCCGCGCAATTTCATCGCCCAGCCGATCATCGAGCTGAGCCAGCACCCCAGCTACATCGACGACCATTTTGAAGGCCGACGCATCGATCTTCGCCCTTACATCCTCTACGGCGAGAAGATCGTCGTCATGCCCGGCGGGCTGACCCGCGTCGCCCTCGGCAAAAACAGCCTCGTCGTCAACAGTTCCCAGGGCGGGGGATCGAAGGACACCTGGGTGCTCGAGGAAGAGGACGACAAGGCGAAAGGATGACCGATTCATGTCCATCTTGACCGATACAGCCAGGTTCCATCTGTCCCGCGCGCCCCGGCCGATGCTGTCCCGCGACGCGGACTCGATGTACTGGATGAGCCGGTATATCGAGCGGGCCGAACACATCGCGCGGTTGCTGTTGATCAACAGCAACCTGCTCATCGATGTCGGCGACCTCGCGCCCCATCTCCAGGACCGGCAATGGCAAAGCGTGCTGCGCATCCTGCACGCCCCGGATCTCCTGGCCGACAACCAGCCGATCGCCGCGCGCATCCGCGCCTACATGACCTCCGACCCCGACAATCCCAACAGTATCGTCAGTTGCCTCACCCGCGCCCGCGAAAACGCCCGCGGCATTCGCGAGACCATCTCCGCCGAAATGTGGGAAAGCATCAACGCCCTCTACTGGATGATCCGCAGCGACGATTTCGCGCAGCAGTTCGAGGAGTCCCCCAATGATTTCTGGCAGCGGATCATGCACGGATCGATGCTGTTCCAGGGGCTGACCGATCAGACCCTGGCGCACGATCAGCGATGGATGTTCACGCAACTCGCGAAGTATCTCGAGCGCATCGACGTGACCGCGCGCATTCTCGAGACGAAGTTCGCGATTCTCCAGTCCGAGGACAGCCTGCTCGAGACGCCCATCCGCAACATTCACTGGATGGCGGTGCTGCGATCCTGCTGCTCGATCGAGGCATATCGGCGGAACCACATCGGGGACACCGATCCGCTGCACATGGCGGCGTTTCTCATCCTCGAAACGAACTTTCCGCGGAGCATTCGCTTCGGCGTGGGGCAGGCGCACGCGGCGATCGCGGCGATCCGCGCCGAGGTCAATCCGCGCGGGATCGATCCCGCCGAGCGCATTCTCGGCCGGCTCGACGCGCAACTGGAATACGCCGAAGTCTCCGAGATTCTCGCCGAGGGCCTTCTCACGTATCTTCAGAGAATCCAGGCCCGCGTGTCCGAAGCGGCCATGGCGTTGCAAAAAACCTACTTCCTGCATTGAATGGATGGCGAATGCCCCGATGGGAAAGAACGATCGAATCCGCCCCGGCCGATTATGCTGTTGAAAATCACCCACACCACCGACCTGTCCTACTCCGAACTGATCAGCGAATCCGTCATGGAGCTTCGCATGGCCCCGCGGCAGGAGGACGATCAGCACCGCCTGTCGTTCAGCCTCGCCATCGGTCCGGCGGCGAGCGTCACCAGCTATTTCGACTGGCTGGGCAACACCGTACACGCCTTCACCGTCAACGCCTTTCATCAGCAAATCCGAATCGTGGCGACCAGCGTGGTGGAGATCGACCGCCCCGAGCGCGGCCACACCGATTTCGCCGACACCTGGCCGGTGCGCCCCGACACATATGACCACACGATCTACGACTATCTCCAGTTTGACGGACCCATCGTGGGCGCGTCCCTGCTGCGCGAGTTGGCGCGGGAGATCAATCCGGTCGAGGGGATGCCGCTCGGGCACATCGCCAATCTCATGCTGTCGCAGATTCACGCGCGCTTCGAGTACAAGAAGGGCGTCACCCATTTCGCCAGTCCGGTCACGGACATGATCGAGCACGGCGGCGGGGTATGCCAGGACTTCACGCATCTCATGATCGGCCTGGCGCGGGCGATGAACATCCCCGCACGCTATGTCAGCGGGTTCATTCATCCCGACCGGGAAAAGTTCCGCGGATACACGCAGACGCACGCCTGGTGCGAGTTGCTGTTTCCGTCGGCCGGCTGGGTGGGATTCGATCCGGTGAACAAATGCATCGTCGGCGAGAATTTCGTCAAGGTCGCGATTGGACGGGATTTCCGCGACGTGCCCCCCAACAAGGGCCTCTACCGCGGCAAGGCGACGGAGACGATCGACGCGAGCGTGCAAAGCGACAAGCTGCTCACCATCCCCCCCGAACTCGCCGCCGAACGCTTCCGATCCATCGCCGTCCCCGTCTACACCAGCAACACCCCCGCGCCTCGCGGCGAAGTCATCACCCAGCAGCAGGAACAACAACAGCAACAAGCGTGAGCATTCAAAAAGGCGAGGCGCGATCCTCTGCCGCCCATGCGTTCGCGGCGCGCGTCCCACCTTGTCATCCGTCGGGACTTGTCTCGGTCGTTTTGCAAAAGAGAAGGCCGGACGCGAGCGTCCGGCCTTCTCAAGTGTTTGTGGATCTGCATGAAGCAGTCCGGTGCGGTTTAGTAGCGGTTTCCGCGGCCTCCGCCGCCACCGCCATATCCGCCGCGGCCACCGCCGCCTCCGCCGCCG
>CAYUNS010000125.1:7791-11314 GCA_964446155.1 uncultured Tepidisphaeraceae bacterium | reverse complement strand
TGGGTCAGGCATGTCGCGGAAAAAGCGCGGAAAACCACCGGTCGCAGTGACGTCCATGTCAAAGCTCCTCGCGTAAGACTTTAAATTGAAAAAACGCGAGGCCTCGCGTGAACGACTACGGAACAGCTTAACGAAAAAACCACGAACGCGCCCCCCCCGACGCCAAACATCAGATATTCAACACGGAAGATGCGATCGCCCTGCAATCGGTGTGAGTTCGGTGCGAATTGATTTCCCCCCCCGCTCCTCTTAGGATCGCCCTGGGAAAGAAGACGCCGGCGGGCTTGTGACCGGCGCTTGACCCGATCCCGCTAGAGATATGAGCGGATTCCCATGCCGCAACATTTGATTTCCCTGAAATGACGGTTGGAGCGCACAGATGATTCAACGGCGGAAGACGCGCGAGGTGGTGGTCGGCGACGAAGCCCACGGCTTCGTCCGCATCGGCGGCGACGCGCCGGTCAGCGTGCAGTCGATGACCGCCGGCTACACCTATGACATCGACAAGTGCGTCGCCGAAATTCAAAAGCTCGCCGCCGCCGGCGCGGACCTGGTCCGCGTGGCCGTGCCCGAACGCAAGGACACCGAAGCGCTCAGGCACATCCTCCCGCAGGTGACGGTTCCCATCGTCGCGGACGTTCACTTCCACTTTCAGCGCGCCCTCGAATCCATCGAGGCCGGCATTCACAAGATTCGGCTCAATCCCGGCAACATCAGCGACAAGGCGCAGGTGTTGAAGGTCATTGACGCCTGCAAGGAACGGAAGATCCCCATCCGCGTCGGCGTGAACGAGGGGTCGATCGTCGAGCGCCGCGACAAGCAGCGCCGCTTGAAGGAGCTTGGCGGGTTTTTTTCCGACAACAAGCACGGGCATCTGCTGGCGATCATGGTCGCGAAGCTGGAGGAATATCTTGATATCTTCCACGAACGCGATTTTCATGACATCGTCATCAGCGCCAAATCGATCGATCCTCCGCTCGTCATCGACGCCTACAAGGCGATCAGCGAGCGATTCGATTACCCGCTGCATCTCGGCGTGACGCACGCCGGCCCGAAGGAGACGGGGACGATCCGCTCGGTTGTGCCACTGGGGCATCTGCTGTGCGGCGGGATCGGGGACACGATTCGCATCAGCTACGCGAACGATCCGGTCTACGAAGTGCAGGACGGCCTGGAACTGCTCTATGTGCTCGGGCTGCGAACGCGCATCGGCGCGGAGTTGATCGCCTGTCCCACATGCGGACGAATCCAGGTCGATCTGTTCACGCTCACGCAGCAGGTGAGGAAGAAGCTCGCGGAGGACATCCGCCTGCCGATCAAGGTGGCGGTGATGGGGTGCATCGTCAATGGTCCGGGCGAGGCCGAAGGCGCCGATGTCGCCATTTTCGCAGGTGATCGCCGGGGCATCATTTATGTGCAGGGTGAAAAAGTCGCCAATGTCCCCGAGGAGGAAATCCTCGACGCGCTGCTTCGGGAATGCCGGACTTTTCAGGACAAGGTGGCCCGTGGCGAGGCGAAGCTCGGCGAGAAAAAGGTGGACATTCTTCCTCCCGATCCGATCGGGGCGCTGGGCAGCGGATGGGAGAAAATCCAGAAGGAAAAAGCCCACTCCCTGCCGGTGGTGCGGTGATTCGTCCGAACTGGATTTCATATCGCGGCCGGCGGGGATTGAAAAGCTGTTTCCTGACGGAGAATATCTTGACTGAAATTCCCCCTTACGCTTACTCTTGAGACCGCCGACCATCGAGGCGGTCGGGTCTTTTTCTTACAGGAGCGAGCAATGGGTCTGGTTCAGGAATTCAAAGAGTTTGCGGTAAAGGGAAATGCCATCGACCTGGCCGTCGGCGTCGTGATCGGCGCCGCATTCACGGGGATCGTCAACTCTCTGGTCAAGGACGTGATCATGCCTCCCCTCGGCGTGCTGACGGGTGGGGTGGATTTTTCGGACAAAGCCATCGTCATCAAGCAGGCGGTGGTCGATGCGAGCGGCGCCGTGACCACCCCGGCGACGACCCTGTCCTATGGTCTGTTCATCAACGCCTGCATCAACTTCCTGATCGTCTCCATCGCCATCTTCATGCTGGTGAAGATCATCAACCAGGCCCGTCGCAAGCCCGACGAAGCGCCCGCGGCGCCGGCGGCCCCCCCCGCCCCGACGCGGGAGGAAACGCTTTTGATGGAAATCCGCGACGCCCTGCGATCCCGGTGAATCCCGGCCCGCTTTTTCGCTGGAGACAAACACGCCATTCAACCGACGAATAGATGAATGATGGCGCACGAAGCGCCGACGTCCATCTTGCGCAGTCGAGGAACCATGATCCGCAACATCCACACCGCCTTACTTCTTGCCGTCGCCGCCAGCCCCACCGCCGCATTCTGCGGTGAAGTCCTGTTGAACAACGGAGACCGCATCACGGGAACGATCACACAGGTGGTCGACGGGAAGCTGACCGTCGAATCGCCCGCCGTCGGTGAGCTGGTCATTCCGTTGACGGAGATCAGGACGTTCACCACGGATGACGCGGTCGATGTCGTCCTTCATGACGGCAGCGTCGTGAAGCAGAAGCTCAGCGCGTCCGAACAGCCCGGCACGGTGCTCGCGACCGGTGGAGCGGCGGCGGATCAGACGATCGCCTTCGCGGACCTGGGGGCGGTCAATCCTCCGGACAAGACCCGCTCGTGGCAGGGCACGATCCGCGGCGGACTCCTGGTCACCACGGGAAACTCGGAGACCACACAAGCCAACGTCGGCATCAACCTCACCCGCCGCACCGAATTCGACCGCCTCACCTTCGATGGGCAATATCTCTTTGGCCGGCAGGAAAACGCGGATACCGGCGAGGATGAGACGACCACCGACAACTGGAGCGTCGTCGGAAAATACGATTATTTCTTCACCGATCAGTTCTATGTCTTCGCGCTGAGCCGCATCGAGCGCGATCGCATCGCCAATCTCGATATTCGCGTCGCTCCCAGCGTCGGCGTGGGTTATCAGTGGCTTGAAAGCGACCGCACGAACTTCAACACCGAGGCCGGCCTGGGCTGGGTCTACGAAGACTTCCGCAATGACGACAGCAACGACTATTTCGCGGCCCGGCTCGCGTATCACCTCGATCACGCGATCAATGAGCGCGTCACGCTGTTCAACAACGTCGAATACATCCCGAGCCTGGAGCGCGGAGACGAGTTCAACGTCAACGCCGACATCGGGCTGCGCGTCAGCCTGACGAAGAACATGTTCTCCGAAGGCAAGGTCGAGTGGAAATACGATTCCCAACCCGCTCCCGGCGCGGACAAGGAGGATGTGCGATACATCCTCAGCGTCGGCTGGACATTTTAAGCCGTCCACCCGCGTCTTTCGACGCCTATGATTCCGTATGGCCAGCGCCGACCTTCGTGACCGTGTCCGACAGATCCTCCTCGCCGACTGGGATCCCACCGGCGCGGCGAGATCCGAGTACGCACGCGGCGAATACGACTCCTTCATCGATCCGATCCTTCACCTGGTTCACGGCGACGGCGA
>CAYUNS010000125.1:0-7781 GCA_964446155.1 uncultured Tepidisphaeraceae bacterium | reverse complement strand
GCCATCATCGACTATCTCCGCGAGCGGGAGCGCGAGATCATGTGCTTTCCCGGTCTCGATCGCCGCCGGCTCATTCCGGTGGCGCGGAAGCTGCTGAGGCTGCGCTCCGTGCCGTAATAGGCGGCCAACCGAGGCTACCCTCCCCTTTTCATGCGGCGGTTCACCATCTCGACGATGGCGTCATTTCCGCTATCATCATGGGTTCGTTTTTATGAAAGCGGGAGCGATCCTCATGAGCATCAAGGTTGGCGTGGTCGGGGTGAGCGGATATGGCGGCGGCGAGGCGCTGCGCCTTCTCGCGGCGCATCCCGCGTTCGAGTTGGTTTACGTCGCCGGTGAATCAAGCGCGGGACAGAAGCTGTCGGAGCGATTTCCGGGCGTGGCCGAACATATCGGCGACCTGGTCATCCAGAAATGGGATCCCGCCGATCTGCCTCCGCTCGACTTGCTCTTTGCCTCCCTGCCGACGGGGCAATCGAAGGAAGCGCTCGCGAAAGTGCCGGACAGCGTGAAGATCGTCGATATCGGCGGGGATCACCGGTATGTCGATGGCTGGACCTACGGACTGGCGGACGCCTGGCCGGAACAGATCGCCCGGGCAACGCGCGTCGCAAACCCCGGTTGCTATCCCGCGGCGGCGCTGACGGCGCTGACGCCGCTGCTCGCGAACGGGTTGATCGATCCGAACGATATCATCATCGACGCCAAAACAGGCGTCAGCGGCGCGGGGCGCGGCGGAGGGGATTCCAAATTCACCTACGCCGAGATCAACGAGGACGCCGCCGCCTATGGGCTGCTCAAGCACGTTCACATGCCCGAGATCGCCGCCACCATCGCGAAAGTCTCGGGCAAATCCTCCACGGGACTGGTGTTCACGCCCCATCTCATTCCGATGACGCGCGGGATTCTCGCGACCTGCTACGCGCGCGGAACCGCGACGACCGAGGAATGTCTCGAAGCCGCGCGGCGGTTCTACCGAAACCGCGCGTTCGTGCGCATCACGACCGCCCCACCGCACACGAAGTGGGCGTCGGGTTCCAATCTCGCGTTCATCAGCTACGCCGCCGACCCGGAGCGTAAACTGATCATCGCGATGGGATCGCTCGACAATCTCGGCAAAGGCGCCGCCGGGCAGGCCGTGCAAAACGCCAACCTGATGACCGGTCAACCGGAAACCGCAGGCCTCGAGGGAATGCCGTTCTGGCCGTGATCGTGTTTCGATCCAATTCTCCTGCGGAAATACCTGTAAAACAGGGCATTTCGCCAGAGTGCGGCACGGTTGGCGATGGGCAAGGCGACGTCACACCCGGAAGATCGCGCCCATTTTCTTTCCCAGCAGCGAATTGGCGGCGAGGATGGTGAGGGTCAGGAGAATCATGGCCCACACGCCCAGGGCGCTGGCGATGTACAGGCCGTCCCCGAGCTTTTGCGACAGTTCCCAGATCGCCTTGGTGATTGGGTAATACATCGCCTTCTGCGCCAGAATCAGCGAGTCGCTGACCTCGAGCATGGCGAACGCGAACGCCAGCAGTGCGCCGGCGATGAGGTTGGCGAGAATCAGCGGGACCGTGATGCGGCGCAGCACGACAAACCGCGACGCGCCGAGATTGGCGGCGGCAAGCTCGAGGTCCCGCGGGGTTTGCTGCAACCCCGCGACGGCGGAACGCACGACATAGGGAAGACGCCGCGCGGCGTAGGCAAGCACCAGCAGCACCACGGGAAACTCCTGCACATTCAACCAGACCAGCCAGCCGCCGGCCTCCGTGGCATGGGGGTAGGCGTTGCGGAAGCTCACGCTGATCGCGAGATATCCAAACGCCAGCACCAGCCCCGGCACGGCGAGCGGCAGCATCGCCAGCGAGTCGATGATTCCCCGGCCGGGGACGTTGCTGCGAACAATCACGATCGCGGCGCACAGCCCCACCACCACCGCCACGAGCGTGGCCATCGACGCATAGAAGATCGAATTGCGGATGCTCCGCATCGCCAGGTCATCGACCAGCGCCTGGAGATAATGCGACAGGGTCAGATCGCCGGGAAGGAACGATTTATACCACGCGCCGGTTTCGGTGAGGCTGGTCAGCACCACCGAAAGATGCGGCAGCACCGCAAGCAGGAAGACGATCGCGAACGGAACGGCGGCGAACAGACCCGCAAAGCCGGTCAACCGGCGCGGTGTCGCCTGAACGGACGCCTTGGTCGTCGCGGCGTCGAACCCGCGCCCGAGCAACACCTTGCCAATCACGAACAGTCCCGCCGATGCGATCAGCATCACCACCACCAGCGCATACGGCAGGGGGTTGTCCGACACATCGGTGATCTGCTTGAAGACCTGCACCGGGGTTACCGTGTAATAGTCGAACATCAACGGTGTGCCGAGTTCGGTGAAGCTCCAGATGAGCACCAGCGTACATCCGGCGAACAATCCCGGCCGAATGAGAGGCAGGGTGATGCGGCGGAAGATCGTCCAGCGCGTGGCGCCGATGTTGGCGGCGGCCTGCTCCATCGCCGGATCGATGTTCGCCAGCGAAGCCTGAAGGTTCAGCAGCATGATCGGATACAGGTGCAGGGCTTCGACCACGACGATCCCCAACAGTTTCAGCCCGGGATGGCCCAGCCAGTCGATTCCCAGTTCCCCTCCACCGCCGAAAAGCTGCGTCAACGGCCCGAATCGACCGAGTACCAGCCGTATCCCGATCGCGCCGACGAACGGCGGCAGCACGAGCGGCACGAGCAGCAGTCCCGCGAGCAGCCCCCGCCCCGGAAAATCATAGCGCACGCTGAGGATCGCCAGCGGCAGGGCCATCGCGAGCGTCAGGAGCGTCACCAGCACCGCGATGATCGTCGCATTGATCAACCCGCGCGTGAGGATCGGATCCTCGAAGATCAGCTTCACATAATCGAGCGTGAACCCGCCCCGCTTGCTGATGAACCCCGTCGCGACCACCTGCGCCATCGGCCAGATCAGAAAAACGAAGAAGAACAGGTACAGAAAAGCGGTCAGCCCGACATGAATCGGCCTGGCCTGGCCGATCAGGGGAAGGGAAGCCCATCCGCGCCGCCGGGAAGATGCTTTGACGAGCGGCGGCACGGGCTGGGGATCGGTGGATGTCATCGCCTGAAGATCATATCAATCGCCGCGGGACGAACAATTTTCCGAAGGAATGATCTTCCCCACGAATGATGAGCACGGGGATCCTTCAGCCCGATGGGGTCGGGGAAGAAGCAAGTCTCTCGCGCGGCGGAGGCGCGGTCTCTTTCTTTCGATTGAATGAATCCTAGAATGAACGATCCATGAGCCAATATCCCTCTCCTTATGATCGACAGCCGCCACAGGACCCCTATACACGGGGATATCTGCCGCCGCAGCCGCCTTCCATGCAGGAATACCCGCCGCCGATGGGCGATGCGCGCCGACCGGCGAAGCGGGCGGCGGTGCTGATGTGGATCATCGGCGGGATTCTGCTTGCCGGTGGAATGTGCTGCGGCGGGTTCGCGAGCGTACCTCTCGATCAGTGGCCGGCGGAATCGCAGCCGCAGATGCAGGAACTGCAGGCCGACCTGGATTTCAGCGTCCAGGCGCTCTTCGCGGGCATGGCGATGTTCGTCGGCATTCCCGGGCTGGCGCTGGTGATTCTCGCGTTCTTCGTTCGCGGCGGAGGCGCGGGAGCGGTCATCACGGGGATTGTTTTCACGTCCCTGTTCGCCCTGTTGATCGGGGCATGGGTGATCCTCGGAGGACTGGGGCTGATCAGCGGAGGGGGAATCGACGGACAGGAATTGCTGGGCGTCTGCATCCTGGCGCTACCGGGCACCCTGCTGGTGTGGCAACTCGTCTGGTTGGTCGGCGCCCTGCGGGCCGCGCCGGCGGTGCAGGCCGAGCGAATGCAGCATGCATCGCAATACTGGCAATATCAGCAAAACCAGCGGACCTACGGCGGTTACGCTCCTCCCCCGCCGCCACCGTCCCCCGGACCCTTCAACGCGCCCGGCAACGATCCGCCTCCTCCACCGGCGTGAGGCGCGGCTTCCGCGAATCACCGTCGCGCCCGCGCGGAATCGTGTTCATTCGAACGACAGCTTGCGCGGAAAATAGTCCTGTTTCATGGCGGTTTTGGCCAGATGCAGCGTCTCCTCCGCCGCCGTGTTGGCCTGGCGGGTTCCTTGCCGCAACGCATCCAACACATCGTCGGGGCGATCCTCGTAATGCTTTCTGCGGGCGCGGATCGGCTCGATCAGCGTGTTCAACACCTCGACAAGCCTGCGCTTGATGACGACATCCCCCACCTTGCCGTTTCGGTAGGCTTCCTGCTGCTCCCGCACCCACGCCTCATCGGGATTGAACGTTTCATGAAAAGCCCACAGGGGATTTTTCGTCGGGTCCGTCTCGCCGGGATCGGTGGCGCGAATGCGCCTGGGATCGGTGTACATCCCCATCACTTTTTTTTGCACGGTGTCGGCGTCGTCCGCAAGGAAGATGGCGTTGTTCAACGACTTGCTCATCTTCAGCAATTGCCCGGTTTCCGGGGAAGGCGCGCCCAGGCCGACGAGGCGCTTGACCCGTCCCAGCTTCGGCTGAATGACCGGGAACACCCCCCCGGCCGTCACATAGTCACCGTCCCTGGTATGCGGATCGACCCCGCAGTACATCTGATCGAACCGCCGGGCGACCTCGCGCGACAATTCGAGATGCGGAAGCTGATCCTCGCCGACCGGCACCAGTTCCGGACGGAACGCGAGGATGTCCGCGCACTGCCCCACCGCGTACATCGGAAACCCGAATGAATATTCATCGCCCAGCGCCTTGTCGCGAATCTCATCCTTGAGCGTCGGATTGCGCATCAGCCGATTGAACGGGATCAGCATCGCGAAGAAGAACGTCAACTCGTCGATCGCGGGCACTTCGCTCTGAATGAACATCGTGCTTCGATTCGGATCGATGCCGGCGGCGAGATAGTCGGTCGCGATGTCGAGCACGCTCTGTCGAATGTCGGCCGGACGATCGGCGCGGGTGGTGAAGGCGTGCTTATTGGCGATGATGAAATAACAGTCGTACTCGTCCTGGAAAGCCAGCCGATTCTCCACGCTGCCAACATAGTGGCCGAGATGGAGCTTGCCTGTGGGCGTGTCGCCGGTAAGGATGCGCTTCTTGTGTTGCATGACGAGGTATTTGTCGGGGGGAAGCGGGAGAATGTCAAACGGCCGCGATCAGGATCGCGGCCGACTCGATCCCCCGCATTCCACGAAGGCCGGATTGTCCAAACAGCCCCGCCGATCCACTTTCCAATAGAATTCGCGCGCCGGGAGGGCTAAGCTTTCGACATGGAAGACGTTCTCCCTCCCGAGACGGCCGAGGACGCGGGATTCGAGCCTCCATGTGTGCGACAGTTCACCGTTTTTCTGGAGAATCGCGTCGGGCGGCTCCAGGCGCTTGTCCGTGCGTTTGAAGAGGAGTCCGCGCGGATCGTCGCGCTGTCGATCGAGGAGTCCGCCGATGCCGCGCTGGTGCGCCTGATGTGCGCGGAGGCCGATCTCGGCCGGGATACGCTCCGTCGGCACGGTTTCTCGTTTTCCGAATCGGAACTGCTCGCCGTCGAGCTTCCCCGGCACACCCGGCAACCGCTGCTCGCGATCTGCTCGGCGTTGCTGTCGGCGGAGATCAACATCCACTATTGCTATCCGCTGCTCCTGCGCCCGCATGGACCAACCCTCGCCTTGTATGTCGAAGACCCCACCCTCGCGGCGAGGATTCTCCTCCGCAAGGGCTTCAACCTGATCGGCGAGAGCGACCTGCACGCATGACGCGGCACGGGTGATGGACCGGATGCGACGATATGGAATGTCATCCTGACAAGGATGGCCCCGAATCCCGAACCTGAGAACCTCCATGAAATCCGAAAAAGACAAAATGATCGCCGGAGAGCTTTATGATCCGACCGACCCGCAACTCGTGGAGGAGCGTCTGCGATGCCGGGAACTGATCCGACGGTTCAACGCCACGCGTGAAGATCAGTTGGAGGAGCGCCGCTGGCTTCTCGGCAAACTGTTGGGAGCTTCCACCGACGCCCATATCGAGCCGCCGTTCTTCTGCGATTACGGAACCAACATCACCTTTGGGAAGAAGGTTTATTTCAACTTCAATTGCGTCGTGCTCGATGTCGGCACCGTGGTGATCGGCGGCAATGCGTTCTTTGGCCCGGCGGTGCAGATTTACACGGCCAGTCATCCCCTCGATGCCGCCGAGCGGCGCACCGGGATCGAACTGGCCAGACCCGTCACCATCGGATCGGATGTATGGGTCGGCGGCGGGACGGTGATCTGCCCCGGCGTGATGATCGGCGATCGAACCGTCATCGGCGCGGGCAGCGTGGTCACGCGCGACATTCCCCCCGACGTGGTGGCCGCCGGAAATCCCTGCCGGGTGATCCGCTCCCTCATCGCGCCTCATGCATAGGCGTGCCTGTGGAGCCGAACGAAACATCGGGCGATCGCGTCCTTGTGGCGAATGCGCGTGTCTCCCATAATCTCCGCGTGATCCGGCGAATCCATATTCCCCATCTCACTGAAGGCGACCTGGTTCTGCCCAAAGCCGAAGCGCACCATCTTCGCGATGTGCTCAGGCTTCAGGCGGGCGCGGTCATCGAGTTGTTCACCGATGACGGACGGACGGCCGAGGCGACGCTGCTGTCAATGACCGCGGGCGAGGTCGTGGCGCGGGTGCTGCGCATCGCCCAGCCCGAGCGAGGATGGGCATGGACGATCGCCTCGGCGGTCCCCAAGGGGGAGCGCGCCGAGTGGATGATCGAGAAAATCAGCGAGCTGGGCGCGGAGGCGTTCATTCCACTGGCGGCGTCGAGAAGCGTGGTCTTGCCCGAGGGGAAAAACAAGCTTCAGCGCTGGCAGCGCATCGCCACCGAATCCGCCCGGCAGTCCCGACGGCCGGGCGTGATGCGCATCGCACCGCTCACCTCGGTTCAGGATGCGATCAGGGAAACGCGCATCGGCGGCTATCTCTCCACCGCGCCGGATGCGATATCGATCCACCGGATGCTTTCGACGGACCTCGCGACACGCGATGCGTTGTGCCTGTTCATCGGCCCGGAAGGTGGATGGACCGATGTGGAAATGGCGTTGTTTGAGGATGCCGGATTGCGGGGCTTGAGGCTGACGGACACCATTCTCCGCGTCGAAACCGCCGCCGTCGCCGCCGCCGCCCTCGTCGCGACCCGGCTCACCGGCGCGAAACCCCGATCCACCCCCCGATCCACCCAATGAAACGCCCGCTCGGGCCAGAGTGAGCGCTATCCGAGGATACGGTTCCATTTGGCGAGGTTGAGGGCGACTTTGTCGGCGGGGGTCATCGAGGGGGATGCGGCCGCGCGAGCCTGCGGGCCTGCGGACGCGCCGCCGTAGGCGCTATCGCGGGCCGTGGATCGAAGGTCGTCCTCGAGGGATCGGAATGGTGGAATTTTCAACTTTTGCAATTCACCATGATAGGATTTCACGGCTTCGACGGGATCGTCCAGTTCACCGTCGGCGATCCATCGCAGATGCCGGATGAGCGACGGCTGATCCTCGGCGTTGTTGATCATCCGGCCATAGAGGGCGGCGCGGGCGCCGTATCGCCGGGCTTCCCAGAGTTGATGAAAGGCGTCGAACGTCGTGCCGCTGGCGCCGCCGAGAATGCCGGGGACGAGATGCGGATCATAGCCCGCCAGTTCCTCCATCGCGCGCGGCCCGTGATAGGCGATCTTGAGAAAAATCGGCCGACCGGCGCGGGG
>CAYUNS010000124.1:0-11358 GCA_964446155.1 uncultured Tepidisphaeraceae bacterium | reverse complement strand
CCTGAGCGGTTTGGAAACCGTGCAGGAGGTGATGGACGCCATCATGGCGGCGGATACGACGGGGCAAACGCAGGTGTCGTTCGCGACGACGGGGAACGGGATCGTCATCACGGACACCGCCGGCGGGGCGGATTCGCCGATCGTGACGCCGGCCAATTTCTCATACGCGGCGGCGGACCTGGGGATCGACGCCGCGGCGGTGGGGAACATCATCACCGGATCGGATGTTAATCCGATCGCGCCGGACGGCGTTTTCAGCAACCTGTCGCAACTGCGCGACGCGTTGCGATCGAACGATCTGGCCGCGATCACGGAGGCGACGGGGAAGCTCGAGATGGACCTGGACCGCGTGGTGCGGGTGCGCGGCGAGACGGGGGCGCGGGTGCGGGAGCTGGAGGCGAGAGCGACACGGATCGCGGACCAGAACGTGGCGACGCGGGCGCTGCTGTCGAACCTGGAGGAGGTGGATTACACCGACGCGGTGATGCGCTTCCAGACATTGCAGACGGCGTTGCAGGCGAGCCTGCAGAGCAGCGGGGCGATGCTGAACCTGTCGCTGATGGATTTCATCGGCTGACCGCGCGGCACGCGGATTGCTGTTGTTAAGGACATGTGCATTGTGAGTGTAGAAAACACAATCGGAATGTCCGAAGCGCGGAAAATTCCGCCGGATGGCGCAGAAACGGCGCGATGAGACGAAAAGGGAATCGAGTGGATCGGCGGGCGTGACGGACAAGTTTCGCCGCGGGTCCGGTGGGGATGGAAGAACGAAGGTGTGGAGCGGGCGATGGGTCGCCTGCGAAAGTCCGGGTTCGACGCCCGGGTCCACGCATTTTCGCGGCGGAGGCCGCGGTGGTTGTCGCGGACCATTGCCCGCGAGATGAAATGGAGTTCGCATGGAAATCGAAACGACGCGTTTCGGGCGGTTGACGGTGGATGATGAGCGCATCATTACGTTCCCGCGGGGTCTGCTTGGGTTTCCGGATCAGACCCGGTTCGCGCTGATTCAGACAGGCGAGGAGAATTATTTCTTCTGGCTGCAGGCCGTCAACGACCCGAACCTCGCGTTCGTCGTGACGGACCCGAGCATTTTCTTCAAGGACTACGAGGTTCCGGTGCGTGATGAGACGCAGCAGGACATCGAGTTGTCGGACGCCCGCTTCGCGCAGGTTTTCGTGATCTGCAACAAGGTGGACGACTGGCTGACGGGGAATCTGCTCGGTCCGATCGTGGTGAATTCGCAGAACCGGTTGGCGACGCAGGTGGTGCTGACGGAGAAGAAGTGGACGACGCGTCAGCCGTTGCTCAAGCTCCAGGCGGAGGTTCCGCTGGCCAAATCCGCCTGATCGGATTGGGTCTGGGGCGTCCGAGCCATGGTGGGCCGGTCGCCCTGAAGCGGAATGATTCGCACCAGGGACGCACGCACGGAGCCTATAATGAGGCATCCGTCCGTGCCTCGCGATTCGGATGTCGCGAGTTTCGGGCCTGTCGATGGATCGACGTGGCCCAGCGGGCGCGGAAGGCGTTTTCCGGCCCCTTACCCAGGAAGGAGCCAATATGTTGGTGCTGTCCCGTCAGAGAGATGAGACGATCATGATCGGAGACGACATCGAGGTGACCGTGGTGGACATCCGCGGTGACAAGGTGCGTCTGGGGATCAATGCCCCGAAGGAGATCAGCGTCCATCGCAAGGAAGTTTACGAAGCGATCAAGAAGGAGAACAAGGCCGCCGCCCAGGTGAAACCTGAGGATCTCAGCGGTTTTGGAAGGATCGGCCCGAAAGGACCGGGCCAGGAAGAGAAGAACTGATCGTGGGATCGTCCGGGGCAATAAGCCTGACCCGCTTGCAGTGTGCCGCGGCGATCAACAAGTGGAAAGAACGGTTTCGCCGCCTTGGTTCCAGGGATTGGAATCTTTCGTCCGGGTAATGGTGCCCGGTCTGCCATCAACAATCATGGAGGATTGGTATGGCTCGTATCAATACGAACGTCGCGTCGATGACGGCCCAGCGTGGGCTTGCCAAGACGCAAAAGACCCTGAATGACACGCTGCAACGGCTTTCGAGCGGCTTGCGGATCAATCGCGGCGCGGACGATCCGGCCGGACTGATCGCGAGCGAGGGGCTGCGCAGCGAGATTTCGGGAATCAACCAGGCCATTGACAATTCATCGCGTGCGAGCAACGTCATCGCCACGGCCGAGGGCGCGTTGGGCGAGGTGGCGTCCTTGCTGTTGAACATCAAGGACCTGATCGTCGAGGCGGCCAACAGCGGCGCGTTGTCGGCCGACGAGATCGCGGCGAACCAGTTGCAGATCGACTCCGCGGTCGAGAGCATCACCCGCATCAGCAACACGACGACATTCGCCGGGTTGCACCTGCTCAACGGCACGCTGGATTACATCACCAGCGGCGTGGACACGGATCTGGTGCAGGCGCTGCACATCACGCAGGCCAACTTCGGGACCAACGAAACCATCCCGGTGCAGATCGACGTGATCACCAGCGCGCAGACCGCGGAGCTTCAGTTCCGCACCAGCGCGATCACGGGCGACGTGACGCTGGAGATCACGGGGACCGAGGGCGTGGACGTGCTGACGTTCACGGACGGGACGACGGCGTCGGCGATCGCGTATGCGATCGGACGGGTCTCGGACACCACGGGCGTGCAGGCGGACCTGATCAATCCGGGGAACGCCGGATCGGGCATCACGTTCAGCAGCGTCGGATATGGATCGAAGTCGTACATTTCGATCCGGGCGCTGAGCGGCACGATGGGGATCGTGGACGAGGACGATGCCGCCCGCAACCGCGCGGTCGGCGTGGATGCCGTCGCGACGGTGAACGGGGCGGTGACGGTCGGCGATGGGCGCAACATCAAGCTCAACACGACGGCGCTGGACATGGAACTGACGCTGAACGAATCGATGGGGCTTGGGCAGACGTCGTTCGCGATCACCGGGGGAGGGGCGCTGTTCCAGTTGGGTCCGAAGGTCAGCTCGAACCAGCAGGTGAACATCGGCATTCAGTCGGTGGCGGCGAGCAAGCTCGGGGATGAGGACGTTGGGTTTCTCAACGAGATCGTCACCGGTGGGCGTTCGACCCTGGTGGGAGGCAACGCCTCGGCCGCCAGTCATATCATCGAGCGTGCGATCCGGCAGGTGGCGGTGCTGCGAGGCCGGCTGGGAGCGTTCGAGCGCAACACACTCGAGACGAACATTAATTCGCTCAGCGTGGCGTTGGAGAATGTGACGGCGAGCGAGAGCAGCATTCGCGACGCCGACTTTGCGGCCGAAACGGCGGCGCTGACCCGGGCGCAGATTTTGACGCAGGCGGGCACGAGCGTCCTGGCGACGGCGAACAGCACCCCGCAAAGCGTGTTGTCGCTGCTGCAGGGATAAGACCTCGAAAGAGGATGATTGAAGCGCATGGCGGGGCCTCCCGAGGAGGCCCCGCCACGTCGCGTTTCGACGTCATCGGCCTCGCTTCCCCGCGGAACGCGAGGCGATTCCACACGTCCTGATAATGCCGCGCAGGGGTTGCGCGGTCCGATAAGAACCGCGATGCCCAATAAGGTCGTGCCGGATGTCGCCCGCCGTCGTCCCGACACGGGCGGGGCGCGCTCGCGGGTCCGTCATATCTTCCCCAAGCCCATCTAAAGCCCCCTAGCCCGCACAGTCGATACGACCGGTGATTTGTACCGTGCCGCGCAATCACTGCGCGGGCGGATGGACTTATGGGAAAGGAGGCGTCGCGATGTGAATACAGGTGCTGGTCCCGCGTGGGACCGGCGCCGCAGGCCGCTGGCGGATTACCCTGACCCCAGCCCAAGGCCAATCAAGGGAATGAACGTGAACCCGGACCGCAGATCCAGGGTCACATGTCATGGAGAGACAATCCAATGAGCAGAATCAACACCAACGTCAGCTCGCTGATTGCGCAACGCGTGCTGCGCAGGAACAACAATGACCTGAACAAGAGCCTGGAGCGCTTGAGCACGGGTCTGAAGATCAACGCCGGCGCCGACAATCCGGCCGGTCTGATCGCAAGCGAAAACCTCCGCGCGGAGAAAGCCGGCATCAGCCAGGCGATCGACAACGCGGAGCGCGCCAGCAACATCATCGGCACCGCTGAAGGCGGTCTGACCGAGATCAGCTCCCTGTTGACCGAATTGCAAAGCCTCGTCGGGGAAGCCGCCAACAGCGGTGGCCTCAGCTCCGAGGAACTCGAGGCGAACCAGCTTCAGGTGGACTCGATCCTGAGCACGGTGAACCGCATCGCCCAGGCGACGAGCTTCCAGGGCACCAAGTTGCTGAACGGCAACTACGCCTACACGACCGACGGCGTGGACACCGACGAGGTTCTGAACCTGTCGATCAACGCGGCGCGTCTGTCGGACGGCGCGGACATGGACGTGGTCGTGCAGGTCACGACCAGCGCGCAGACGGCCACAATGGGGCTGAACGCCACCGGTCTGTCGGCGACCAACAACGTCACCGTGGAGATCGCGGGCAACGCGGGCGCGGTGCAGTTGAGTTTCGCGGGCGGCACGAGCGTGGCGGACATGGCGACCGCCATCAACGCCGTCGGCAACTCGACGGGCGTGTCGGCGTCGCTGTCGGGAACCGAGCTTCGCCTGGACAGCAAGGGCTATGGCTCGGATCAGTTCGTCAGCGTTTCGGTGGTCAGCGAAGTGACCGGTGGATTCGCGGCGAGCCTCAGCGACACGTCCGATGAAGGCCGCGACGCCGAAGTGACCGTCAACGGCGCCCAGGGTCAGGCCAAGGGTCTGGCGGTGAGCTTCCGCGACGGCAATCTCGACGTCGAGTTCGATCTCGGCTCGACCGTCAACACGACGGGCGCGACGACGAGCTTCAGCGTCACCGGCGGGGGCGCAACGTTCTCGTTGGGGTCAAAGGTGACCGAGACCGACAAGGCGTCGATCGGTATCCAGTCGGTTTCCACCGGCAGCCTGGGCAACAGCTCGCTGGGCTTCCTCAGCTCGCTGGCGAGCGGGCAGAGCAACAACCTCACCAGCGACAACCTGGTGCAGTCGCAGAAGATCGTCGATCGGGCGATCAAGCAGGTCAGCCAGTTGCGTGGTCGGCTGGGCGCGTTCCAGAAGTTCACGATTGGTTCGACCGTGAACAGCCTGGGCGTGGCGTTCGAGAACGCTTCGGCGGCCGAAAGCGCCATCCGCGACACCGACTTCGCGGAGGAAACCGCGAACCTGACGCGCTCGCAGATCCTGGCGCAAGCGGCCACCACAGTGCTGGCGCAGGCCAACTCAAGCCCTCAAGCCGCCCTACAGCTCCTCGGGTAGCCGTAGGGTATATGCGGCTCGTCCGGGATTGAAGCCAATCTCGACTTTCTCATAAGTCCAGGCCCCGCGCCGATCGACCGATCGGCGCGGGGTTGTTTTTTCCCGCCGCGAAAAACGCGCGCTTGCAGGGCAGGCAATAGCCCGCTCTACAAAAACAACCTCAATCGCAAATCCAATCCTTCTCCTCCCGGACGATTATGGGACGGAAAATCCGGGAAATGTGCAGTGTCATACAAAACATGAGCAGTCCTGTTCATGGCAGCCTGCTGAAAGCGGTCATACTTCCATGCAACAGGTTCGGCATTTCGTTCACCGGCCGCCCTCCAATTGACGTTGGGGGGAGAACATAAACAGGGTTCAGGGAAATTTCATTCTTCGGAGGAGTCATGATGCGGCGAAGCAAACAGAAGTCGTCATCGATTCTGGCGGCGGCGGTGATGGGCGTCGGCCTGATGACCGGCGGCACGACGGTGTTTGGGGCGAGCGATACCTGGAAAGCATCGCCAACCAACGGCAATTGGAACGACGACGTGAACTGGGTCGGCGGGATTGTTCCGGGGGAGCAGGCCAACGTGAACAACGCATGGACGGTCCAAAATGCGGATGCCGCAACGTTCAGCAGCAGCGACACGACGACCATTCAACTGGATCATTATCGTGTCATCGGATGGCTGGTATTCGACGCCGATGCCGGCAACTACACTTTCAACCCAGGCCCCGGCGGCGTCCCGAACTACAACTGGCTCTATCTCGTCCACGGCATCACCGGCAACAGCGCGTCCACCCTCACCTTCAATCACAACGTCATCGCGAACAGTAATTCGACATTTACGCCCGCAGCGGGTCAGACCTTCAATTTCAAAGGGGTTTACGAACCCAACGGGAAGACACTATCCATCAAGGGCAACGGCACGATCAACTTTGATGGCGCAATGAACGGCGGCAGTCTGTCACTGAACGCGGATGCCCCGACCGTCAACATCAATGGGGCGCCCTCATCCGGTCTTACTCTGAACGCCGCTCTCACCGATGCATCCGCCGGGACGTTGAATCTCAACGCCTCGGGGATCGGCCGAAGCGGTTTCCTCCGAATCGACAGCACTGGCGCGGTGAATCTCAATGCCGCCAACGCCCTCACCAACACTGCCGCTCTCGTCATTGGGTACAGCAGCAACACCACCAGCGGATCGGCGGTGACCATCAACCATGACCAGGACTATAACGGGGCGGGCGGTGGTGTTGGTTCCGCCTATGGAACGCTTCTCGGCCTGGTCGGTGCGGCCAATACCATCGGCGCGGATGGCCTGACCACCGGCACGGGCACTTCCTCCGCATCCACGCTTTGGGTGAACAATAATCCCAGCAACGGCGCGGGCCATTCCACCTCGGGCGGATCCGCGACCGGCGAAAGCGATGTGAACATCGTCACCGGCACGCTCGGCGGCAACGGGTTCATCGCCAACAACGGCGCGGACAGGGGCGTCACCCTGCACAAGCGCATCGGCAGCGTGACTTCCTACGGCAGGCTTTCCCCCGGACCTGCGGCCAGCGAGATCGGCACGCTCACCATGAGCCTCGGCGACAAGGGTCTGAACATCAAGCACGCGGTCGTGGATGCGAATACGCAGACGTTGCTGTTCGATCTTGACAGCATCGCCAACAGCGACAAAGTCGTCCTGACGGCCGGCACGCTGTTCATCGGCGAGGGCGGACTCGAGTTTGACGATTTCGTCTTCAACCCGCTGAGCGGATTCGGGCCGGGCATTTACACCCTGTTCGAGACCAGCGACGGGATCGATGGCTCGCTGGGCACGAGCCTGTCCGGCGGGATCGGCGCCTATACCGGCACGCTGAGCATCGGCGGCGATGACCTCATCCTCACCGTCGTCCCCGAACCATCCGCGATCGGCGCGCTGGCGATCGGTGGGCTGGGCCTGCTGGCGCGTCGGCGAAGAAGCTGAGGGATACGGGATTCCCACCCGATCCGTTGCAACCCTCCCCCGCCCGGTTCCCGAGGTTTTTCGCGTTGAACGATTCTTTCTTCGCGTACTTCGCGTCATCGCGCTTTCATGTTTCCGCATTCAACCTCGGCGGCGACACGTCAAGGGGAACTCGGCCTTGCGCGAGGCGAAACCGGACTCGCGCGAGGCGAAGTCTCCCTTGCGCGAGGCCGGGGCGGACTTGGACGAGGGAACGCTTCCCTTTCTCAAGGCCGCTCTCCGTTTGCGCAAATGGAAGGTCCATTTCGAGTAATGAAACCCTCATCTGGACAGATCCATCCTTTATCTCGCAAGATGCGTGTCTCATTTCAGGAAACGAATCCCCCATCTCGTCAAATGCGATTCGGCCTTCCCCAAATCAACGCCTCATTTCACGAAGGGAACCGGAATCGAAGGATGCCGCCACAAATTGCCTTGTCGAAGTCCTACCGGCTCTGTGATAATTTGACGCCAGCCCACATTGCGCAAGCGGGTTTTTGGGAGTGGCCGGAATTCTTCTGCGCTCCCTGCGGCGCGGGGTTTAGGTCACCACCATCCACGGCTGGGCGCGGAACTGGGCGGGGGTGACGCCGTATCGTTTGCGGAAGGCGCGGCAGAAGTAGTTGGCGCCGCTGAAGCCGTGGCGCCGGGCGATGATCTGGAGTTTTTCGTTTCCCTCGCGCAGCGCACGGGCGGCGGAGCGGAGGCGATGCTGGTGGAGGTAGTCGCCGGGGCTGACGCCGGTGGTGGCGCGGAACTGCCGCGAGAGATATTCGCGTGAGCAGTCCAGCCGGCGGGCCAACTCATCGATGTTGAAACATGGGTCCGATCCATGCTGTGAGATCAGGTCGATGGCCTGCGCGATGCGCGGGCTGGTGCTGACGCGCGAGCTTCGCAGGGCGCTGAAGATCGTCATGAGCAACTGATACAGTTGTCCCGAGAGCAGATAGCGGTCGGGGAGGGCGCCGGCCTCGCGGGCGTGGGCGAGCGTGAGCATCTGCGCCTGGACGGCGCCGTCGACGCCGAAGTCGAGGATATGTCCGAACTGCGCGACGATGCGGCGGTACCATCGGCGGGCCACCGGACCGGAAAGGGAGACGTACACCAGCTCATAAGGGCGGGGCGAATCGGGATTGAATCCATACTCGAACGATCCGGGGATGTGGTCGATCCACGCCTTGCCGCGGGTGAGGACGTTTCGCGTCTGGCGATTGGCGTGAAACCCTTCGCCGGCGAGAGTGAGCTGGAGGGTGACCTGGGAATCCGGTCGTTTGCGGGCGTCATGGCGGTAGCCGGCGTCGCCGCGCGTTTCATGACCCGCGCCGTCGAGCCACAACAGCGGTTCGGCCGTGCGGGCGCGCAGGCCCAGGTTCGGGTCCGATGGGGATCGTTTCATATCACAATTGTACTATTAATTGTGGCCTCGGTGCTATTTGCTGTATGAAAACAGGGTTTATGCTGTTCACGTGACGTGTAGATGGCTGGATTCTGTTTTTTTCAACTGAGGAACGGACATGATCAAGGTGGCGATGATCGGCGCGGGCAGCGTGGTGTTTTCGAAGAATCTGACGGGGGACATTCTCTCGTTTCCGGAGTTTCGGAACGCGACTTTTTCCTACATGGACATTGATCGCGATCGCCTCGATGTCGGCGCGGCGCTGTGCGGCAAGGCCGCCAAGGGGCTGGGCGCCAACCCGAAGATCGAGGCGACGCTCGATCGTCGCGAGGCGCTGCGCGGCGCGGACTTCGTCATCAACATGGTGCAGATCGGCGGGTTTGATTCGACGCTGGTCGATTTCGAGATTCCTCGCAAGTACGGTGTGAACTTCACCATCGCCGACACCACCGGCCCGGGCGGATTGTTCCGCGCGCTGCGCACCTATCCGATGCTCAAGGGACTGTGCGCCGACATGATGGAAGTCTGTCCGAACGCGGTGCTGCTCAACTACAGCAACCCGATGAGCATGAACATGCAGACCATCAGCCGCACCAGCGACATTCGGGCGGTGGGGCTGTGCCACAGCGTGCAGGGGACGCTGGGACAGTTGATGGGGTACATCAAGGTTCCCGTCGAGGAGGTGTCGTTCATCTGCGCCGGCATCAACCACATGGCGTTCTACCTGCGCCTCGAGCACAAGGGGGAAGACCTCTATCCGCGCCTGTTCAAGGCGATGGAAGACCCCGGGATTTACAACACCAACAAGGTGCGCTTCGAGCTGATGAAGCGCCTGGGTTATTTCGTGACGGAATCGTCCGAGCACAACGCGGAGTATTGCCCCTATTTCATTCCGCGCGGGAAAGAGGTCGTCAGGCGGTTCGATGTGCCGCTGGATGAATATCTTCGTCGATGCGACGGCGTCGTCGAGGAGTTCGAGCGGATGAAGGTGATCAGCAAAAACGCCGATCCGCTGGAGGTGCATCCGAGCCATGAATACGGCAGTCTCATCATCCACTCGATGGTGACGGGCACGCCGCGCGTGGTGTATGGCAACATGCCCAATCGCGGCGCGATTACGAGCCTGCCGAACGACGCCATCGCCGAAGTGCCCACCCTGGTGGATCGGGCGGGATTGCAGTTCACCACGGTCGGGGCGCTGCCCCCGCAGCTTGTCGGTTACATGCAGCCGCATGTGACGCAGCAGGAGCTGTTCATCCGCGCCGCAATGGAAGGCCGCCGCGACCACGTCTACCAGGCCGCGATGTTCGACCCGATAACGGCGGCGACACTGACGCTCGATCAGATCGTCGAAATGTGCGATGAGCTGATTGCCGCGCACGGGGACGTGCTGCCCAATCTCGACGCGAAAAAGACGCTGGTGCCCACCAGCGGCAAGCGGTTTCCGGCCGTCGATCCGCGCGATCTCCGTGCGAGTTGGGACGCGCACCAGACGAAGCGCATCGAGGATCACATCGGTGAATGGCAGGTCATCGGCGCGTTCAGAAACGAAAAGGAAAACAGGATCACGATCGATTTCAAGACGCCCGTGGAGGATGATTTCATCGCGCGAGGCGATGGATCGGTCGATCTCAAGGCGACCTACACCGCCGGCGGGGAGACCTTGCGGTGGAAGTCCGCCAAGGCGAACAAGGGGCAGGTCTCGCTCGACGCCGCGGTTGGTCGCGCGGACTGGGCCATCGCCTATGCCTACGTGGAAATCGAGTCGATCCATCCGCGCGAAACCGTCCTCAAATGCGGCAGCGATGACGGTATCCGAATCTGGCTGAACGGCAAGGTCGTCCACACCCACGACGGCTTGCGGAACTACAGGCCCTGCACCGATGAAGCGCCCATCCATCTGAAGGCCGGCGTCAACCGAATCCTCGTGAAGATCGACAACCACACGGCCGGATGGTCTTTCGGCGTGGCGATCCCCAGGGCGACGTTCTAACCCGGATCATTCCATCTCGCTTGTTTGACCTGTTGCGGGATGACGGGCACCTGGCTTTTCAGGCTTCCGACAATGTGGATTCACCGGAGAGGCGCGGAGAACGCGGAGGAAAGAAAAACACTGTTTTCAAGGTGTTTTCCAACTCCACGGCCTCCGCGCCTCTGCCGCGCATCGGGTTTATTTTTTAGAGGCTTTCAATGCGGCATGGGGAATCCGCCGGCGAAGACGGCGACTTCCTTGCGGATTGTCGCCAGGGTTGCGGCATCGGCGCGGGCGATGAGGGCGCGGTCGATGTAATCCGCGACGGTTCGGAGGTCGGCTTCCTTCAATCCGCGCGAGGTCAGCGCCGGCGTGCCGAGGCGCACGCCGCTGGTGACCCTGGGCGGGCGCGGGTCGTTGGGGATGCCGTTTTTGTTGGAGATGATGCCGGCCGCTTCGAGGGCCTTTTCGGCGTCGGCGCCGGTGAGATTTTCGTCGCGTGCCCGGAGATCGACCAGCATCAGATGATTGTCGGTTCCTCCGCTGACGAGCCGATAACCCTTGCCCTCGAGCGCGCCAGCCAGCGCGGCGGCGTTCTTCACGATCTGCGCGGCATAGGTCTTGAACTCGGGCTGGAGCGCCTCGCCGAACGCCACCGCCTTGGCGGCGATGATGTGCATCAGCGGTCCGC
>CAYUNS010000123.1:4743-11365 GCA_964446155.1 uncultured Tepidisphaeraceae bacterium | reverse complement strand
AGGTGCGGTGGGGCGAACGGACCGGGGATCGGGACGGTCAGGAGCAATCCGCCAAAGGACACGGTGGCGGCGAGCAGCAGCAGCAGGCCGAAAGCCTTGCCCCTGAAGAGTGCGCCGAAGAGAAGAATGGCGCCCGCCACCCCGGCGTTCCAACTTCCGAGCAGCCGCGCGACGATCTCCGGAAGGGGGAAATAATCGAAGGTGAGGGGGCGCTCATGCTCGCTGACAAGCTCGATGTCGCGCATCATGCTGATGGCGCGGCTGGGATCGGTCTCGACGGTTTGCGTGGGGTCTTCGCGCCGCCCGGACAACTCGCGCATTTCATTGACGACGGCCTCGCGATTCTGGTATCGCCAGAGGAAAAATCCCGCGAGAATGACGACCGCGAGCAGAAACCGGGTCTGCGCGCCGAACAGCAGCCCGCTCACTCCGCCGTAGCGGCGCTGAAAATAGGACTGGCGCTCGCGTCGGGGTTCGTCGGAATCCTCCTCGTGTTCGCCGCTGTCGTCGAGAACGCCGCCGGACTGGACGACGGTGATGATGGGGACGGCCGTCTTCCTTGTTTTATCGAGGTCTCGCCGGTGTTTTTCGGCCTTTGACTTGAGCTTCGTCGCCTTGAGGAGAAGCTCATCGGCTTTTTCCGCGGCCTTGCGCCTGGCTTGCCGGGGATGGAAATACCCGGCGGCGACGAGGGCGTTTTCCTCGATCTTCACGAGGACACGGCGCTGGCGAGCCTCGCGGCGGGCCGCGATTTTGCCTTCGATCCATCGAATGACCGGATCCCGCCACGCCGCGTGCCTGCGGCGGTCGCGTCCCTTGTCGCCTTTGCCCCAGCGGGAGCGGGCGTCAAGCTTGGCCTCATAGCCGAAGAGAGCCTCGTGGAATTCCTCCCAGTCAGCCCCGCCGTACTTGCAGACGAACTGGCGGAGGGCATCCTCATCCAGTCCGCGCAGACGCATCTGCCTGAGCAGATGCTCGGCGTGCTGGAGGGGCGTGGCGCGGTCCCGGTTGAGCAGCAGGTCGATGCTGAAGTGAAACCCGCATGCCGCCAGCACCGACGCGAGCGCGAACGCCAGCCATGCCCAGTGCAGCCCGAGCGTCACCAGCGCCGCGATGAGCATTGCGAAGCCGATGATCCATTTCAACCAGTCGATCAGGCTCGCGCCGAAGATGAGCTGCCGCGCCTTGAGCAGCAGATGCGTTCGTTGCGTGATGCCGGAGAGGATGAGATAGCTCACGGTGGTGAGCATCGCGAAGCCGACGATCCCTCCGGCGAGAGTCCACCGGCCGACCATCGGCAGGAGGCAGACCAGCACGCCGAGCGCGCACAGCGCATGGAACGCCAGGATGATCTTCGATCGCAGGCCGTTCCATTTCGTCGAGTTGAAGCGATCGACACAGGCATTGAGCACCTGGACATGCTCCTCTCGCGGGGAGAAGGGTCCGGCGTGATCGACGCCGAGATACGCCTCCAGCGCCGAAATCACCTCGGGCATGTTCTGGTAGCGATCCTCGACGCGCTTGGCGACCATTTTCATGAGGATGGCTGAAAGCGTTGGGCCGACGTGCTCGGCGATCATCTCCGGGGGCGTGACCGGCTCGGACTGATGCTTGGTGATCAGTTCGGCCGCGGTGCGTCCGGTGAACGGCGGTCGACCGGTGACGAGGTGATACATCGTGCAGCCGAGCGCGTAGACGTCGGCGCGCTGATCGACGATCGCCGCGTTCTGCCCCTGCTCGGGCGCCATGTAGGCCGGCGTGCCCATGGCGCGCGGCTGCGTCGTCGCGGGATCGGGCGACTCGCCGCCTCCATCGACGGGCGTGAGCGCTTCCTGCGAGCTGGTTTTGACCAGCCCGAGATCGGCGACCTTCACGACGCCCTGGTCGTTGAGCAGGAGGTTGTCGGGCTTGATGTCGCGGTGGATCATCCCGTGGTCGTGGGCGAACTTGAGTCCGCGCGCGGCCTGGAGGATGTATCCGACCGCCACCTCGGGATCGAGCTTGCCCTGCTGGCGGACGGCGTCGGCGAGGGTCTGCCCGTCGACGAATTCCATGCTGAAGAAATGGGTTCGTCGTTCGAGGCCGATGTCGTGAATCTGCACAACGTTGTGATGGGTGAGCTGGGCGGCGGCATAGGCTTCCCGGGTGAAGCGCGCGACGAACATCGGATTTTCCGCGAGCCGCATGGGCAGCACCTTGACGGCGACATTGCGGTCGAGGGAGACCTGCCGGGCGAGATAGACCGCGCCCATGCCGCCCTGCCCGAGCTTCTGGACCAGATCATATCCACCGAGCGAGCCGGTGAGGGCCTCGTCGCGATCCAGGGGAGGCGCGATCGGCGCGGCGGGGGGTTGCGGCGGCAGGTCGATATTGCGGGGGGACAGCGCCTGCCCGCCCGGGCCATTGGCGGGTGGGAGCGATGTCGCGGCGACATCGGACACCGCGACGGATGTGGGAATCGCCGTCGCCATCACCGGTGAAGCGTCGCTTTCCATGACGGATATCGAGCGCCGCGCCACCGCGCGCGGCGGGGGCGCCGGATCGGGATCGAGGCCCAGCGCGTTCAGCACCGTCGCATTCAGCGTTTCTGTTTGCGGATGCGCGGACAGGCGGGCGACGATGGGAGGCGCGCCGGGATCGGTGGAGATGATCAGTCCGAACTTCATCTGGCAGGCAGGGCATCGCGGCTTGAACCGGCCGGGATGCGCGCCCTTGAGACTGATCGACTCGCCGCAGTTGGGGCATTGGACCGACATGATGGCGATTCCTGATGAAGTGAAGGCGATCCATTGATCGACGGCCAACAGCTTAACCAGCCCGAGCAGGAAACCGCAAACAAAATCCGGGCTTGCAACGCCCGGATCGCAGGTGGATGGGTGCTGGTTTCCCTGGTTGTTCCAGCGACGGCGATGACCTAGACTTCGCCGGAATGGGATTGGCTGATCGAGACTATTATCGGAGCGAGCGCACCCCGGTGGGACGCATGCGCATGTGGTCGATCACGACCTGGCTGATCGTCATCAACGTGGCGGTGCATATCGTGAACTCGATGGTGCTGGTGACGGTCACCAGTGGTGGGCGGCAGGAGACGTTTCGCCTGCTGTCGGCCCTCGGGCACTTCTCGGTCGCGACGGCGATCCAGGATGCCCAGGTCTGGCGGTTCATCACGTTCCAGTTTCTGCACGCGGATCTCTGGCATCTGCTGATGAACATGTTCGGGCTGTATTTCTTCGGTCCGCTGATCGAGAATTATCTGGGACCGAGGCGATATCTCGCGTTCTACCTGTTGTGCGGCATCGCCGGTCCGGTGGGATACATGATCCTGTGGGCGACGGGGGACATCACGACGCTGGCGATGACCGCCCACGTGCCTTTGATCGGAGCGTCGGCGGGCGTGTTCGGCATCCTCATCGCCGCCGCCCATATCGCCCCGGAGACGATCGTGCTGGTGTACGGCATCATTCCGATGCGTTTGAAGGTCATGGCGTGGCTGCTGCTGGCGATCGCGGTCTACATCACCTTCACGTCCGGACACAACGCCGGTGGAGAAGCGGCGCACCTTGGCGGCGCCGTCCTCGGCTGGCTGCTCATCCGCAATCCCAACTGGCTGAACGTCTTCCTGTTTTCCCCCAAGCACAAGAAGCGGGTTAACCACAATTGGAATGATTCGTCGAGGTGGTAGGGGGGGATTGGTTGCTTTGACCGTCATTGGTCCTCAACCAAACCGGTCTTGCCGGTGTTCATAAGGTGAGCCGCAGGGCGCGCTGTTGCGTGTCGCGGCTACAGGTCGAAAGTGCGGAAGGTTTTCCAGCGGTAGCTGCTGCCGATGTTGACGGCGTGGAGGTGGCGGATTTTCGCCTCGACGGCCATATGGCTGTGTCCGCAGAGGGCATAGCGCACATTCGGATGTTTCAGCAGCAACTCGCCGATGCGGGCGCTGCCGAGGTAGGCCTTGGCGAAATCCCATTGCGGGCGGTGCGGGGGCGGGAGCAGCTCGGCGAAGGGCAGATGATGAATCGCCGCGACGATCGTCTTCATTTCCATCAACGCATCGAGCTGCGATGCCAGTCGATCGAGCAGCGTTTGCAGAAACGCCTCGTCGCTTTGGGCGAGGTGAACGAACCGGCCGTCGTTCCACCGCGCGACGATCGAGCGGGCGAAGTCGGTGAGGTCGTCCGTGCGATCGAACAGATGAGCCATGGACGACAACCCCCTGGCCGCGCCGGGGGAAATCTTGTGCCGGTAGAATCGAAGCGGAATGCCGAGATTCTCCTGGGCGAACGAGAAATCGTACCATCCGACGCTTCCCACGATCGCGAGATCGCCGGCGACGAACGGATCGGTTTGCAGCCATTGCCAGCCGAGGGCGCGGACGCGCCGGGGCAGCGCCTCGTGGATCAGCGCCTCGCTGTCATCGCCCAGCGTCCACAATTCATGATTGCCGGCGACGAAGAGCTTCGGTCCGGCGAAGCGGAAGCGCGCGAGGCATTGCTCGAGGGCGTCGCCGTCGCCGGTGGCGGTGTCGCCGACGACCAGCAGCACATCCCCGCCGGCGCGGTTGATTTGCTCGATGACCTCCTGCGCCAGCGGTTTGCTCCGAAGGTGGTTGTAATGCAGATCGGCGGTGGCGATGAGACGCATCACCCGAACTTTAGGCAGGAAGACGCGCAAGGGAAGCGCCTGGAGGAAAGAGCCGGGTCGCTTGTGGGGGGGTGAGGCTTTGTTATAGTCGGGGGATTGGCTTTGAGGAGATGAATGTCGCCGCTGGTCGTCGAAAACATATACAAGCGATTCCGTCAGGGTGAGCGCACGGTGGATGCGCTGTCGGGCGTGAGCCTGGAGGTCGCCGAAGGGCATTTCCTCGCCGTCATGGGCGCCAGCGGATCGGGCAAGAGCACGCTGCTGCATCTGATGGCCGGGCTTGCCCAGGCGGACGAAGGCGCCGTTCGGATCAACGAAACCGACCTGGGGCGAATGGGGGACCGCGCCCTGACGCTGTTCCGCCGGAGGAACATCGGGCTGATCTTCCAGTCGTTCAACCTCATTCCGACATTGACGGCGGAGGAGAACATCGCGCTGCCGCTCATGCTGGACGGCAAAAGCGCCGGGGAGACGCGCGCCAAGGTGGACGCGCTGCTCGACAGTCTCGGGCTGTCGAGTCGGCGCGGGCATCGCCCGGACGCGATGAGCGGCGGGGAGCAGCAGCGGGTGGCGATCGGGCGGGCGCTGGTCACCGACGCCGCCGTCATCCTCGCCGATGAACCCACGGGCAATCTCGATTCCGTCAACAGCCGGTCGGTGTGCGAGCTGTTGCGCGATCTTTCCGTCATCCACCAGAAAACCATCGTCATGGTGACGCACGAACCCGCGGTGGCGGCTTATGCGGGGGAGGTGGCGGTGCTGCGCGACGGGCAACTGGTGCGTCGCTTCACCACCGAAGGCGCCGCCGGCAGCAGCGAAGTCGCGCAGCGATACCAGGAGTGTTTGAGAGTAAGTCATTAGTCACCTGGTCAGGCCGCGCGAGCGGCCAATGACCAATGACAACCCCCTATGATTCTTTTCCGACTGGTTTTGTCGAACTTTCGTGCCGGGCGCGTGCGGGTTGCGCTGACGGCGATGGCGATCGCGCTGTCAGTGAGTCTGGTCATCGCCGTCACCAGCGGCTATGCCTCGGTGGAGGCGGCGGCGCAGTTGTTTCTCAGCCAGTACATGGGTTCGGCCGATGTGCAGATCACGCGACGGAACGATCCGCGCGGGGGCATCCCCCAGGCGATTGTGACCGAACTGCAATCCGATCCGTCGGTCGATCGCATCGACGGGCGGCTCGAACTGGGAAGCCTCCTGCTCAATCAAACGACAGGAACGGTCGAGGCGCGCAATGCGCAGATCGTCGGGGTGAACCGCCCCGACGACACCCGTGTCGAGTCCATGCGCTTCGAAGCGGGTGGGTGGTTCGATGTGAACGAAGGCGATGTCGCGGTCATCGATCAATCGGCGGCCACGTTGCTGGGGGTCGGGGTGGGGGATGCGTTCACCCTCCCCGGATCGAACGGCGCGCTGAAGCTGACGGTGACGGGGATCGTCCACAAGCCGACGATCCTCGCGGCGCACGTTCAGACGGTCTACATTCCGCTGCGCACCGCGCAGCGTTTTTTCGGATATGAGGACCAGGTGACGCGCGTGCTGATCGATCTGCGTTCCGACGCCGATCTCGAGCGCGTGGCGGCGGGCTGGAAGGAGCGATTCGACGGCGGTCTGCGCTTCCGGCTGGCGAGGGAGAGTCGCAAGGAAATGGACAAGAACCTCCAGGGGCTGCACATGCTCAGTTACCTGGGGGGGATGGTGTCGATGCTGGCGGCGGCGTTCATCGTGTTTTCGGCGCTGAGCATGGGGGTCGCGGAGCGACAGCGCACGCTGGCGATGCTGCGGGCGATCGGCGCGTATCGGTCCCAGATCGCCGGGGTGGTGGTGATCGAGGGATTGGCGCTGGCGGGGATGGGAGCGCTGGCGGGCATGCTGCTGGGGTGGGTCTGGATCCGGTCGCTGGCGGCGATCCCGGAGTTCAGCGCGTTCTTCTCGGCCGGGGTGACCTTCAGCACCGGGGGGTTGCTGTTCGGATCGA
>CAYUNS010000123.1:0-4733 GCA_964446155.1 uncultured Tepidisphaeraceae bacterium | reverse complement strand
GGCGCTGCTGGCGAGTTTCCTGCCGGCGTGGTCGGCGATGCGGGTCAGTCCGCTGGAGGCCATGACGCCGCTGGCGACGCCGCCGTCGTCGCGGTTGCCGTGGATCAGCGCGCTCTGCGGGATCGTTCTCATCGCGATCGATCCGCTGCTGTTCTTCGGTCCGCTCGAGGCGCTGCTGGGCGCGCTGGGTTCGGTCGATCCGGCGAGCCGCGCGCGGGAGACGCGGTTCATCGGCCATTTCATCCTCGGAATTCCGGGGATCATGCTCGGATTTTTCCTGTTGGCGCCGCTGTTCGTACACGGGATCGAAGCGTTGCTCGGTCCGGTCGTCGCGCGGCTGTTCGGGCTTCGGCCGGCCTTGCTGCGGCAGCAGCTCAGCAGCGGGATATGGCGGGCGGCGGGAACGTGCGCGGCGCTGATGGTGGGGCTGGCGATCCTGACCGTCATGCAGACGCAGGGAACCACGATGATCCAGAGTTGGCGGCTGCCCGACAAGTTTCCCGATGTGTTCATCGCGCGGCAGTCGGGATTGACCGACCAGGATCTGTTCGAACTGGAACAGGTCGAAGGCATCCGGGAAATCCTGCCGCTGGCCGTCGCCTCCCCGGAGTTCGGCAGCCGCCTCTTCGAGCTGGCGATGGCGTCGATGCTGCCCGACGCGACGATGTTCATCGGCGTCGAGCCTGAAAAGGCCTTTCGGATGATGGAACTGGAGTTTCGCGCGGGGGATGCCGAGTCGGCGACGAGGATGCTCGAGCAGGGGGACCATCTCGTCGTCACCGATGAGTTTCGGCAACTCAAGGGGCTGAGTGTCGGCGACCAGCTCGCGCTGCGCACGCGGGAGGGGGTCACGCAGTTCACCATCGCGGGGGTGGTGTGGTCTCCGGGGATCGACGTGATGGTCAGCATGTACGACCTCGAGCGGCAGTTCGATCAGCGCACGGCGGCGACGGTGTTCGGTTCCCTGAGCGATGCGAAAAAGTATTTTGGCGTCGAGCGCGTCTACGTCGTCGCGGCCAACCTCGACTTCTTCATCGAGAAGGAGGCCCTTCTCGCGAAGACCGAGGCGGCGCTGGCGCTGAAGGGGCTGACCATCGGGGATGTGCGGCAGATCAAGCACGCGATTCAGGAGGGGTTCACGACCCTGCTGCTGTTCGCCAGCTCGGTGGCGTTCGCGGCGATGGGGGTGGCGTCGCTGGGGGTGGCGAACACAATCATGGCCTCGATCCGTAGCCGTCGATGGCATCTGGGGGTGCTGCGCAGTATCGGTGTCACACGCGGGCAGTTGCTGCGGTTCATTCTCGCCGAGGCGGTGTTGTTGGGGCTGGTGGGATGCGCCCTGGGATTGTGCGCGGGGTTTGAAATGGCGCTCACCGCTAAGGCGCTGAGCGGGACGCTGATCGGCTACAGTCCGCCGATGGTGATTCCGTGGACAATGATCTGGATCGGCGTCGCGATCGTGATGACGATCTCGATCGTCGCGAGCGTCTGGCCGGCGATCTCCGTCGCCCGCGCCGAACCCCTCAAGCTGCTACAGGCCGGTCGATCCTCGGCATGAAGCAAAATCCAAAATCCTCCTCCGTCGTTCGAGGGTGAACTTCATTTGCCAACAACACTGCCCGATCCGGCCCGGTGAACGCCAGGGGCGATCACGCGGCCGGGGTCTTTCAACATGGCATTCTCTCTCTTTCCCCCATCACGAGTTGTCGACTCCCGGCGGGTGTTGGTTTTCCCCTGGGCGGTGGTTGGGGCTATGATGCGGACGTGAAGGCCGCGACTTCCACAACCGACGCCGAAGCGATTCTCCGCGAGAACGCCCTGCGCCGTACGCCAGTGCGAGTGGGCGTACTCGATCAACTCACCCGCGCCAGGCAGCCCCTGAGTGTGCCGCAACTGCTGTCGAAGATGAAAAGCGTGGACAGCGTCACCGTCTACCGCACGTTGAACACGTTCACCCGCAAGGGGATCGTGCATCGCGTGCGAGGCGAGGACCGCTCGTGGCTCTATGCGCTGAGCGATGAGAGCCGGGCGCCAGAGCACAAGCATCCGCATTTCGTCTGCGAGGTATGCGGCAGGGTCGAGTGCCTGGCCGATTCGGAAATCCCCCACGATTTCGTGCCCTCCCTGGGCGTGGCGTCGGGGTATGCCGTGAACCACGCCGAGGTCATCCTGCACGGGATCTGTCCCACCTGTCGTTGAAGCCTGTCAATGAAATCCGATTGGCGTCGCGCGAAGGCGGCGGCGCGCCCGGAGCTTCCCCCCCCGGAAGCCCACGGGGGCGCCAACCGGAGATCAGCGCCTCCTCCGCCGCATCAGCGCGCCGGCGCCGACGATCAGTAACGCCATGCTCCCCGGTTCGGGGACGATGTGGCTTTCCACATAATGGATGGCGTCGTCGTGAATCGCCTCATCCACGTTCTGGTTGAAGACCAGGTAGAATGGATCGGAATTGGCGAGGTTGGAGTCGGTGCTGAACAACTCCAGCTTCAGCAGATAGACACCGTCCGACGCGGGGCTGTCGAGCGTGTAACCCAAGTGCTGGTGAAAGCCACCGTCGCCTGTGACATTGAGCGAGAAGCCCGGCACGAACTGGCCAGCGAGGGTGGGGGTGGTGACGCTGCTCGGCCCGTAGGTGATGGAGATCGTCTCGGTCGCGATCGTGTCGAAGTGACCGGCATCGTCCCACTTTCGGATCGCATCGAGGATATTGAAGCCGATCGCCGTGCCGGGGGTGAACGTTCCAGCGAGGCCGCTGAAGCCGGGGTCGCTCGTGAAATTTGGAAAGTCCTCGCCGAAGTCGGCGCCGAAGACGCTGTCGTTCAGGACGATCCTGCCGTCATCGACGGTCAGTTGAACGTCGCTTTCATGCACATGCTGTGCGGCGGCGACGGTGGAGAGGAGCAGGCTGGATGCGGTTGAGATTGCGAATGCCTGTTTCATGGTCGTGATTCCTTGTGGAAAAATGAAGTCAAGGGGATGCGGGCGCGCGTCAGTGCGCGACCGCGGGATCAAAACGGTTTTGGTCGAACGATCGGAAGACCTCGCCGAAGGAGAGGGTTTCGGCATGTCCGTCGAGGAAGCCGTAGTTGGCGACCGCGTCGTAGGTTTTGTCTTTGGACGATCGTCCGTGCCGATTGGTCTGAAGCTGGACGGCCGCGAGAATCGGGGGCGCGGCGGGGTTTCCGCCGGGCATCCAGTTCTCGATGTGCGGATGATCCGCGCCGGCGAATTCGCCGGTTTCCGCCATCTCGATGAAGTGAATGGTCGCCGAGGCCTGACGGACCTGGTTGATTTTCACATAGGGTCCGCCCCACGGAACCATGTTCACGTCCAGGAAGCTGTTGATGCCATAGCTGGTGCGGCGGTAGGTGTCGGTCGAGCCGGGCACCGGCGATCCGCCCGGCCAGTGGGGGCTGACATCGGAGGGACAGCGATGGAGCAGAGACTGGCCGTAGTACACCGAGAGCGTATGAATCCACGCCGCCTCTTCGTTCGGCGTGTGCCCGCCGTGCGACAGGCCGGCCTGGATCATGTAACCCTTATTGTCCGTGATGTACATCCAATGGGCGATTTGCATGCTGCGCATGTTGCTGAGGCAGTTGGTGCGGTCCGACGCGCGTCGGGCCGCGCTCAGCGCGGGCAACAGGATGCCGATCAGGACACTGATGATTCCAATCACGACCAATAATTCGACAAGCGTGAAGGCGCGGAGATGGCGCATGGCTTCACCTTTCACGGGCGCACAGACCCGCTTCAAAACAATCGGTGGAGAGCAGCGCTCGTCCCGGAGATCACGTCATGCGTGATCGGAGCGAGGCGCGCGGGCAACGAAGGATGGATTCAGGCGACGGGGGGACCGCGCGGGGCGGCGTCGGCGATGAAGGGAACGGAGGGAAGACAAATCCCGCCGGCCGACCGAGTCGCGGGGCGGGGGGGATCGAGAACCAGAACGACAGCGCCCGACGGCGGCGTCAGGCCGTTTCCGCTCAGCGCGGAGAGCATCGCGCAGGTCAGGCAGGCATGATGGAAATCCGTGTGCCCGGCGGGAAGGGGGCGGGAGTGGTCACCACCGGGATGATGATGCCCGGCGTGCGCGTCGGCGAGGATTGACGCCGCGGCGTGTTCGATCCGCTCATGCAGCAGTTTGGCCGCGCCCGTGGTGACGCAGATCACCGCGAGAAGGGCCACCAGGGCGAGGATGCGACGGAATCGATCCATGTGTACCGGACAACCATACCCCATGTCACCAGCCAATGCAACTGAATTGCATCTGGACTCGATTTTTTTGGCAGAGCCATCGCCAGCGGCGGAAATTCAGCCTCTGACGACCTCATGGGAGGTGGTCATCCTCCCATCCGCGGATGGCGGCGATGCCCGCCCTGACCTCCTGACCCGCCCCCATTCTTGGCGCCCGCCGTTATGAGAGCATGACCAAACCCCTCTTCCTTCGCCTGCCGCTCCGCAGAGGTTCGCCCGTGGGTTCGTTTTGTATTTTCACCTCCTCGCCCTTCCCCCGCGGGTTCGTTTGGGTTCGTTTTGCCGATTCACCTCCCCGCCAGCGCGTGGGGCCGGCCTCATCCGCGCGGATTCGTGTTCATTCGTGGAAACGACAGCGGCGGAACCACCGTCCCGCCCTGCGGATGATCGCCTGAGGGGTTCGGCCGTGGGTTCGTTTTGTATTTTCACCTCCTCGCCTTTCCGCGTGGGTTCGTTTGGGTTCGTTTTGCCGATTC
>CAYUNS010000122.1:6292-11409 GCA_964446155.1 uncultured Tepidisphaeraceae bacterium | reverse complement strand
GTGCATGTGACGGCCGGCTTGATGGCCGCGACGGGCGCATGCACGACCGACGCGCCCGCAACATCGATGAATCCCATGTCATGCAACCACCCATTCCATGCCCACATGCCGGCAATCGGAATGACCACCCCCGCCAGCATCACCGCGGCCAATCCTGTCACGCGGAACCGCGATCGCTCGGCCAGCACCCCACCGATCAGACCGGTTCCGATCAGCACCATCATCGCATGCGCCAACCACAGATGTGCGATCGGGGGCGGAATCCGAAAGAGATGATTCGTCGCCACGCCGAAGAGACGATTGCCCTCCTGGTGCATGATCGCCGAACCGATCGCCCAGAATGCCAGCGTCGCCAGGCACAGATCGATCATTGCGCGCGCCACCGCGCCGGCGGCGTTCTTCGATCGGCTCATTCCCGTCGCCTGAAGCGTCTGCCCGACGCGCACTCCAAGACCAAGCAGCGCCAGGATCGTCAACCACATTGTGTCCATGTCATCTCCCTGACTGACGGCGTTGTTCAGTGTACGGCAGAACGGCGGGATTTTGAAAATATCTTGCCGGATGGACCGACTTTCCTCGCTGGTTGGTCCTTCGTACCATGCCGTCATGATCCGCCGCGACAGCCCCGAGACCTTCACGCTCATCACCCAGCATGACCACGCCCTTCTTGCCGGCGAGCTTGCGATGGCTCTCGATCCCCGTCAATTCGAGCCGCTCTCCGCCATCGCCGTGCAGGGCATTCGCCTGCATGATGCCGGCTGGCCGGTGCATGACGATCAGCCGACGCTGAATCCTGAAGGCAAGCCGCTGCATGTTTTCGAGATTCCCATGCGGCTTGCGACGCGCGTCTGGTCCATGTCGGCCGACATCGCGCAGCGACATGATCCTTACGCCGGCCTGCTCGTCAGCCTGCATATATTGGCGCTGTCCACCTTCGCAATGGAGCATGGACATCGACCGGACGATCGAAATCATGCTCCCCATGAGTTGTTCGAGCTGAACAAGTTCCAGCATCGTGAAATCGAACGCCAGGAATCCTTGCGCAGGCAACTGGACATGCGAATCGACATCCCGCTGGAGCAGGGATTGGCGGCGACGGGCGCTGGCGCGGATGAGGACCGGCTGCGCTACGATTTCCGGTTGTTACAGGCGATGGATCGCATCAGCCTGGATCTCTGCTGCACCGAGGCGCTTTTCCCGACCATCGACAGAATCCAGTCCGCCGCAGGCGCGCCGCCGACCGAGCTGCGCCTGGCTGCGATCGGAACCGACACCATCGCCGTATCGCCTTGGCCGTTCGCGGAACGCGAACTGTCGCTGAGCATCCCGTCGCGCCGGATCCCCGCTCGCCGATATGAAACCGATGCGGAATTGCAGATGGAATATGCGAAGGCGCCGATCGAGCGGCTTTCACTTTGGCTCGTCAGGATGAAAAACGGAAGGAAGGGTTGATTCCCATCGCCTCGATGAGCCGGGCCTTCTCCGAGTCTGGGTGTTCTACTTGTTCCACTGTCGTTCAAGTTCGGTGATTTCCCCTTGGCGCTGGACCCATTTGTGGAGCTTGTAGTACCCAAGGACTTCGCGCTTGGCGATGGGGTCGTTCACCACGTCATCGATCGATCGGCCGGTGAAGGTCAGGACGCGCTGCAAAGGCCGCTGGACGATGACATGCTCGACATGGTCCCCTTCCGGCCGAGGAACCGGGCGAAAACCAAATCCAAGGGAATTGACGCTCATCGCCTCCATTATAGCACGCGCCGGTCGATGGTTCCCAGGGAGAGGTTCGCACATTCTCGCACGGTTTTGGCGGCGGGAGTACCTCCCGATAGGCGGGTCGGTTACTCTCGCGGCATGAGTTCGGATTCTCTCTCCCCTTCCCCGCGCGCACCAGAGCCGATCGGTGCGCGGATTTTGTCGGGCGCGTTCGTGATTGCGTTCGGAATGGCGATGACGCTCTGCCTGCGGGGGTATCAGTTTGGGCAAAGCAATCACACGGTCTACCTGATCGACGCGCTGCGCAAGGCTTCGCCGGAATTGCTGGCGAAGGACTGGTTCGCCACGCAGACGCTTCAGTATCACGCGATCTTCGGCGCGATCACAGAATTGTTGCTGCGATGGAATCTGCTGGAGCCGGGATTTCTTGTGGGATATCTGCTGCTGCTGTTCGCGATGCACCTGGGATGGCATCAACTGACGCTGCGCCTCGGAGGGACGTGGAAAACCTATCTGGTGTCGGTGGTGTTGTTCCACTTGTCGGCCGGGGGGCTGGGCCTGGGGGTATATCACTTTTTGCAGGATGCGGCGTTTCTGCCGAGCAATATCGCCAATGTGGCGATGCTGTGGGGATTCTATTTCTGGATCGCGGGAAAACCGGGATGGGCGGGCGCGTGGCTGGGCGCGGCGGGGCTGTTTCACCTGAATCATGCGGTGATGGGGATCGGCGTGTGGATGGCGATGTCGGCATGGTGTGTGTGCGACAAGACGCGGGATGGGAAAGGAATCGGTTCCGCGGTGCGGTCCCTGGCGACGCGCGGGTTTGCGGCAGGCTCGGTCCTGGCGATCGGCCTGTCGATGATCAACATCGGCATGGCACTATCGGCCGGGAGCGAGCGCGGCGGCGGGATGCCATTGGGTGAATTCATCGATCTGTATGTGCGGCTGCGCCATCCCCATCATTACGATCCTTCAAGCTGGCCCGTGGCGCTGTGGGTTTGCTTTTTGTGGACCATGCCATTGGCAATATGGGCGGGGCTGCGCGCGCGGCGAAACGGAGCCGATGGCGATGACGCCCGGAGCCGCCGCGAAGCGATGAGGATTTATCTGCTGATCTGCGGTGTGCTGCTGATCGCGCTGATTTTCGCGGGGGTCTGGTATGTCAGCGAGAGGCTCGTCCAGATGAGTCTCTATCGCTTCAGCATCTATGTGACGCTTTTCAACTGCATCGCCGCGGCGTGGCTGATCCAGGACTCGGGAGCATGCGGTCAAAAGACGTCACGACGACTCATGACCGCCCTGCCGATCGCGCTGATCGCCGGGACCGCCCTTTTCCTGTTGCTCGAAGATCGCGGGATTGATTTCGTCACCTGGATTGGACGGTACATCCGGCTGCATCGTGGGCCGGTGTTTTTGTTCATCTTTCTGACGGCGATGCCGGTGGTTCATGAATGGCTGGCGTTGCGCCTGCCGCAGCGCGGCCGAAACCTTCTGCATATCGGAGGCATCGTGCTGCTGGCGGGGATTCTGATCGTCTCGTGGAACCGCCGGCTGGGCGTGGAGGTGGCGATCGTGGACGATGCCGATTACCTGGCGATGTGCGACCATGTGCGCGGTCATACGCCGGTCGATGCCGTCTTTCTCGTCCCGCCGCAGGAGCAGGCGTTTCGACTGCGCGCCCGGCGGGCGATCGTCATCAATTTCAAGGGCGTCGCGCAATTCAGCGGCGAGCTTGCGGAATGGCGGGATCGCCTCGAGCAGGTGCTGGGGATGGAGGATCTGCGATCACTGCCCATTCCCATGAAAAAGACGCTCGATGCGATCGGTGAGCGGTATCGCGCCCTGCCGGCCGAGCGGTTGGTGAAAACCGCGGACATGTACGGGGCGAGTTACATCGTCGCGTCGCGCCGGCTGGAGGACCATCCGAGGCTCCGGCTCATTCATGAAAATGGAAACGACACCTGGTTTCTGTATCATCTTCACCGAGGGGAATAAGCGGAAGGAGCGCGAGGTGGATGCTTCGGAGATGCAGCGGCGGTTCATCCGTCAGTTTGGGATTCGCATCGGAGGGAGAACGGCCGAGTATGTTCTCCGCCATCTGAAGAACGGCGCGGCGGTCGCGACTCCCCAAACGATCCCGGTGATGGGCGGAGACGCCCGCACGGGCAAGGCGGTGCGATCCATGATTCCTCTCGAACGGCTTTCGGAACCATCATGATCATCATCGGCAAGGCACATGCCCGCGCGGGGCTGGTCGGAAATCCCTCGGATGGATATTTCGGCAAAACGATTTCATTCATCATCCGCAACTTCGCGGCGACCGTGAAGCTGTGGGAAAGTCCGCACATGGAAATCGTTCCCAACGCGGGCGATCTCGGAAAATTCGAGAGCGTGCCCGAGTTTCTCCGCGACATCAGGCTGCACGGCTATTACGGCGGGATGCGGCTGATCAAGGCGACGATCAAGCGATTCAACGATTATTGCGCGGCGAACGACATCGCGCTGCGGCATCGCAATTTCACGGTTTCGTATGACAGCGACATTCCACGGCTGGTGGGTCTTTCCGGGAGCAGCGCGATCGTGACGGCGATGCTCCGGGCGCTGATGCGGTTTTATGAAGTGGAGATTCCCATGCGCCTGCTGCCGACGGTCATCCTGTCGGTGGAAAAGGAGGAACTGGGAATCGCGGCGGGGTTGCAGGATCGGGTAATCCAGACTTATGAAGGCATGGTGTACATGGACTTCGACCGCGAGCACCTGGAAAAGAACGGATACGGCATTTATGAGGAGTTGCGTCCCGCAAGCCCCCCGCCGCTGTATGTCGCTTATGATCCGGCCCGCGCGGAGGTGAGCGATGTGGCGCATCGCAACCTGCGCGATCTTTACAACCGCGGCGACGAGGCGGTGGTCGGGGCGATGGCCGCGTACCGCGATCTCACCGATCGCGGCCGGGACGCCCTGCTCGCCGGCGACTGGGACGCCCTGCACCAGGTGACCAATGAAAACTATGATCTGCGCCGGACGATCATGAACATCGCACCGGAAAATCACCGCATGGTGATGACCGCGCGGCGCGCCGGCGCCAGCGCCAAGTTCGCGGGCAGCGGCGGCGCGATCGTGGGGGTTTATCGGGACGGCCGGCAATATCAGCGGCTCGTCGATGCGCTCGCGGAGATCCGCTGCGTCGTCCTGAGACCGCTGGTCTTCGACAATTGAATTCGCGGATGCCGATGAATCACCAGGACACAAAACGCCCGATTGGAAAAGCCGTCATTCCCGCGGCCGGGTTTGGAACGCGGATGCTGCCGGCGGCAAAGGCGGTGCCGAAGGAATTGCTGCCCGTTCTGGATCGTCCGACGATTCAGTATGTCATCGAGGAAGCCGCGGCCGGCGGCGCGGAGAAT
>CAYUNS010000122.1:0-6282 GCA_964446155.1 uncultured Tepidisphaeraceae bacterium | reverse complement strand
GTGCTCCATTCTCGCCCGGACCGCCGACACCCGCGATCGCCGGCGAGCGAGGCTCCGGCCGGCGGCGCGGAGAATGTGCTGCTCGTCACCTCGCGCGACAAGCGGGCGATCGAGGATCATTTCGACCGCAACAAGGAACTCGAGGATCGGCTGTCGGCCGGTGGAAAAGACGCACTGCTGGCGTCGCTGCGCGAGCTGATGGTGAAGGTGAAGATCCATGCGACGCGCCAGCCGGACCAGCTCGGGCTGGGAGACGCGGTGCTTCAGGCGCAGCGGTTCGTTGGGAACGAGCCGTTCGCATGCCTGCTCGGCGATACGATTTTCAGCGGAAGCGTCGGACCGACGAAACAACTCATCGACGCCTACCGGGAGTTGGGCACTTCAATCATCGGCCTGGAACAGGTTCCGATGGAGAAGGTGGAGCGCTATGGCGTCATCGGCGGAACAATGCTGCGCGAAGGCGTCTTGAGGATCGACGCGCTCGTCGAGAAGCCGACAAGGAAGGAAGCGCCGAGCGACTTCGCCATCGCGGCGAGATACATTCTCACGCCGGCGATTTTCGACTGCCTCGATCGCACACCGCGCGGCCGGAGCGGTGAGATTCAACTGACGGACGCCCTGAAGCTGCTTCTCGAACGTGAGCCTATTCATGGCGTGACGCTGGAGGCGCGGCGGCATGACATCGGCAACCCGGTGGACTGGTTGAAGACGAACATCCTCTATGCTTCGCGCGATCCGGCGATCTGGAAACAGATCGCACCGCTGCTCAAGAAACTGCTCTGACCGCAAGGCGGCGCGCGGCGAAGACCTCCAATGCGGAGGGTGTGTCCGCTTTGGGAGGGAATGGGTAGACTGTTGTCGCTAGCCGCGTCCCCGTTTCATTGCCCGACAGGAGCGCCCGGCCTGGATTCGAGCGTTTACCGCGCGCCCGCCGGGTTGGGTGGTGACAGGCCGGCGATGCGCTCGTACGCCTCGCGGGTGATGGTCAGCGGCCTGGCGGTCAGCGTGCCGACGATCGGTTCGCCGTCGGCGGGGGTTTCGATGGGGCCGGTTGGGATCCGGCAGGCGGCGGTGAATGTGAGCGTGCAGGTTGCATCAAGCCTCTTTGCGTCGTCGAAGAACGCCTGAAGATGATGCAGGATCGGCGTTCCGGGGATATTCACCATGCGTCCGACGATCTGTCCGCGTTGCATGAAGACCGGACGGGCGGCCGCCTCGCGCGGGTTGTCGCCGGCTTCCTCCGCCTGTTCCGCTTCGCGGTCCACCATGGCGTCCAACGAGCCGCGAGCCAGTTCCTTACCATTCGCCTCGATCACCCATGTGAACGCATCGGGTTCGATGGTTCGCAGGTCGATGTACATCCCCTCCGGCACGAATTGCCGCTGCTCGACGCGCAGTTTCCTGGGGCGATCGCAGATCACGTCGAGATACAGGCGTCCACCCACCTCTTCATCGAACTCCGCTGCCAGGCGGAAGCGCTCGATATCGCCAATCTGCTCGGCATCCTTCGTCTTGGCCGGTTTGGCTCGACGATTCATCCGTCGTACGTCGTCCGGGTTGATGACGACGCGATTACTCGAGAGCAACGGCTCGCGATATTCGAGCCAACCATCGGCGCCACGGCGGGCCAGGCGCGCCACATAGCTCATGGCCCAGGTTTCATCCTCATCCGCGCGCATGGTGTTGAAGCGGAATTTTTCAGACCATTGCACCTCGTCGAGTACCGCTTCAATTCCGATATATTCATCCGGTTGGATCTCGGCCTCCGTAATCGGGTTGGGCATCGGTGCGCCCGCTACCCACTTGGGGCCGACTCCAAGAGGCATAATTGGTTCGATCGAATTGCGCCATAGTATTGGTCCCATTGCATTGCCGGCGACCCGCACGTCCAGCGGGACGGTCTCGTTCGACAAGTTGAGGATACGCCCTTTCGAGATGCCGTCCGACCATGCAGCGGATGCACGTATTTCAACCGGATGTCCCTTCGGGAATGGTCCCCGGTACTCCTCGGCGAAAATGACCATTGGCGCCGAAGCACACAGCATCGCGACAAAACCCAAAGAGCGATTTATCTTTGAGAACTTCATTGGTTCGATGCTCCGATTCGTCGTGGGTATGTTACTCATTGACTTTGACCATGGGATTACCCAATGCGGATTTCTTCGAGGTCGGGTATTGACGAGTCTGAGGAACGGACTATCTTCTGGTGAAATAATTTTGTTGCGGGCCGAAGGAGGTGGCTCCCCTTCGGCCCACTTTTTTGCGCTCACTTCTTCTCGATCTCCATTCGGATCGATTCCATACGTTGAAGCATTTCCGGCGAGGCGGTGTGATCCTTGTGCGAGAGGATGAAGTCGCGCGCGGTGCGGTAATCGATCAACGCCTGTTCCTTCTCCCCGTTCTGCAGGAGGATTTCGGCCTTGTGGATATAGGCGTCCGCGGCGCGGGCATAGGCGTCATCCGCTTCATGCCTGGCTTGCGCGTGGGCTTCGGCGACATCGGAGAAGTCGTCGGGCCTGTGGGCATGAAGGGCTTCGAGATTCGCGAAGGCGGCAAGCGATTCCTCGTAACGCCCCTGCCGGAGCAATTGCCGCGCTTCGGCGTGCCGATCGAAATACTCCTGCTGAAATTCCGCGCGGCCTTCCTTACGGGTGAGGATCCATCCCGCCAGCGTAAATGCGAGCACGGCGCCGATACTGGTGACGACGACGATCTTTTTCGAGCGTTTCGCCTTGCGCTCGCGCTGTATCCGCGCGGCGGATTTCAATTGACGGCCGGTGGAGGTCGCCGCCGTCGCGGACGCAATGGCGCAGCCGGCACAAACGTTCCCCGCCGATTCGACGGACAGATCCATCTTCGAGAGCGGCTCACCACACACGGAACATGACGCGACAGTATCGGACACGATCAATCATCCTTTCGCCCTGGATGCGATAAACCAGGCGGTGTTCTGCAACTATTCGGGGAGGGTGACCAGCAGCATGGCTGAAACGGGATCCGGCTTGTGGCGGCTGGGCGATTTCGGGAGATCGTCTCCGAGGAAGGCCTTCAATTCCGCCAGCGTCGCCGCGGGCACAGCCGCTGAATCCGTAGTCGGCCCGACCAATTCGACGCCGACAATCCGCCCGTCGACCAGAAGCGGGCCTCCGGGGAGACGTGGATGCCGGGTGAGCTTGATTTGCCAGTTCACCCCCGCCGGTGGAGCCTGTCCGGCGACAAGCTCCGCGCGAGGTTCAAAAATGTTGACGACGGGAAAGCAGACGCAATCGATCTCGCCGCCTTCAAAGGCGTTGGAGAGAGAGAAATAGGCGAATTTCTTTTCGACAAGGCGCAGCAGGGCAAGGCCGGCGCCGGCATCGCGTCGAACGACGGTGGCGGTCAGGTTCGTGCCGTCGGAAGCCTGAAGCTTGACGCGATCAATTCCCTCCAAAGGAGCGGCGGCGGTGACGGCGAGATCGGGCGCGATGGGGAAGGCCGCCATCTGCCGCACTCCACCCCGAGCGGACGCCGCAGCAGGCCGCTCTCTCTTGCGGATTCCCTTTTCTTCAGGCTCCGGCACGACGATGCCGCCCTTTTCATCAGCGAAGCGCAACGGTGATGGATCGGGCAATTGCGGAGGCGCATCCTCCGCGACCGTTGCCTGCGGTTCAATTGCGAGAGGCGGAAGCGCGATTCGGTCGGCCGAGGCGATCGACTCGGCGCTCGAGCCGGGGATGACCGGTGGAACCAACTCGATCCCTTCCGGCCAATCGGGCTGGTCCATCCGCGAGAGAATGGCTTCGCGGTCGCTTTCGCGCCGCGCCACTTCTTTCGCAAAACCATTCACCCTGGCTTGTTGCTCCTTAACGTCGAGGTCGGAAGCGAGACCGCGTCTTTGAAGCAACCGCGTCTTTTTCAACTCGGCGTTTTCATCATCCAGCGTCCGCCGAGCGGCGTCGATTTCTTTTTCGACAAGCTCGGCCTGTTCTTCAAGGATGCGATTGGACTGGTGTTTTGCTTCGACTTCCCCGGCGGAAATCCAGCCAACCCCCCACCGTTTTTGACCGGGACGGGTCTTTTCCAGCAGGGCGTTGTGAGCGGCATGGAACTCCTGCGCTTCCTCGAAGAGACGGGAACGACGGGCATTGTCGTCGGCGTTGTGGAGGCAGATTGCCAGGGCGTTCAACAGTCCTTCATCGGGAACGGCGCTGTTGGCGGCGATGTATTCCCGTATCTCCTTGACGGCGCGCATGCCCGCATTGCCATTGAGCTGCGCGAGGGCGCGGTTGAGAACCAGCGCGCGTTCATCGACGTAACCGAGCGTTTCGGCGCGATTGAACGAAGTGACGGCAGATTGCCATTCCCCGAGATAAAGGCTGGCCATCGCCGCGCCGTAATGGGCTTCGGGATTTCGTCCATCGAGCGTGATCGCGCGCTGGAAAAGCTCGCGCGCCTGCATGGCCTGCCCATCGACAAGAATGCCGTAGGCTTCTCCGACGACGAAATTCGACTGCCTGCGCGCCTCGGTCGGAGGCTCGGCGGGCGCGGGAGCTTCATTCCTGAGATGTCGCTCGACATTGTCGCGGGCAATACGCACAACACCATAGCGCGTCTCGATGGCGAATTCACCACCGACTTCGGTGACCTCGCCGGTAAACCGCCGCCCGTCCTTGAGCACAAGTGTGTCCGCCTGCGTAAGCGCGGCAAGACACAACAAGGCGACCCACCCAAACAACATTCGCCAATGCATGATGGACATTCCTTTTCACAGACGTTCCGACAACCACTATGAACGAACGGCTACAGTCACTCAGACGTGTAAAATCGCGCGATGTTCCCGGTACTTTGTATATCGAGTCCGGGGCGGCATTGAAACAGTTTCGCACGAAATTCTTTTGGGGGCGATATTTCCGGCGAGCTCTACCTTTTTCGGCGGAGGAATTGCCGCAACTGCTCATAGGACAGGCAGTTGATGACGTTCGCCGATGTCACCCAGGCGCGCCGGGCGACGTTCAGGCCCAGCGAGATGCCGGCGAATTGCTCGGGCGCATGCGCGTCGGTGTTGATCGAGAGCATCACGCCGGATTCGATCGCGCTGCGGGCGGCGATCTCGTTGAGATCGAGACGGGGATAGCCGGCGTTGATCTCCATCGCCGTGCCGTTTGCGGCGGCGACGGGGAAAAGGCGGGAGAAATCGAGAGGCAGCCCCGCCCTGCCACCGATGAGCCGACCGGTGGGATGGCCGATGATGTTGACGTGGCGAGTCTCAATCGCGCGAAGGATGCGGTCGGTCGCCTTCTTCTCGTCCTGCTTGAGCGAGACGTGCGGGCTTGCGACGACGATGTCCAGCTCCGCGAGGATCGCCTCTTCAAAATCAAGCCGGCCATCGACCAGGATATCGACCTCGCAGCCGGCGAGCAGTTTGATCTGCCCCTTGACGCGCTCGGCAACTTTGCGAATCTCCTTCACATGCCGGAGCAGGCGCTCGGCGGTCAAGCCGTTGGCGATGACCTGGCTTTTGGAGTGATCGGTGATGGCGAGAAAAGCGTATCCGCGCGCCGCGGCGGCTTGTGCCATCGCCTCGATGGTGGCGATGCCATCGGAGGCGGTGGTGTGCGTGTGGAGATCGCCGCGAATGTCGGCGAGGGTGATGAGCCTGGGCAGTTTCCCGCCGAGAGCGGCGGGAAGCTCGCCGCGATCCTCGCGCAGTTCAGGCTCGATGTAAGGCAGGCCGAGCTTTTTGTAGATATCGGATTCGGTCTTGCTCGCGACGGCGGTGATGGGAGGCGCTTCGGCGGTTTTCTTGGCGGACTTGTCGTATTCGTCCAGGCGATAAAGCCCCCACTCATTGAGCGTCATTCCCTGGTCCAGCGCCCTGCCGCGCAGCTTGACATTGTGTTCCCTGGAGCCGGTGAAATAGAGCAGCGTCGCGCCAAAGTTCTCCGCGGGCGCGATGCGCAAATCCACCTGTAATCCGCCGACGACGAGAACGCTGGCTTTGCTTGGGCCTTGAACGAGGATTTTTTCGACCTCGGGAAACGCCACGAACTCGGCCGAGACCTCCTCGCCGGACGCATCGCCTTTCAAGGCGCAAATGACATCCACATCGCCGATGGTTTCGCGCCTCCGGCGCAGGCTGCCGGCGATTTCGGCGTGCCTGACCTGCTTCAGCGCGCGGACGCGCTCGACGATTGCCTCGGCGATTGGAATCGCGAGGGCGATACCCATCCGCCCGGCCGATTGCGAGCGCAGGGTGATGCCCTCCTGAATCGCCTGTATCTTTTTCTCGCCGATGCCTTTCAG
>CAYUNS010000121.1:0-11766 GCA_964446155.1 uncultured Tepidisphaeraceae bacterium | reverse complement strand
AGGGGTACGACGCGTTCGCCGGCGTGATCAAGAGCGGCGGCAAGACGCGGCGCGCGGCGAAGATGGTGATCCTCAACGCCGAGCACCCCGACATCATGGAGTTCATCAACGACAAGCAGGAGCCGGTCGCCCTGTGGGGCCTGCGCATCGCCCGAGAGACGCTGCTCCCCGCGATGATCATCCTCCAGGAAAAGGATATTCTCCCGCCCGCCGTCAACGGTTCGGCCCCGTCGGGACCGATCTCGCAGGCCGTGACGCGCTTCGAGTCCGGGTTGATCGCCCACGAAGCGTATGATGCCCTCTCGCTGGATCTGTTCAACCGGAACATCAATATGCAGATGTTCCTGGCGGTCGTCCCCGAGATGATCAAGGTTCTCGAATCGCGAGTGGCGCGCCTTCCCCAGGCGCCCCTCGATGAACCCGCGTCCGATACCAAGGCCACGCTCTATCTGACCGAGGAGCGGATCTGGACGGCGATGAGCGATCAGCAGCGTCGGCAGACCATGCAGTTGCTCTCCAACCTCGTTTCCCTGCATGGGCAGTGGGCCGCCAGGACGGTTGATGCCGCCAAGCGCCGCGAGCTTGCCAACATCATCCCGCTGGTGGCGGCGGCGATCGATGTCGTCGGCGATCGGATGGGCGATCAGGGCATCCGCGCCGCCGCCAAGGAGGCGCGCGATATCACCAATGCCATGAACGGCGCGACGATTCTCGAGCGCGTCCAGTCGATCTATCCGGCCATTCACGCCGCCCCCGCCTTCGCCGACATTCAACCGCCTCCCGTCATCGTCGGAAACGAATCATCGCCGATGGGGGATGGCGCCGGCGCTGCGACGACGGAACAACAGCCCGAGTGATCGGGCATTGACTCCATTCAAGCATGGGACGAATACTCTGCATCCCGCTGGCGCTGCTGATCCTGCTGGCTGGTGCGATGGTCTGGTCGGGGGAAACCGCCCGCCGGCGAGCCGATCTCACCTACATCAATCGTGGCGACGTCAACACGCTCGATCTCACCCGCATGAGCTGGGCGCAGGACATTCGTCTCGCCTACGCGCTCTGGGAAGGGCTTTACACGCTTGATCCCGAAACGCTCGAACCCGTTCCGGGCGCCGCGTCGTCATGCGACATTTCCGAAGATGGGATGGTCTATACCTTTCACCTGCGCCCCGACGGCAGGTGGACCAACGGCGATCCCGTCGTCGCAGGCGACTTCATCTTCTCCTGGCGGCGGATCCTCGAATCGCCGGATGAATATTCCCACCTCTTTCACTGCATCGTCGGCGCGCGCGACTATCAGAACCGGTTCGCCGAGCCTTCCCGGGATCGGCCGGCGGATTTTGATTCCGTGGAAATGAAGGCGCTCGATGACCTCACCCTCCAGGTGAAGCTTGTTCAGCCCACCGCCTACTTTCTGGGTCTGACCGCATTTCCCGCGTTTTTCCCCTCGCATGAGGAATCGATGCGGGCCTTCGCCCACATTCTTCCGACGGGACGTACGCAATATCACGAGTCCTACACGCATCCGCCGCATCTGGTGACCAACGGCCCGTACAGGCTGACCGAGTGGGCTTTTCGGCGGCATGTACGCGTCGAGGCCAGCGAGCATTACTGGAATCGCGAGGCCGTCAAACCGAAAATCATCGATCAGATCGCATGTGAGGATCCGCTGGCGATGTATCTCATGTATCACAGCGGCGCGGTGGACTGGCTGTTGCAGGTCGATGCGAACATTGCTTCGGAACTGCTGGCGCGCCATGATCCCGATCTACATGTTTCCCCAGGATTCGGAACCTATTTCTATTCGATCAACTGCCAGCCGACCTTTTCCGATGGAACGCCCAATCCGTTTCACGATGTTCGCGTGCGGCAGGCATTCGCGATGACGATCGACAAGCAACCGGTGGTTGACCTGGTGACCCGCACCGGCGAACCGACGACGGACAACTACATCCCGCCGGGGATTTTCCTGAATTATCCGACGCCCGAAGGCCTTGCGCGTGATACACGGCGCGCCCGGGAGTTGCTCAAGGAGGCGGGATATCCCAACGGCGCCGGTCTGCCGCGCATCACCCTGATCTACAACAACGGCTCGCATCACGCGGATGTGGCCCAGATCATCCGCCGCCAGTGGCTGGACGAGCTGGGGGTGGATGTCGAGCTTCAGGGAATGGAATTGGCGCGGTTTCGTGAGCGGCTGAACAAGAAGGAATACATGATCGCCCGCGCAAGCTGGATCGGCGATTACAATGATCCGACGACGTTTCTCGACAAATATCACTCGACCAGCCACGGCAACGATGCCGGCTGGGTGAATGAGCGATATGACCGGCTTCTCGATTCCGCCGCCGCCGAAACTGATGCGGGCAAGCGGCTGGCGCTGCTGTCGCAGGCGGAGGGTGTTCTCAATCGCGACGCGCCCATCATTCCGGTTTTCGTTTACACCAACGCGTTTCTGTACCGCCCGAACATTCGGGGCATCAACCTTCGCCCACAGGGCCTTTTCGTGTATCACACGATCAGCGTCGAGGATGACAGGGCGAACACGGATTCCAACCCTTAGCGGCCGGCAGATTCCCGTTCCTTCTCATGCTTCGTTTCATCACCATCCGCCTTTTGCAGTTTCCATTGATCCTCACGGTGATCTACCTGTTGACGTTCGCGCTGGCATGGCTGGCGCCAGGCTCGCCGTTCGACCAGGCGGACCGTTCGCTGGACGCGACGGCCAAGCGGATACTCGAGGAGCAGTATCACGCCGACACCTGGTGGCGATTTCTCGCGACTTATCCCAGGCGACTGATCCTCGAAGGCGATCTGGGACCGAGCATGGCGCAGAAGGGATGGTCGGTGAATGAAATCCTCGCCGCGTCGGTTCCGGTTTCGATCACGCTCGGATTGCTTGCGCTGATCATCGCGTTGATCGTCGGCGTGTTCCTCGGCACGCTGGCGGCGGTGCGGCGCGGAGGCCTCATTGACTGGATGAGCCTTTCGATCGCGCTGATCGGCATCAGCCTTCCGTCATTCGTGACGGCCGGCGTGCTGCTGCTGGTGTTCTCCGTGCAACTCCGATGGTTTCCGATCGGATCGTGGGGTACATGGGACAGCCTCATCCTTCCTTCAATCGCGCTCTCGCTCATGCCGATGGCGTACATCACCCGGCTGACGCGCGTCTCGATGATCGAGGTGCTCAGCGCGGATTTTGTCCGGACCGCCCGCGCCAAGGGGCTTCGGCGCTCCTCCGTCATCTGGCATCATTGTTTTCGCAATGCGTTCCTGCCGGTGCTGAGTTATCTCGGTCCGGCCGCGGCCGCGACCCTGACGGGGTCGTTCGTCGTCGAAAAAGTCTTCAACATCCCCGGCCTGGGGCAGCATCTCGTCAACAGCGTCATCAACCGTGACCAGACGCTCATTCTCGGAACCGTGCTCGTCTACTCCGTCTTCCTGCTGACCTTCAACCTGCTGGTGGACATCGCCTACACGTTCGTCGATCCGCGCATCGACCTGGAGGTCAAGGCGCTATGACCAGCCTCGATCCCGCCTCCATTCCCGCGATCGCGATTCCCGAGAAGGGCGATGGCCTGCTCGATCGCATCCTCGCCAGCCGGCGGGTGTTGATCGGCGGGGGGCTTCTGCTGGCGATGATCGCCCTGTGCGTCATCACGCTGCCGTTTACGTTGAACGCGCCCGATGGCGCGCTCTACTTCGATTATCAGAATCCCGACGAAGCGCGGCAAAGCCCGTCGCCATTCAGCGTGCCGCAGTGGTTCGGCACGGACAATCTCGGAAGGAGCCTGCTGGAACGATGCCTGCTCGGTGGAACGCTCAGCCTGGGCATTGGCATCCTCGCGGCGCTGATCTCGGTCCTTCTCGGCGTGTTCGTCGGTCTACTCGCTGGATATCGCGGGGGAAAGACCGACGCGTTCCTGATGCGGTTCGTCGATGTCCTGTACGGGCTGCCGTACATCCTCCTGGTCATCCTTTTGCAGATCGCCTTCGGCGGTGGACGGGTGAGAGGGATCATCGTCCTCTTTTGCGCCATCGGCCTGGTGTCGTGGCTTACGATGGCGCGCGTGGTGCGCGGGCAGGTGCTTTCGCTGCGATCGCAGCCCTTCATCGAGGCCTGCCGCGCCTCGGGATTGACCGAGTGGCGAATCTTCACCCGACACCTGCTGCCCAATCTCGTCGGCCCGATCATCGTTTACGCCACCCTCATCATCCCTCAGGCGATTCTTCAGGAAAGTTTCCTGAGTTTTCTGGGCATCGGCATCCAGGATCCGCTACCCACCTGGGGATCGCTGGCGAGCAACGGGCTGCTGCTGGCGCTCAATCCAGTGCAAAGCAACTGGTGGCTTTTGCTGTTTCCGTGTACGTTGCTGGCAATCACGCTGCTGAGCCTCAATTTTCTCGGCGACGGCCTGCGCGATGTCCTCGACCCGCGCCGTGAACAGGCGAAAATCTGAGCTTTTCCGGCGCCAATGCTGCAACCCGCGGCCGATTACTGGATATGGATTGACATGGAAAACCGCTTCGGTATCAAGGACCTGATTCTCTACACGATGGTGATCGTGCTGATGGTGATGGTGTGGCTGTCCATGGCGCAGCGGGATCGCCAATGGCCGAAGATCCTGGAACTGCAACAAGCCGTCGAGAATCAAACCCGCGATCTCGCCGCGATCCGGCGTCAACTCAATGAAGGGATCGTCATCGGGCAGGGAGCGGCCACTCGTCCCGCCCTGGACGCGAAAGATGATCCGTTCGCGCGTCTGAAAGCCGCGCAGGCATTGCCGGGCTTTGCGAACGGCGATTGGCTGATCGACAACTTTGGCACGAAGGTTCCGACGCTGACGCCGATCGTCTCCAGCGATGTCTATGGAACGATCGTTCAAAACCGTGTGCTTGAGACACTGGTTTACCGCGATCCCTACACGCTGGAAGATGTGCCCCTGCTGGCGACAAGCTGGCAGATCAAGGACAACAGCGACGCATGGAAGGCGTATGTCGAACCGCTGCGCGAGCAAGGCGTTTCAGACGAAGTGTTGTTTGCCGATCCCGATCTTCCAGTGGCCCTGGAGATCGTGTTTCAACTCCGGCATGGCGTGACATTTTCCGACGGGGTTCCCATGACGGCCGACGATGTCGTCTGGACCTTTGACTGGATCATGAATCCACAGGTGAACGCGCCTCGTGAGCGGGCGTATTACCAGAAGATCAAGAGCGTCGAGAAACTCGGCGATTACGAAGTGGTCTTCAAATTCCGCGAGCCTTATTTCGAGAGCTTCGGGCTTGCCGGGGGGATTTCCGTCATGCCCCGGCATTTCTATGAAAAGTATACCCCCGAGCAGTTCAACACCTCTCCCGGCCTGTTGCTGGGAACGGGACCGTATGCGATGGTGAACCCCACCGGCTGGCGGCCGGGGGATCAGATTGAAGTGGTCCGAAACGAGCGGTACTGGGGCGAACCGGCCACCTTCGATCGCCTTATCTGGTTCCAGGTCGAAGCCGACGCCGCTTCGATGACCATGTTCAAGAATGGGGAAGTGGATCTGTTCGGAGCGACGCCCGAGCAATATCAACTGCTGAAGCAGGATCAGGAGGTTATGAAGCGATCGCAAAGCTTCGAATACGAATCTCCGATTTCCGGCTACAGTTACATCGCATGGAATCAGAAGCGCGACGGGAAGGCCACCCGGTTCGCGGACAAGCGCGTTCGGCAGGCCATGACCATGCTGACCGACCGTCAGCGGATTATCGACGAGCTTTTCCTTGGATACGGCAAGGTGGCCGATGGTCCGTTCACGCACCTCGGCAAGCAGGCCGCTCCCGATGTGTCGCCTCATCCCTTCAATCCCGACAAAGCCCGCGCGTTGCTGAAGGAAGCCGGCTTTGAAGATCGCAATGGCGACGGCGTCATCGAGTCGCCCACCGGTGAACCGTTCATTTTCAAGCTCAGCTATCCATCGAGCAGCGATCTGTATCAGCGCATCGTGCTCTTTTTGAAAGACACCTATGCCCGCGCGGGCATAACGCTCGAACCCGATCCGCAGGATTGGCCGATCATCGTCGAGCGCCTGAACAAGCGGAACTACGACGCCATCACCCTTGGCTGGACAGGTGGGATCGAGACCGACATTTATCAGATGTTTCATTCCGACCAGACCAGGGACGGCGGCGACAACATCATGTCGTATGTCAACCCGGAACTCGACCGGTTGATCGATGCGGCGCGCTCGACCGTGAACGAGGAGGCGCGCATGCCCCTCTGGCATCAGGCGCATCGCATCCTGCACGAGGATCAGCCCTACACGTTCATGATGAACCGCATGAGCCTTGTCTTCCTCGACCAGCGTATCGCCAACGTCGAGGAATCGAAGCTTGGATTGAACTATGTGTCGCGGCAGGTCATGCCCGTTCCATGGTTCGTTCCGAAGGATCAGCAGAAGTGGAACCGGTAGAAGAACAATGGTCAGCTACATCATACGACGTCTGCTCCTGGTGATTCCGACGCTGATCGGCATTACCGCCGTCGTTTTTTTCGTGATGGCTTATTCCCCTGGCGGAGTGGGCGCGAGCCTTCTCACCGGCGAGGGAGAACTTCGACCACAGGAACGCCAGGCGCTGGAAGCATATTACAACCAGCGATATGGACTGAATCTGCCGCGTCCCGTGCAGTATCTCCGATGGCTCGGCCGGGTTTCACCGATCGGACCGAAGGCCGTTGACGCCGGATTCCCCGCCGGTGCGTCGTTCGGACTGAAAGCGCCGGACCTTGGCGAGAGCATGAGCCGGCATCGTCCGGTTCTGGTGATGATCGGGGAGGCGCTGCCGGTCACGCTTCTGCTCAGTCTCATTACGATCCCGATCGTCTATTCGATTTCCATCCTGGTGGGCATCCAGGCCGCGCGGCATCGGGGGAGATGGCTGGACATCAGCAGCGGCACGTTCCTCCTTGCCTTGTGGTCGATCCCAACCATCTGGGCGGGCGTTCTGCTCATCGGATTCCTGGCCAGCCAGGATTACCTGAAACTCTTTCCAACCAATGGCCTGCACGATGTCCGCGCGGGCGGCATGATGTTTCTGCCGACAGTCACCGCCGCGGGCTTTCAACGTGGATGGGTGTTGGACATGCTCTGGCATCTGGTGCTGCCGATCATCTGCCTCAGCTATGGCGGGTTTGCCTTTCTTGCAAAACTCTCCCGCGGCGCGGTGCTTGAATCCATCTCCGCCGACTATGTGCGAACGGCCCGCGCCAAGGGTTTGTCGGAGAAAGTCGTCATTTATCAGCATGTGCTTCGCAACAGCCTCCTGCCGCTGATCACCGTCGCCGCGAGCATTCTGCCCGGGTTGCTGGCGGGGTCCGTGGTGGTGGAGACGATTTTCGGCATTCCCGGCATGGGAAAGCTGGCGATCGACGCAATCAACGCCCGCGATCGGGAGTTGGTTCTTGCGACAACTCTGGTGGCCGGCCTGCTGGGGCTGTTGGGCGCGCTCCTGGCGGATATCTGTTATGTCATCGCCGATCCTCGTGTGAGCTACGACAAGTAATCCAATGTCCTCGGAAGCCTCCATCAGTGCGCAGCCGCCGTTCCCACGGGACATGCCCCGACGCCATGACGCGCCGCGCATACGCAGTTACAGCGCGCAGATCCTTACGGAAACCTTTTCCAGTTGGCGGGCGCGGATCGGGGCGCTGTGGATCGGCATTCTGGTCTTCGCCGCTGTATTCGGCCCATTTCTCGCCAACAGCCATCCGATCGCCCTGAAAATGGATGGACACTGGTCCAGCCCGCTCCTCCAGCACCTTTCGCCTGTTGACTACATCCTGTTGATCGCCTTCGCATCCGGTCTGATCCTGCTCTTTGCGAGCCGGCTCCGGGCGCGAATCCGCTTCCTGATCTTCTTCGTTATCGTGCTGCTTTCCGTGCCGCTGCTCTTTGTTCTCTCATCCGTCTTCAACTTTCCCTCGAAGAACATCGTGTATGAACAATATCGCGAATGGACGGTGGACGGACGAATCGAGCGCGCCTTCTATGCGCCCATCCCCTACTCGGCAGGAGATCGTCTCCGGGATCAGCCGGGCAGGCGTCTCAAGCCGCCGAACGCCGCACACTGGCTCGGCACCGAGTCCAACGGCGCCGACGTTCTCAGTCGGATGCTTCACGCGGCCCGCATTGCCCTGGCAATCGGGCTTATCGCAACGGGCATCGCGGTGATTGTCGGCATCATTATCGGCGGGCTGATGGGATACTATTCCGGAAAAGTCGATCTGATCGGCATGCGATTGATCGAGGTATTTGAGGCGATCCCCACGCTGTTTCTTCTGCTGGCGTTCATTGCGTTCTTCCCGAGAAATCTTTATGTCATGATGGCTATCATCGGATTGACCACCTGGACCGGAAATGCCCGGTTCCTCCGGGCCGAGTTCCTGCGGCTCAGAAAGCAGGATTTTGTCCATGCGGCGGTGGCGATGGGGCTGCCTTTACGCTCGATCCTGTTTCGGCACATGCTGCCCAACGGGATCACGCCCGTCCTCATCACCGCGAGCTTCGGGATTGCGTCCGCCATCCTTTACGAGAGCACGTTGAGCTTTCTCGGGCTTGGCCTGGTGGATGAACCCAGTTGGGGGCAGTTGCTCAACCAATCGCTGAGCGTCGGGGGAACGTTCATCTGGTGGATCGCGGTCTTCCCGGGACTGGCGATTTTTCTCACTGTGTTTGCTTATAACCTCGTGGGCGAGGCGCTTCGTGACGCGTTGGATCCTCGACTGCGGAGAAATGAATAGATGCAACAGCCGCTTCTCGAGCTGAACAACCTCAACATCGCCTTCGACACCCCGCGCGGGCGGATTCATCCGGTGCGGGACGTGTCGTTCTCCATCCATCCGGGGCAGACGCTCGCCGTGGTCGGTGAAAGCGGGTGCGGCAAATCCGTCACCGCGCTCTCCATCCTCCGCCTGATTCCGACGCCCCCCGGAAAAGTGCTCGGCGGGCAAATCCTGTTCGACGGGCGCGACCTGTTGCCCCTGCCGGAGCGCGAGATGCGCCGGGTGCGCGGCAGGGACATCGCAATGATCTTTCAGGAGCCGATGACCTCCCTGAATCCGGTCTACACCATCGGGGACCAGATCGCCGAGGCGGTCGTGCTCCATCAGAATGTTTCGCAACGGCAAGCCTATGAGATCGCCGAGCAGGCAATGCGCGATGTCGGGATCTCCGATCCCGGCCGGCGCCTGCATGAATATCCGCACCAGATGTCCGGCGGGATGCGGCAGCGGGTGATGATCGCCATGGCGCTGTCGTGCAAACCCAGGCTTCTCATCGCGGATGAGCCGACGACGGCGCTGGATGTCACCATCCAGGCACAGATTCTCGAGTTGCTTCGCAAGTTGCAGCGTGAAACGGGCATGGCGATTCTGCTGATCACGCATGACCTGGGCGTCGTCGCGGAAAACGCGGACGTGGTGGCGGTCATGTATGCTTCGCGCGTCGTCGAATATGCGACGGTGGAGGATTTGTTCGATCGGCCGCGGCATCCGTATACCGAGGGGTTGTTTCGATCGGTCCCCAGGCTCACGCACGGTACGGATCGTCTTGATACGATTCCCGGCGCCGTGCCGAACCCCGCGAAATTTCCGCCGGGCTGCAAGTTTCATACGCGCTGCCCGCTCACCCGCTCGCTCGCCGCCGCCGCTGCGGAATCGGAGACGATCGAGGTGGCCTCCGGCGATGAGCGGTTTCGTGTTCACAAGCGATGCCACGCGGAGGAGCCGCAACTTCGCGAGGTGCAGCCCATGCACGGCGCCGCATGTCATCAGATCGCGTCTTACGATCATTCGCCGGCCTTGAAGCCGCGGCTCGATCACCGCCGCGATACGCAAGCGCCTTCCGGTGAAGCCGAATTGCTCTCCCTTGCGAAGGAGGAATACCGCTCGTGACAGATTCCGCCGCGACATCCCAGCCGGCCGCGCCGAACGCGAGTTCGGACCACTCGAATGGAAAGCTGCTCGAGGTGCGCGATCTGCGCACCTATTTCCCGATCCGCCGCGGTATCTTCTCGCGAACGGTCGGGCATGTGAAAGCCGTCGACGGCGTCACGTTCGACGTCGCGCCCGGAAAAACGCTCGGTCTGGTCGGGGAGTCCGGTTGCGGAAAAACGACGGTGGGGCGGTCCATTCTCCGGCTGATTCCCGCGACCGGCGGAGAAGTGCGATTCAAGGGGCAAGACTTTTTCGCTTACCGGGGCGATGAATTGCGCCGCCTTCGGCGACGGATGCAGATCATTTTCCAGGACCCCGTCAGCAGCCTGAATCCGCGCATGACGGTGGGCAACATCGTCGGCGAGCCGATCGAGGTGCATGGCATCGCGCGCGGGCGCGACCGTGCGGAACTGGTGGCGAGCCTGCTGCAGCGCGTCGGACTCGATCCCGCGTATGCGGCGAGATATCCGCATGAGTTTTCCGGCGGGCAGCGCCAGCGCATCGGGATCGCCCGAGCCTTGGCGCTCTCTCCGGATTTCATCGTCTGCGATGAACCGGTGAGCGCGCTCGACGTGTCGATCCAGTCGCAGATTCTGAATCTCCTTGCGGATCTCCAGCGGGAGCGCAACATCGCGTACTTGTTCATCGCGCACAATCTCGCCGTCGTGAAGCATTTCTCCGATGAAGTGGCGGTGATGTACCTGGGGAAAATCGTCGAGAAGGCGTCGGTCGAGCGGTTGTACGCGAATCCCCGACACCCTTACACGGTGGCGCTGTTGAGCGCCGTTCCCGAGCCGGACCCGCGGCCGAAAAGGGGGCGAATCGTGCTGAAGGGGGAGGTTCCTTCCCCTTCCAATCCGCCCACAGGATGCCCCTTTCATCCGCGTTGCCCGCTGGCCCGGCAGGCCGCCTCGCAGGCGAACGCCTCCGACACCATCGAGATCACCACCGCCGGCGAGCGCGTCCGCGTTCTGCGTCAATGTGCAACCGACATCCCGCCGCTCGAACCCAGAGAGGGGGAACCCGGGCACGTCGCCGCGTGCTGGGTCACCCGATAGCGATCGTAACGGCAAAGGGGGTTATCGGACGCGGCGTTTCGGGCCGTTTTGAGCGTTCCGTCCATATTGGGATTTGAACGCTTGCCCGGCTTGTGTCACAATGAAACATTCGTCGCCTGGAATTGGGAAGTGACCGCCATGCTGCTGCAAACCAACAGTTACATCGTTCCGAAAGACAAGCGGGCCGAACACGCGCGCCTCATTCGCCGGTTTCGACAAACCCTTGGGCGTCTGGGGTGCGATCATTTCGAGGTGTATGAGCAGGTGGGCGCCAATTGGAGCAACACCGAAGCTTCCGGGCGGTTCGTCCAGATCATGCGTTTCAACGATCGCAAGCACCAGGTGGCCGTGCAGACGGCTGAGCGAAACGACGCCGCGGCGCAGGAACTCATCGCCGAATTTTGCGAGCTGATCAATTTCCCCTATCAACAGCAGCAGGGGCTGTTTGCGGTGGGTTTCTACAGCAGCAGCCTTTCACCGCTGCGGTCTCCGGCTTCCCGGCCGGTCGGAAGTGACCCCCAGCCGGTCGAATCGTCCGCCCCTGATGATAATGAGGCGTTTCCCGCCGCCGACAGTGAGGCGCCTGCGCCCACCGCCGAGGAGGATGCGGGTGTGTTCGAGCGAATCGAGGATGAATCGGACAGGACGGACGACCCCATGGCCGAAGACGCCGCGATGGATGAGTTCATCCGGAACGCCGAACCGTCCGACGAGAACGTCGTCGATGCCGACTTC
>CAYUNS010000120.1:10806-11801 GCA_964446155.1 uncultured Tepidisphaeraceae bacterium | reverse complement strand
GATCGACAGTTCATAGCCCTCGCGGCGCATGTTCTCGATCAGGATGCCCAGGTGCAGCAGACCGCGCCCGGACACCTTGAACGCGTCCTTGGCTTCGGTCTCCTCGACCTTGAGCGCGACGTTCGATTCCATCTCCTTGAAGAGACGTTCACGGAGATTGCGGCTGGTGACGAACTTGCCTTCCTTGCCGACGAACGGGCTGGTGTTGACGCTGAACATCATCGTCAGGGTCGGCGGCTCGATCTCCTCGGCTTCCAGCGGTTGGGGGTTGTTGACGTCGCAGATGCTGTCGCTGATGTCAACGTCCTCAAGCCCGATGAGCGCGACGATGTCGCCGGCGGCGGCATCGTCGGCGTTTTTTCGGCCGAAGCCGTCGAAAACCTGGAGCTGTTGCAGCCTGGACTTCACGATCGTCCCGTCGCGCTTCACCATGGCGACCTGCTGCCCCGACTTCACCACGCCATTGTAGATTCGACCGACACCGATGCGTCCAACGTAATCGTTGTACTGGATGCTGCTGATGCGGATCTGAAGCGACTTGTCCGGATCGCCATGCGGCGCGGGGATATGCTTCATCAACGCCTCGAAGACCGGCTTGATGTCCTTGCCGGGTTCCTCGAGCTTCCAGCTCGCCGTGCCGGCGCGGCCGGAAGCGTAGAGCACCGGGAAATCCAGGGTCTCGTCATCGGCGCCCAGCTCGACGAACAGATCGAAGATCATGTTCAGCACTTCGTCCGCGCGGGCGTCGGAACGATCGATCTTGTTGATGACGACGATCGGGCGCAGCTCATGCTGAAAGGCCTTCTTCAGCACGAAGCGCGTCTGGGGCATCGGGCCTTCGGCGGCATCGACGAGAAGGAAGACCCCGTCGGCCATCGACAGCACGCGCTCGACTTCCCCACCGAAATCGGCGTGACCGGGGGTGTCGATCAGGTTGATCTTGATCGTCTCCCCGGAGACCGGATCGAGGTAGTTGATCGCGACGTTCTTCGCCA
>CAYUNS010000120.1:0-10796 GCA_964446155.1 uncultured Tepidisphaeraceae bacterium | reverse complement strand
GCCAGGATGGTGATGCCCCGCTCGCGCTCGAGCGGGTTGCTGTCAAGCAGCGTATCCTGGGCGACCTGGCTCTCGCGGAAATTGCCGCTTTGCCGGAGCAGAGCGTCCACCAGCGTCGTCTTTCCATGATCGACGTGAGCGATAATCGCCACATTTCTAATGTCGTTGCGCACCTTGTTCATTGTATTCCGTTTTGAGGGTTACGGCTCGACAAGCCGTTAAAAGCGGATCATGCAAAGAGTTAAAGCGATTCCGACGCAGCGGGCCGCTGGCATGAAGGTCGATAAAATACTACCCCGCCGGATATTATACAACGTCTCACGGCGGCGAAAGTTTTCAATTTCTCATTTCAATCCAAAGACGCTTCTTACGGTTCGACCCCGCCGTGAACCGCAAACGCCCCCTTCTTCGCCAAATCGCACGAGGCGGGATTGGATGAAAATCCACCCTCACACCGGCACATCGCCCCGGCTTCGCTGGCGCATCGCCTCGGCCATCACGATTGCGGACGCATGGGACAGGGACAGGCTGCTGACCCCGCCGCGAGAGGGAACGCTGATGAGACGGTCGCAGATCGACCGTACCGCGCCGGACAAGCCTCGCTTTTCCCCGCCGATCGCGAGGATGGCGGGTCCGGCGAGATCCACCTCGTACATCGTCCGCTTCGCCCCCGCGATGCAGCCGTACAGCTTCAACCCGCGACGCTGCAGGTCTTTGAGCAGGTCCGTGCTCTCGAGTTGAACGAGCGGCATCCGTTCATACGCCCCCGACGCCGGACGGGCGACTTCGACGGCATCGAAATCCCACAGGTGCTTCTTGATCATCACCGCATGAACCCCCAGCGCCTCGGCGCTGCGGAGCGTGAATCCGAGATTGCGCTCATCATCCACTCCCTCGAGCAGCAGAAGCAGCGGCGGCTCGGACAGACGATCGAGCAACTCGACGAGTTGGCCCGCCGAGGCGCGCGGCAGCGGCGAAACGATCGCGACGACCCCGCCGTGCGTGGCGCCGTGCGACATCGCATCCAGCTCGCGCCGTTCGGACATCTTCACCGGCACGCCCAGCTCGCCGGCGAGATCGATCACCTCCCGCACCTTCTCAGGATGCGCGCCGCGGCTGACCAGGATCACCTGAAACCTCCGGCGGCGCGCGCCCAGCGCCGCGAGAACCGATTGTTTGCCTTCGAGATGCTCCATCACGACAACACGTTCACTCCGTTCGGCCCGCGAGCCTGCCCGCCGGGTCTTCCTCGCCCCATTCCACCAGAACCGCCGTCGCATCATCGGCCAGTTGATGCGTGCCGGCATACGCCGTGAGATCATCGAACAGCTTCCCGATGAGGTCTCCCGTTCCGGAAGTCGTCCGGATCGAGGATTGAATCCCCCCGACACCGAACTGCTCGAGCGCCTCGCCGGATGCGGCGCCGAATTGCTCGATGACGCCGTCGCTCACCACCAGCACGCGCTGCCCGGGCGACAGATCGACCGTCACCGTTTCGTAAGCCGGATCCTCGAGTATGCCGATGGGCAGCCCGCCTCCCGCATCGAGATGCGCGAGGGCGCGATCCTCGGCGAAGATCAGCCCGAAGCCGTGGCCGGCATCGACGTAGCTCAGCGTGCGGGCGCGGGCGTCGAAGACGCCGACCCACAGCGTGAGGAAGCGGCTGTCCGGCCGGCGCGGATGAATGAACCGGTTGAGGTCCGACACCGCCCTGCCGACATTGCCGTGCGCCTCCATCGCCGCATGGAGAAATCCCTGCGACGCCGTCATCAGCACCGACGCGGCGATCCCCTTGCCCGCGACATCGCCCAGCGCCACCACGACGCGATCCTCGCCCAGGGGAATGATGTCGAAGAAGTCGCCGCCGACATGGCGTCCCGGCCGGGACTCGCCGATGTAGCGGAACCGCCCGAACGCCCCAACGCGCCGGGGGAAAATCCATCGCTGCGCCTCGGCGCCCGCCGACAGCTCCGCCTCCATCTGTGCCTGCCGGCGCTCGACATCGATGCGCTTGAGGTTCGCCAGCGCGAGACTCGCCATGCGCCCCAGCGCCAGGCAGAACAAAGACGCCCCGCCGCGCGGCGCGTCCGTCCCATCCTCCCCGTCACCGCGGGAATCCAGGTACAGCAGCGCCGCGACGGTGGACCCGAGCATCAGCGGCACGCAGATCGCGGTGTGAATTCCCATTTGCGCGATGCTCACGGAGACGTTGTCGCCGGCGTCCGAATCGAGTTCGACCACGTCGCCCCGCATCGCCCCCTGCACCAGCGACCGGCTGAAGGTCGCTCCCGGCGCCGTGAAGCGCGACGCGATGATCTCGACGCGGCCCGTCGCGTCGGATGGACGAAGCAGCGCGACGTTGCGGAGTCCCGTTCCGCGCGTGGCGACATCCATCACCACGTCCGCGAGCGCCGACTCCGTCTTCGCGGCATGAATGCCGGCGGCGCTTTCCAGCAGCAGCGCGGCGACATCCTCCTCCAGCGCGCCCGCGGGCCGGGGGGAAACCGCGCGCACCATCGTCTGATTCATCGCAATGTCATCGTGGGTCTCGATCCCCCGGTGTCCGGGACGCGACAGGCGAAAGTTGAACGTCCAGGGGAAAATGTGAATCAGATCCCCCTCGTGCAATGGCATCTCCTCGCTCGCGGGCATCAGCACACCGTTGAGATACGTGCCCCATCGGCTGTCCTGATCCGTCAGCCGCCACCGGCCGGCGGAAAAGGTCAATCGCGCGTGGGAACGCGAGACACGCTCGGCGTCGGCGGGGAGGCGGATCGCGCATTGCTCGCTCCTGCCGATGACGAGATCCGAGTCGCCCGCGACCAGTTCCATCGGCTCCAGCGCCGGTCCGGCCACCGCCACCAACCACGCCGATCGAGTCCCATCGCGCCGTCTCATGCCGGGAGGATAATCCCCTTCGGTGAACTTCACCACCGCCGGGATGACGCGATCCCTTGAACGGAGCGCCCAATCCCCTATTATTTCATTCCCCAATCCGGGGACGGCATCATTGATTTTCTTCGAGGCGAACAGATGAGCAATCTCAAAGGCAACGCGGTCATCGGACAATCCGGCGGACCGACATCGGTCATCAATCAATCCCTGGTCGGCGTGGCGCAGGAAGCGCGGAAGCACGGTCACATCGACAAGCTGCTGGGCGCGCGGCACGGCGTGCGCGGGATCGTGAACAATGAGTTTTACGACCTCGGCAAGGCGTCGGATGAGTTGCTCGAGCGCATCGCGCTCACTCCGGCGGCGGCGCTGGGATCGACGCGCGACAAGCCCGACGCGGAATACTGCGCCCGGATCTTCGAGTCGTTCAAGAAGAACGACGTTCGTTATTTCTTCTACATTGGCGGCAACGACTCGGCCGACGCGGCAAGAATCGTCCAGGAACTGGCGGCGAAGGAGAACTTCGAGCTGCACGTGTTCCACATCCCCAAAACGATCGACAACGACCTGCGCGTCCACGATCACACCCCCGGCTTCGGCAGCGCGGCGAAGTTCGTCGCGTCGGCGATCATGGGCGACGACTACGACAACAAGAGCCTGCCGGGCATCAAGGTGGATGTCATCATGGGACGCCACGCCGGCTTTCTCACCGCCGCTTCGGCACTGGCTCGACGATACGAGGACAGCGGCCCGCATCTCATCTATGTCCCCGAGGCGCCGCTCAGCGAGGAGAAGTTCCTCGCCGACGTGGACGCGGTCTACAGCCGGCTCGGTCGCTGCCTCATCGCCGTCTCCGAGGGCGTCAGCCGCCCGGACGGCAAGACCTGGGCCGAGGCGATGAGTTCGACTCTCGAGCGCGACTCCCACGGCAACATCCAGCTTTCGGGCACCGGCGCGCTGGGCGATTACCTCGCATCCCTCGTGACGAAGAAGCTCCAGGCGCCCGGCGGCAAGAAGCTCCGTGTCCGTGCCGACACCTTCGGCTATCTCCAGCGGTCGTTCCCGGGATATCTCTCGGACACCGACGCGAAGGAAGCCCGCATGGTGGGCGTGAAGGCCGTGCAGCTCTCGGCCGACCCGGGCATCAACGAATGCTCCGTCTACATGAAGCGCGTGAGCAACAGCCCGTACAAGATCGAGCTGGATCACACCTCGATCAAGAACGTGGCCCGCGAGACCAAGCACATGGACGCATCGTTCCTTCAGAACGGCAACGACGTGACGCGGGCGTTCATCGATTATGTAAAACCCCTCGTCGGCGAACTGCCCACGGCCGGCTCGCTCGGCGAGCTATAGAATGGATTCACCACGGAGACGCGGAGGAATGCTTCTTTCTTTTCTTCTCCGTGTTCTCCGCGCCCCCGTGGTTCAATTGCTCCTGTCGGAAGACATGGATGCAAGACTTCTTCTCGCTTCCCGGAAGTGATTGGCCTCGATGTCCCGCGCGCACCAGCAGTAATACAGCTTGCGGCCGCAGGCGCTCCGCTCGAACCGCGCGGTCGGCATCCAGCCGACTTGCTTCGTGTGCAGCTTTTGCAGCGAATCGAGGAACGGCACATCGTCCAGCGCGCCGGGGCGGATGGTAATGTCGAGTTACGGCAGAGGAATCGGAACATACGGGATTTCCGGGCTGATTTTTGCTATTCACCATGGTCACGTTGAACACCCATTTCGACGGCAAGGTGATCGTCCTCGACGAGCCGCTCGCCCTGAAGCCCAACCAGAGGCTCCGCATCACGATCGAGCCGGCCGACACACCGACGAAAGCGGATCTCAGCAAGCTGCTCGGCATTGCCGCCGGCCCCGATCAGAAGCCTTATGATCCCGCCGAGGAGGACGCCCTCTGGGAGGGCACCACCGGCAACTATCTCGATAACGGGCCAAATAAACCATCGATGAAAAAGCCCATTGAATGATTCTCGACACCTCCGCCGTTCGCGCAGTCGCCTTTCGCGAGCCTTCCGCGGTAACCCTGATCGGAAGAATCAGCCACGGAGGAACAAGGGCAGGACTTTCATCCGCGAAGGTTCGCCCATGAAAACAGGCGAGCTGAATTCGTGTCCATTCGTGACATTCACCTTTGGCATGACCTATAGCACACAACTACCGAAGAAACGCGCGTCAGTCGATGGATATTCATGGCGTTTGACGGTGAATGCCCCTCACACGGTTTCCTGCCGCCGTTCGAGTTATGGTGATTCGGCCCGTGTCGATGGAATTGAGGAACTTTCCGAAATCACGATCTTCTTCGCCTGAATCATGCTCGACGGTGCGGACCGCGCGCCGATCAGGCGCATCCGCATACTGAAGCCTCGCTCCTTGACCAAACGCCTGGCCTCAACGGCGGAACGGGTTCGCGTGCAGTCACTCGATTGTACGCTACCACTGCGTCGCTTGGTTGGATCGAAAAGAACAAAGTTCCCGTTCGCGTCTGTTCGCCGCCTCCATTAGTTCGCCTTTGGCCTCCCCACGACTGACGACCGAGCGAAACTCATATGACATGGTATCTCTCCCTGTTTTTCCAAGAACAACGGTATTATAACACAAGCGGTTGATAATGCCGATAAAAGTCATGCTCGCCCTCTCCATCCGCCAACCCTACGCCGAATTGATCCTCCGCGGGATCAAGACGATCGAGTACCGCTCGCGAGCGACGCGGATCGTCGGTGAGCGGTTTCACATCTACGCGAGTAAAGCCAAGGCAACCCTTCCCGTGGCGATCTGGTCGGAGGATTTGCGGGCGGAACATCCGCCCAAATGGATGATCGAACTGGCCGAGCAGGTCGGGATGATCGATCCCGATGCGCTGCTGCCGACGGGCGTGATCGTCGGCAGCGCCGTGATCGGGAAGGTGACACGGAACGATGACCTGTTCGAGTGGCATCTTGTTGATGTCCAGCGCGCCAGAACATTCCGCAAGCCGAGGAAGCATCCGCAGCCGATGTGGTTCAAGCCGTTTTGATTCGGCGGTTGCTACCACGGCAGATCGTTGCCCTCTTCGCCGGGGCCGGCGATCTGGAGGGGGAGGTCTTCGATGTACAGCCGATACAGTTCATCGATCGGCGTCGGGCTGCGTGAACTGGCGGCCATGTCCTTGCCTTCGGCGCTGCACAGGAACGGATAGAAGAACAGCGCCTGGTCGCCGCCGATGTTCGGGACCACTTCGCGCCAGCCGTCGAATCGGAACGGCGCGTAGAACGCCTCGAGGTCGCCGGAAAAGCACCAGCGCAGAAAATCGCCGTAGCCCATGCGCAGATTTTCCCAGCGCAGCGTGTCGGGCGCGTAGTAATGCACGTCGCCGTTGCCGACGCCCAGCCCGCCGTGGTCGATCGCGAAGAATCCGCCCAGGATGTCGTCGGCGACGAGATAAAACCCCTTGTTGCGATGCGTTGAAACCGTGCGATCGGCGTTCCACCGCGGGAGCGATCGCGGCAGCCGATCGCCGCCGGCGCCGAGGATGCGAATCCATCCGTGGTCGATAAGGATCCCTCCCGTCCTGGCGACGATGGCCCCCAGCGGCGTCGCGGCACTCGCCTGCGTCGCCACCAGCGCTCCATGGCGTTGAAGCTCGGGGGCGTCCAGCACCTCGACGCGGTTGCGGGCATGGGCGATCCATCCCTGCATGCGCGGCCAGGCCGGATCATCGACTCTCAGCAGTTCATCCAGCGTGCGAAGCATTGGAACCACCCCACTTGTCGCCCCGCGTCGGCGAGACATGCCTGCCGGGCGGCGAGGGAAAACCCACCCGCGCGTCGTGCGATCGCCCGGTCTATCCGTTCAACGATCCTTTGGTGCTGGGCACGTCGTCGTTGCGCGGATCGAGCGACACCGCCTGCCGCAGCGCCTTGGCGGCGGCCTTGAAGATCGCCTCGGCGATGTGGTGATTGTTCGTGCCATAAGGGACCGTGATGTGCAGATTCATCCGCGCGCTGGTCGCCAGCGCCTTGAAGAATTCCTCGACCAGTTCCACCGGAAACGCGCCGATCGAATCGCCCTTGAACCCGACATTGAACACGAACGCCGGCCGGCCGGACAGATCGATCGCCACCTGCGCCAAACTCTCGTCCATCGGCACGATCGCCCATCCATAGCGATGGATGCCGCGCTTGTCGCCCAGCGCCTTCTCCAGCGACTGCCCCAGCACAAGCCCCACGTCCTCGACGGTGTGATGGGCATCGACATTGAGATCTCCCTCGGCGTTGACCGACAGGTCGATCAGGCTGTGCCGCCCGAGCAGATCGAGCATGTGATCGAAGAACCCCACGCCGGTTTCGACGGCGACGGTTCCTTTGCCGTCCAGGTTCAGGGAGAGCGAAATCTTCGTCTCCTTCGTCTGTCGAGACATCTCGGCATTGCGGGAGGTTTGGCCGCTGGTCATATGGGTTGCTTTCGATAAGGTTGAATCGTCTTGAGGCCCGGTACGAGACGGTGGTAAAGCTTCAGCACGGCGTACCCCGATATCCCGATCTGCTCCGCCGCATTTGCGCGAAGCCACTCGATGGCAGGGGCAAATCCCCGCAGCACATCGATAACGATGTCGGCATCCATCGGCAACATTAGGGGCACAGTCCCCGACGCTCGATCTTCCGCCGCCGGAATCGTCTGCACAGGGATCGTCACCCGCTGATTCGGCTCAAGATCGAGCGGTTCATCAGGAATCAGCACCTTGCCGTCGAAATGGGCTTTGATCGCGGTCATGGTTCCGCCGCCTCCACCCTCATTATACCCTATGCCGTCTGTTCCGCGGCGGCGATGGCCTTGATGCCGCCGAGCAGGGCGTTGTTTTCCTGGCTGGTTCCGACGGTGATGCGGATCTTGTCGCTCAAGCCGGGCTTGTCGAAATATCGAACCAGGATGCCCTGGGCCTTCAATCCAAGATACGTCTCCCGCCCGCGGCCTCCGGGCGCGGCGGCGAGGAGGAAGTTGGCCTGGCTGGGCAGAACCTCCCAGCCCATCGCCGTCAATTCCTCCGTCAGCCGTTGGCGTTCGGACCGAACATGCGCCCAGTTCTGCCGGGCGTATTCCTGGTCCGCAATCGCGGCGGTCGCGGCGACGATCGAGATCGCGTCGTTGGGATAGCTGTCGCGCGCCTTGTTCATTTCATGAATCACCTCGGGCCTGGCGATCGCAAATCCGAAGCGCAGCCCGGCCAGCGAGTACGCCTTGCTCAGCGTGCGGCAGATCACGACATTTCCATGCGCCTTCACCAGCGACAGGCAGTTGTCGTCGGCGAAATCGGCATACGCCTCGTCGATCAGCACCAGTCCCTCGAACCGCCGCGCCAGTTCCGCAATCCCGGCAGCCGGGACGAATGTGCCCGAAGGCGCGTTGGGATTCGCGAGATAAATCGCCCGCGCCTTCGTCGCCAGCAACGCGTCGATCGGCAGCGACCAGTCGCGCTCCCAGTCCACCGTCGCGGTCTTCACGTCGTTCAACTCGGCCAGCACCGAATAGAGCGAATACGTCGGTTCGGGATAAGCCAGCGTGTCGCCTTTGCCGAGGAAGCACTGGGTGGCGATCGCGAGCACATCGTCGCTGCCGTTGGCGGCGAGGATCATGTCCGGGGAGACGCCCAGGGCCTTGCCGGCGGCTTCACGAAACGCCTCGGCGGACGGGCTGGGGTATCGCCGCAGCGCCTCAGGCTCGATCTCGCGGATCGCCTTCATCACCTTTTCGCTCGGCGGAAAGGGGTTCTCGTTCGTGTTCAACTTCACCACGCGCTCGCCCGCGCCGGGCTGCTCGCCCGGCGTGTAACCCTGCATCCCGCGAACGGTGGGACGGACAAATGTTGGAGCCATGTCGATCATTGTAACGCAGTTACGGACACGAAACGAGAAACCGGGGCGTGAGCGCGAAGCCGCGGGGAAGCCGTCCGCGCGGCGGGGAACACCCCTTCCTTCACTTGTCCCGCACGCGAATGCGGGCGCTGGCGGCGTGACCGTCGAGATGCTCGGCCTGCGCCATTGCGAGAATCGCGGGGACGTCGGCGGCAATGCCGTGCTCCTCGTAGCGCACGACGCTCGACCGCTTGAGAAACTCATACACGCTGATCCCGCTGCCGAAGCGCGCGGTGGTGTTCGTCGGCAGGCAATGGCTCGGTCCGGCGACGTAATCGCCCGCGGCGATCGGCGAGAACGGCCCGACGAACACCGCGCCCGCGTGCGTCAGCTTCTTCAGCACCGATTCATCGTCGCGCGTTTGCAGGTTCACATGCTCGGCCGCGAACCGGTTCGCCAGATCGATCAGTTGATCCATCGACTCGCCGACGATGATCGCGCTGTCGCGATCCAGCGCCCTGCCGATCGCCTCGGCGCGATCGCGCTCGGTCATCTGCCGCGCGATCTCGGCGACGACCGCCTCCGCGAGCGATCGGGAGGTCGTCAGCAGAAACGCGCTGCCCGGATCATGCTCGGTCTGCGCGATCAGGTCGGCGGCGATGAAGTCGGCCCGGCCGGTCTCGTCCGCGAGCGTGAGAATCTCGCTCGGACCGAGGAAGCCATCGACCCCCACGCATCCCGACACGGCGCGCTTCGCGAACTGCACATGGCTGTTGCCCGGGCCGACGATCTTGTCCACCGCGGGGATCGTCTTCGTCCCGAAGGCCAGCGCTCCCACCGCCGCAGGCCCGCCGGCGCGGAAGACTTCCGTCAGCCCCAGTTCGCGATAGGTCGCGAGTTGCAGGTCGCTCCGGCCGTACTTGCTCGGCGGCGTGCAGACCGCGATGCGTTTCACGCCCGCGACCTGAGCGGGGACCGCGAGCATGATGAGGCTCGACGGATACGCCGCCTTCCCGCCGGGAACCATCAGCCCGACGCTGTCGATCGGCGTGAAGCGCAGCCCCAGTTCCACGCCCGGACGCCTCAGCGTCTCCGGCGGCTCGGGCATGATGTGCCGCTGGTATTCCCGCACCTGCGCGATCGATCGCCGGATGGCTTCGATTTGCGCTTTCGGCACGCGCGACCCCGCCGCCTCCATCTCCTGCCCGGTGACCCGGATCTGCCCATGGGTGAAATCGGGATCGTCGAACCTGCGCGAGGCGTCCACGACCGCATCGTCGCCGCGCTCCGCGACATCGGCGAGAATCCGCTGCACCCCCGCCACGATGCCCGCGCGCTCGCCGCGCGCCAGCGCCACATCCTTCGGATCCAGCCGCAGCCGCGCCAGCAGTTCCTCCACCCGCCGCCGCTCCGTCGTCATGTCCAGGTTCAAGATCGAGACCATGCCACAGAAGGTAAAGCCAACCGAAGAAAAAAGGTAGCGCCCCACCGCGTCAATCAGACGCGGGCGACACCCGGAAAAACCGGTGGCGGCCGCTCCGACGACCGGTTTGGGTTCGTTTTTTCAAACCCACTTTGTCGAGAGACCCGATTGGGGGGCGAAATCGATGCTTTACAGGCGGGTTTGGGTTCGTTTTTTCAAATCCGCCTTGTCGTCGATCCAGCCCCTGTACCGCCCGCCCAAAGCGCGCAGCGTCCCTTGTAAGAGCGGGCATGTTGCGCCCCGGGACGCCATGGCGCGCAACGCCAGGCCCGGCGTTTTATCTCACCTGGCTGAGCAACTCGCGACAGAACTCACCGCTGATCCGCGCGATGCGTTCGGGGCCTTCCGCGGCGTGTTGCCTGATCCGCTTGACCAGGGCGCTGCCGACGATCGCGCCATCGGCGACGCCGGCGAGTTGCGCGACATGCCGCGGCGTGGAAATGCCAAAGCCCACGCAGACCGGACGATCGGTCAGGCTTTTGAGATCGCGGACGTTGTGTTCGAGATCTTCGGGAAGGCGATCGCGCTCGCCGGTGATGCCGGCGACCGAGAGATAGTACACGAAGCCCGTGCAGAGGCTCGCG
>CAYUNS010000119.1:2473-11845 GCA_964446155.1 uncultured Tepidisphaeraceae bacterium | reverse complement strand
GCCGCCGCGGCCACCACCGCCACCGCTTCGACCACCACCGAAGCCGCCACGACCACCGCCGCCGCCTCCGCCACGATCTTCGCGCGGACGCGCTTCGTTGACGGTGAGGGCGCGGCCGCCGTGCTCCTGGCCATTCAAGGCCGCGATCGCCGCCTGGGCTTCGTCATCCGAACCCATTTCGACGAAGCCGAATCCCTTGCTTCGGCCGGTGTCGCGATCGCTGATGATCTCAGCGCTCTGCACCGTACCGTGTTGCGCGAACAACTGTTCCAACTCAGAGCTGTCCACTTGGTAGCTCAGGTTGCCGACATAAAGCTTCTTGCCCATTGAAGCGTTCTCCTGTAATGGGCGAATGACCCGCTTTTTGCTTTCCGGGTCGAGGTGAAAGAGGCCGCCATTTCGGCCTGGAAAGGTTGGAAAGCGACTGAGGCAATCTCCGTGCAAGTGCGATGCAACCCGCTGCGTTCGTGTCTCACGCGAACCGACCAACTCCATTATAACCATATTTTTCAGGAAAGATGCAATAGCGCATTCCCATTTTCATCAAACTATCGCCGCACACGGGAATTATCGCCCGCGAGCGGCTCCCCGGCGCCCCCGGCCCGTCCCCTCGCGGGACGGGCGTTTGGCCGGCTTCATGAACCTCATCGCGCGTATTCCACCGAGCGCACCTCGCGGATCAGCGTGACCTTGATCTCGCCGGGATAGGTCATCTCGTGCTCGATTTTCTTGGCGATGTCATGGGCGATTTTGGCGCTGATCCGGTCGTCGATCATCTTGGCGTCGACGATCACGCGCACCTCCCGACCAGCCTGGATGGCATAGGCCTGCCGAACGCCGTCGAAGCCCAGCGCCAGATCCTCCAGGTCCTGAAGACGCTTCACATACCGTTCGAGGCTCTCGCGGCGCGCTCCCGGACGCGAGGCGCTGATGGCGTCGGCGGCCATGACGATCGGCGTGTATGGCGTCGTCGCCGGCACGTCGCCGTGATGCCCCTCGGCGGCGTTCAGCACCGCCTCGGTCTCGTTGAACCGCCGGAGGAATTCCTTGCCCAGTTGCGGATGCCCTCCTTCCTGCTCGTGATCCATCGCCTTGCCGATGTCGTGCAGGAAACCGGCGCGACGGGCGATCGCGCCATCCAGCCCAAGTTCGTCGGCGATCACCTGCGACAGGTAGGCCACCTCCAGCGAATGACGCAGCACGTTCTGCCCATAGCTGGTGCGATACCCGAGTCGTCCGATCATGGGGATGATCGGCTTGGCGAGATTGCCGATGTTGGCCTCCTGCACGGCGTCGCGGCCGATCTTCAGCAGCTCCTCCTCCATCTCCTTGCTCGTCGTGGCCACCACCTCCTCGATCCGCGCGGGATGGATGCGCCCATCCTGCACCAGCCGTTCGAGCGAAATCTTCGCGATCTCCCGACGAACCGGATCGAAGCAGCTCACCACCACCACGCCGGGCGTGTCGTCGATGATGACATCCACCCCGGTCACCTTCTCGAACGAGCGGATGTTGCGCCCCTCACGACCGATGACGCGGCCTTTCATGTCGTCGCTCGGAATCGTCACCGTGCTGACCGTGTGATCCGCGGTCTGCTCCGCCGCATAACGCTGAATCGCCTGGAGGATGATCTGCCGGCTCTTGTCCCGGGCCTCCTCCTGCGCCTGCTCGGTCATCCGACGGATGATGCTCCCGCATTCACCGCGGCATTCATCCTCGACCCGCTTGAGCAGCATTTCCTTCGCCGCCTCCGGAGAAAGATTCGTCAGTTGCAGCAGACGCTCGCGCTGCTCCTTCAAAACCTCATCGAGCTGATCTTCCTTCACCGCGAGCGTGCGATCGCGCTGCGACAGCTTCTTGTCGAGGCTTTCAAGATGCCGCTCCTTGACGGAAAGCGTGTCGAGCTTGCGCTCCAGAACGTCCTCTCGCTTGGCCAGCCGATTGTCATGCTCTTCGAGCTTGCGACGGGTCGCTTCGCTTTCACGCTCGAACTCCTCCTTGCGCTTGAGAAGCTCCTGCCGGGCGGTCAGCTCGATCTCCTTGGCTTTGTTCTGTCCTTCCTGCTCGGAACGGGCGCGAATCTGGTCGGCTTCGCTCCGGGCACGGGCGAGCGTCCCCTTGGCCGCAAAGTGATAAAAGGCGAAAACGCCCCCGCCGCCGAGGACAAGTCCGATGATCAAGGCGAAAATGGGATCCATGGTCGATTCCCCGTGTTCATGATTGCCAGCCAATGGTTAGCGGGCGTCGGATGCACAGATGACGCGCGTCACTGGCAATTGGGCGCGGCAACCGACGCTCGTTCGCGGATGGGGAAAGGTCTGATGGACAACAACGGCGCGCGGCCTGGCTGATTGGATCAATTCGCGAAGCGATCCGATCGAAGACCACGGGCACGTTGCGGGAAAGTGGGGGGAGCACGACACGCAAGCCCGGCCGGGGGCAATTCCAACGGCCCGATCCGCTTGCGGGGCACGCCGATCGGCAAGGCCGATCGCTCCATCACCGGCGCGCGGACGGGCATGGCCCGGCGCGACGCCACGCTGGTGAGCAGCAGCAATGAAACACCGGCCGACAACAAGGTCGCAACACCGATCAGCATTGCCAGCGCGGTCGCGAGTTGAGCTCCAAGTGGTTCCACGTTCGTTCTAACTCCTCGCGAGGCGAGATCGAATCGGTCCGAAAACGACCGCGAGATGTCACATCCAAAGACCTGACGGAGACCAACCATCCGCTACCGGCCGGCCTCCGCGACGCGCCGCGAAAAATGGATCACGCGGCTCGCGCCTGAATTCTTCGTGGATCGTAACCCATGTCCCATCCCATGACAAGCTCGCCTCCCCGCGCGCGACAATCGACCCTCGACGGTCCCATCCTCCTGTCTCCATTTGACCTTCCTCTCTTGCACAACTATGTTCCCAATCATGCTCCGGCGCGCGAATCTTCCCCTGCTCGTGTTCATGGTGCTCTGGCTGGGCATCCTGATGCCGGGGCATCAGCGCGGGCAGATCAAGCTGGTTCCCACGTCGGCCGAGGCGCACACATGCTGCTCGGGCAAGTCGGATCCGAACGACGGCGGCGAGCCTGCCGGCAATGACACCGGCAACTGCGCGGTCTGCTATTTCATCGCCGCGCTCGATCTGCCCATCCCGCCGGTTCTCGCGCCCACCCCAAGTGAATCGCTCGATCCCGCCCCCGCGGCCGACATCGACTCCCTCGCCTCGCGCGATCTCATCCCCACCTTCCGTGGAAGGGCGCCCCCCTTCGCTCCCCCGCACGCCTGATCGTCCCGTTCCCTCCCCGTTCACGAAAGGCGGGTCCACCGCGCGCGGTGGGCCGCCCCAGGAGACCGCCATGAAGCGCCGTCGCGCGTTTACGCTCGTTGAGCTTCTCGTTGTCATTGGAATTATCGCATTGCTTATAGGCATTCTTCTCCCCTCGCTCGCCGCCGCCCGCGCCGAGAGCCAGGCCGTCGCGTGCATGTCGAACGTGCGGCAGATCGTCGTCGCGGCGCAGATGTACGCGCAGGAGACGAAGCTGTACGTCACCTATGTCCCCCCCGCCGGAGGCAATCCGGCGGTCGATCGCAAGGAACTGCTGTATCCCTATCTCCGGCAAGGCGCCGACAACAGCGACAACGACGGCAACCAGGTGTGGCACTGCCCCTCGAACGATCGCGTCGATGTCGAGGCGAGCTATGGATTCAACACGGCGCTGAACGGCGTGCGCCTCTCGCGGATTCGCAAGTGGAGCGAGACCGTCGCCGTCGTCGATGCGGGCCTGCTCGACAACGGCGAGCCGTCGCTCGCGACCCACTGCTGGCCGCCGGGGCGACCGGGAACGGCCTCGTCCTGCCGGCCCAACCACCAGCGCCACCGCAAGGGACTGGTGACCGCCGGCTTCGCCGACGGGCACGCCGAACGCCTGCCCATGACCGCCCCGTTCTATCCCGGACCGATCGGTGAATACGTTCCTCCAACCGTCTGGATCACCGATCCGAACGATCCCGCCTACGTCGATCAACTGTGGGATCTGCATTGAACGCATCGTTACAAGACGCCCCTGAACGTCGTCGATCATCACGACCCGTCCACCAAAAATTCCCGGAGTGCATCATGAAAAAATCATTCGCGTTTCTCATCGCCGCCCTGTTCATCACCACTCTCGCGCTCGCGCACGACACCTGGGTGCAGACCAACACCAACATCGTCCGCGTCGGTGACCTCGTGCATGTCGATCTGATGCTCGGCAATCACGGCAACGATCACCGCGACTTCAAGCTCGCCGGCAAAACCTCGCTCGAAGGCTCGACGCTCGAGGTGATCGATCCCAAAGGAGATGCGCACGACCTCAAGCCGTCCCTCATCGACCGCGGCCTGGGCGCGAAGGAGGGTTACTGGTCCGCATCCTGGCGACCGTCGCTGCCCGGACTGCACCTGATCGCGCAGACCTCCGACCGCGTCGTGAGCTATGCCCCGAAGCGCTCGATCAAGAGCGCCAAGACGATGTTCGTCGCCAGCAAATCGCTCGACAACGTGCCGATGCGCAATGAGGGATTCGACCGCGTGCTCGGGCATCCGCTCGAGCTCGTCGCGCTGAGCAACCCCGTCACTCCGATGGGGCCGGGCACGCCCATCCGCGTCCGCCTTCTCTACCAGGGCAAGCCGCTGGCCGGCGTCCGCGTCTCCTTCATTCCCCGGGGCGTCGCGCTCGCCGAGGACTTCGACGAGAAATACGAGCGCAGAACCGACGACGAGGGCATCGCATCGTTCGAAACCCCCGACGGCAACTATTACCTCATCGTCGCGCATCACGAGGACGAAAGCGGCCGGGGAGAGAATTATGACCTGACCAGCTACGCCGCGACGCTGAGCGTCTACGTCCCCGCGATCTGCCCCTGCTGCGGGGAATGAGACGGGAATTGGAACATCCCGCGCATCCGGTCCTATCATGTTCACAAAGGAGATTTCACGACAATGAGTTCCCCCAACGACGTCATCGTTCACAGCCTGTCCGTTTCGCAGGCGTTGCTCAACCGCTACACCGCCGACCTCACGCCCGAGGAATATCTGCATCGTCCCGTGAAGGACGCGAACTGCGTCGCGTGGCTGATCGGACACCTGATCCTCTCCGAGCGCGGCGTCATGCAAAAGCTCGAGATCGAGGGGGCGCCCACGCTGCCGGAAGGATTTGAAAAGCGTTTTTCCCGCGACGAGGGCGTCCCGCAGGCCGAAACCTTCGGGGATGTCACGACATTGATGCCCCTGTTCAACCTGCACCGTGAACTGGTCATCGACGCCGTGAAGCGCGCCGCGCCGGACCTGCTCGATCGGCCGCTCGACCAGCCCCGCCCGCCGATCTTTTCAACCGTCGGCGAGATGGTGAATTTCTACGGCGCGCATGTCACGCTCCATACCGGCCAGATCACCCTCATCCGCCGCAGTCTCGGCCGACCGCCGCTGGTGTAGGCGAACATACGAAATGGCGGTGTGAAGCGGATCGACCCTGTTGATGAAGACGCTCCAGATGCCGACGGACCGGGGGGTGGGAACGGATCCGCCGGGCCTGCGATGCTCCTGCAATGGGTGAACGCCGTCACGGCTCAACGACATCGTCGCCTTCGATTTCAGATGCGTCGTAATCCACTTGATCGTCCGCACATGCCGTGCGACGACGAGATGAACGCGGTCAGGACCAGATGATACCACCGTACCATGATGGTCCTCCCGATTCCGTGTGGCCCACGGGCTTGCCCGTGGTTTCCCGCGCATTGAATAACCACGAGCAGGCTCGCGGGCTACACAATAGGATCACACCCCCAACCGCTCTTTCCACGCCGCAAGCTGTTCCTCGAACGGTTTGCCCCCCGCCGCGCCGGCGCTTTGGTAGCGCTTGACGACGTTCTTCGCGCCCAGGCAGTTGTAGACATCATCGTCGATTCGGATGGCCGACTTCGTCGCGATCACCTCGTTGAACGCCTCGACGCTCAACTCTCCCAGCGCGTATTTTCCCTCCTTCTCGCAGCGGGCCACCAATGTCCCGACGATGTGATGCGCGGTGCGGAAGGGAATCCCTTTCGTCACGAGATATTCCGCGAGGGAGGTGGCATCGAGAAAGCCGCGGTCGAGCGTGGGTTCGATTCGCTCCCTGTCGTATGAAGCCGAGTTCACGATCGCCGCGGCCATGGTGAGGCATTGCGATACCGTGTCGTAGGCGCGGAAGACGATGCGCTTGTCCTCCTGCAAATCGCGGTTGTAGCCGATGGGCAGGCCCTTGAGGATCGTCATCAGCGCGAACAGGTCGCCATACACGTTCCCGCACCGCCCGCGGATCAGCTCGAGCATGTCCGGGTTCCGCTTCTGCGGCATCATCGAACTGCTGGTCGTATACCGATCCGCGATCCGGATGAACCCGAACTCGGTCGTCATGTAAATGATCCACTGCTCGGCCCAGCGGGAGAGGTGCTGGGCGATCATGGCGCAGGCGTAGAGGAAGTCGCAGGCGGCGTCGCGTGTAGCGGTGTGATAGATGCTGCTGCTCGGCCCTTCCGAAAAGTATGGCATATGGAAGGCCGCGCCGTTCATATCAAGTCGTGTTTGCTGCAGGTGTTTTGTCGTCTCTTTCGGATCAAGCGGCAGCGAAGTTCCGGCAATTGCTCCGCTCCCCAGCGGTGACTCATGCCTCGGGATCAACTCATCCATGCGCATGTTGTCAATGTCGAACATCGTCGCCCAGCACAATGCCTCCGCGCCGGCGGATATTGGTTGCGCGCGTTGAAGATGCGTGAACGATGGCAGAACAATGGACACGGATCGATCAGCAAGTGACACAAACGATTTGCACAGGTTGGTCAATCCAGTGCCAACCAGATCAGATGCATCCAGAAGCCATATACGTAGATCCAGCGCCACCTGATCATTGCGACTCCGCCCGGTATGCAGCTTTCTTCCCGGTTCGCCGATGCGGTTGGTGAGTTCCATCTCCACGCAGAGGTGGATGTCTTCCAGTTCCGGCTTGAATCCCGCCCACCTGGGTCCATCCCGGTCGATCTCGGTCTCGATCTCCTTAAGCCCCTTCACGATCGCATTGCGGTCGTCGTCGGTGATGAGGCCCACCTTCGCCAGCATGGTCGCGTGCGCGATGCTGCCGGCGACATCGACCTTGTACAATCGCCAGTCGTAGCTCATCGACTCGACGAACTCCTGCGCGATCGCATCCGTCGCCTCGCTGATCCGCGCCTGCCATGATTTTGTCTCGCTCATGAAAAAATAGTAGCAAAACGGACTGGATTGCGAAATCGCATAGCCTAGCGTATACTTCGCTTGACCACATCGAAGGTGTGGTTTCCCGCGCTCCAAGAGCGCGGCCTCATTAAAGAAACTCCACGCTTCCAAAGCGCGGCCCTATTAAGGGAAATCGGACCGGTTCCTGAAACCGGGGCCGATCCAGTCGATCCGACTTGGGTGAGCAGGAGTTTCTTATGGCAAGCGAAGTTCGTTTTGGCGAATTGTTTCGCCTGGTTCAAAAGCATGGCTGGACACTGATTCGCATTCGTGGATCGCACCATGTCTTTCAGAAGCCCGATGGCTCGACGTACTCCATCCCGGTGCATCATGGTAAAGTCAAACCGTACTATTTCCGTAAAATCAAGAAGCAGATCGGCAAAGCTTGATCGGCCGTTCGATCCGACGGTGCTGAAGCGGGCCCGCCGGATTGCCAAGCAATACCGCATCGTCATCCATCACGAGAACGGCGAATACTACGGCGAGGCGCTGGAACTCCCCGGCTCGCTGAATGACGGCAGAACACCGACGGAATGCGTGGAAAACACGATCGACATCGTGACATCGACCATCGCCACCATGCTCGAGCGGGGTGAGATTCCGCCGTTGCCGGCATCGAATGAACGACGTGACGAGCAGGTCAACGTCCGCTTGAGCAAACTGGAAAGGCTGACCTTTGAGGAAGCCGCCCGCAGCCGCGGGTTCCGCGGCTTGTCGGATTTCATGCGCAGCGCGACAATGAACAGCGTTGCTTCGAAACCATAAGGAATTCCCCACCATCCAAAGCGCTGTCCGCACATAACTGGATTTCCTCCCTGTCCTGAAATGAAAAATATGGTGTGATGGAATCACACCGCCTTTTGCCGGCTGACCTCCGTTTCCCTCATAGCAACTCCTGCAGCCATTTCCCCACCAGGCGGTGGACCACGCCGGTGACGGCCGACGCGCCCAGGCCCATGGCCTGCGCGGTCGCCATCGTTTCCCGGTATTCGGGGTCGTCGGCGATCGACTCGATCGCGCCCTCCACCAGCAGCGATTCATCGAGCACCGCCGCCAGGCGCGGGTGTTGTCGCTCGAACGTCGGCCACTCCGATCGGATCGCCCGCCGCACTTCATCTTTCATTGAAACTGAAGCCATGTTTCCTCTCCTTCCATGAAATCGACCATCGCATCTGAATTTCCTGCAACCAGCGCAGCCGCGCCAGCGCCGCGTCCACCGCCGCGAGGTTGTCCATCGCCACGTCGAGGCGTTCGCTCGAGGCGCGATGTTGGCGGTGAAGCCCGTCGAGACCGGCCGCGTAGGCGCGGCGATGCTCGATGATCCAGTCGCCCGTCAATTCGCCCCGCTCCATCACGTCGGTGTCGAACGCCTCGTCCAGTCTTGTCCGGCGCAGCGAGTGCAACGCTTCGAGCTGCTCGCGCTGCGCCGCGTTGCTTTCCATTGCCAGCGCCACGCCCCGCCGGGCCTGATCGACCAGGTCCATCTGCGCCGCCGTATACGGCGCGCATCCCCCCGCCGACAGGCACACCGCCATCGCCATGAAATGAATTCGTTTCATCGCCTCCTCCTTCACACCACCGGCGGCATCTGCCGCAGCATCTGCTCCTGCAGCGCCCCGAGCCGCGTCAACGCCTCGGTGTTCTGCCTCACGACCTCGATGAGCTGCTCGAGGCGAACCCCGTCGCCGAGGATGCGCTCGTGCGCCTCGTTCAACTGCTGCTCGCGCTTCTGGCTGGTCCTGCGTTCCCACAGCCACATCGCGCCCATCAGTCCCGCCGCACCGAAGCGGGTCATCCCGTCGATCAACATCGGCGTCTCCGTCGTCATCAACACCCATGCGCTCATGCGATCACCTCCCTTCTCATTGCCCCGGAATCAGGGAACTCACGCGCGCTGAAGCTGGACCACGTTGAGCGCGCGGCGCTCTTCGGCCTGCCCGTCGCCGTTGGTGTCCAACTCCAGAACCGTTCCACGAATCGACTGCTGAAACAGCCGCTCGTACAGCTCCGCCTTCGCCTGGCGATCCGCGCGATCCTCCCCCACGGCGATCGCCGAGAAGATCATCGCCAACGTCCCGGCCGCGCATGGACG
>CAYUNS010000119.1:0-2463 GCA_964446155.1 uncultured Tepidisphaeraceae bacterium | reverse complement strand
CCTCGGCGGCACCGACCGCGGCTATGGCTGGCTGCAGCGTGAAATCGGCTATGAGCGCCTGGTGCGCTGGGCCTCGGATGGCAGCGGCTGGATCCCCAACATCGCCGAGAAGATCATCGCCAACGTCCCGGCAGCGCATGGACGGCGAAGCGCGGATTCGTTCAGGATCGCGATCCCCGAATCCGCGTCGATGCCGATCGACCGCATCATCCAGTCACTCACCACCTTCGCCTGCGGCGAAAAGGTGCGGATGGCGAACGACAGGTCCGTCGCCGCGCCGATCGGACTCGGGTCGGGCGATGCGCCCACGGGAAACAATCCGTCGTACAACACGCTGACGACGAGCTGCGTATCCGTCGCGACGCCGACGATCGGGTATGTCCCCGTCGTTCCACCGGCGAGCACGATCACCTGCCCCGCCGCGACATGCGACGCCTCGAGCGATCCCGCGTCGATCGTGAACGTCGCCCCCGCGAGATCCCCCGTGCCCTCCAGCAGCGTCTGCGACGTGAACATCGCATCGATGAACAGGTTCGGCTCCCAGCAAAGCAGGTCGGTGTCGGTGCAATAGGTCGTGGACATGGTTCGTCTCCTTTGGGGAATGAAATCCCGCGCGGAAGGGACGGGGCGGCAGACTGAAAGATGAGCCTCATCGCGGGACTCGCCTCGCAGGCCCGCCGCCCCGCCGTCCTCTATCCTCCCAGTCCGGTGATGACGCCGTGCGCGTTCTCATTGCGCAGCTCGAGGGTGTATTCCCCAATGACCTGCCCGCTTTCGCGGTCGCCGGTGCTGGCGAGAGGCTTGTAGTGGAAGCTGCGTCCGGCGAGGGGCATCACGTCGATGCGGCTGCTGTCGAGCAGCAGCACCGTGCCGGCCGGCGCCCAGCGGCTGAGAACGACGCGGCACACCCCGAAGTCGCTCTCATAGATGTTGATCGGATCGCGATAGGCGTCCGATCGCGACGTGAATCTCCGGTTGGACGCGACGAACGCATTGATCGCGCGCTTCTCCGCCCCGCCGACGACGATGAGATCGACCTGTCCGCTGCTGCTCTGCCAGATCCGCCGCAACGCCAGGTTGAGCTGCGGCTCGGTCAACGTCGTGTCGGACGGGAAGGACGCCTCGCCGGGCATGAAGCGGTTGCTCGTGATGAACGCAAGAATGCCCCGCATCGTCCGGCGGACCGTCGCCGATCCCTGCGGGTTCGCCGCCGGCGCCTGCCCGTTGATGACGCAGTTCTCGAGGTCGCGCAGCAATTCGCGCGTGCGCTGCTGCTTCTGGTAATCCAGCTCGTCGGCGACGGCGAGTTGCCGAACCGCCAGTTCGCTGCCGCTGACCTCCACGGTCGAGCTGAAAATCTGCGTGTAATTGGTGTTGCGGACCCGGGAGGTGAACCGCGCGGTCGAGGCGTCGTCGCCCTCGAGGGCGGCGTTGCCCAGGATGAGCAGCTCCGCGCCGTTGCTGAGCGTCGCGGCCGGCGTGCCGCCGTATCCGCGCGCCACCGTCAACGTGTTGGTCCCCGTGTTGATCGCCGTCACCAGCATCACCTCATCGGCGCCGACCAGCCGAACCTGATCGCCGACGCAAAAGCGCGAGGCATTGGCGACGACGAAGGAGGTATCGGTCTCGGGGTCCGAATAAGTGCTGTCGTTGATCGTGTCGGTGTTGGGCAGGAGCGCATCCTCCAGCCACTCATGCACGGTCGATCTCGCCGATCGCGCGGGATCGCCCAGGGCATCGAGCAGCGGCGTGTCATGCGGGGAAATGATCCCCACCAGATCGCCGACATCCTCGGCAATCTCGGGAAGCGTCGTGCCGGCCGAATAAGTTGCTTTTCCTGTGAAAGACATGCGAGGCTCCTTGTGAAAAGTGATGGATTTCGGATCGATGGATCCCGCGAGAGAAACGGGCATGACGGCATCAAACGCAAAGACACGGGAAGAACCGGGAACGGCGATCGACCGGCGCCTTCGCGTTTCCCCTCATCGCGCCGCTCTTCGCAGCCGCAGGTATTCGACGAGAAGACGACGGTTTCGCGTGCGGATCAGTTCCTGCGCGAGTTGATGCAGGCGGGTCCGGGGGTCGTCCTCCGTTTCGGTCGGTCGCATCGCCGGCGGGGGCGCCTCGATCGGCGCGGCCGGTGCGTCGGTGGGTTCCGGCATGATTTGCCTCCTTTCCATGGGCATGAAGGTGAATGGCTTCGAGCGATCGACGATCGCTTCAATATCCAAGCTCGCGCAGGATCACTTCCCGCGGGACGCCCAGGCGCGCTTTCGCCTCGGCCTCCTGGAGCTTTTCAAGTTCGTTCTCGGGCAAGGGACTTGGCCAGCTCAGCGTGATTCGCCGCTCGTCGGGGGTCGTGGGAAAAATCCCCGAGACGTCGAGCCATGCCAGCGCCAGCTCGCACATCCGCGCGATGGCCTGCCCGTAGGTCGTTCGTTTCTTGTCGGTTTTCGCCAGTAG
>CAYUNS010000118.1:7718-11876 GCA_964446155.1 uncultured Tepidisphaeraceae bacterium | reverse complement strand
CAAGCACGCCAACGTCTTCGCCGACGTCAGCGGCCTGCTCGCACGCCCCTGGCAGGCGTACAACGCCCTCGTTTCAGCGCATCAATACCAGGTGATCGATAAGCTCCTCTTCGGCAGCGATTTCCCCTACACCAACGCCACCGAGTGCATCGAGACGCTCTACAGCATCAACCAACTCGCCCAGGGAACGAATCTGCCTCTCGTCCCGCGTGAAGCGCTGCGGGGCATTGTCGAACGCGACACCCTGGCGCTGCTTGGGCTGGGATGATGCTCCTCGCCCCGCCGCTTCGCAATCCCGGTCGCTTCCCGAAAAGGACACGCAAAATCGTGCCGGAGAACCGCTTCATCCCAGACGGAATTCGCCTGCCCCGCTTATGCGCTGTTCTGCTGATCGCCCTGCCGCTCGCGATGGCGGGATGCGCGTCGAAGCGCTCCACACTCATGATCCATTCGGTGGATCACGATCGATCGTTCACCAAGGTTTTCTCCGAGGCCTGCATTTCGATCAACAAGCTGGGGGAATCCGATATTGTTCTTGTCGATGACGACATCGACACCGCGCGCGCCGGCAACCCCACGCGGCCCATCCGGCAGGCGCCCGCTCCGCCGCTCCGGCATGTGCTGCGCATCCGCGTGCTGTGGAATCCGCCGGCGGGAACCAAGCCGGATCACCCCTCCGCGACCAATGCCTCGCTGCACTGGTACGTCTTCGGCAATTCCACCGACGAATCCCGCGAGGTGATCGAGTATCAAGGCGCCGGCTTCGTCACCGTCACCCCCTGGGGCGACCAGGCCCGCGTGCGTATCCGCAAGGCCCGGCTGACACCGCTCACCATTCGCGGCGGAATGATCGACCCCGTCGGTTCCTTCACCGCCACCGCCAGCTTCTCCGCGCAACTGGATGACCGCAAAGTCGCCGCCCTCATCGCGGAAATCGACGCCGCTCTCAACCCCCCGCCATCCGCTTCTCCCGTGCCGGCTGATCCCGCTCCGGCGGATCAAATGGAATGAGACGGCCCATGCATCCGACCGGCCGAGCCATGCGGCTCCTCGCGCCCGCCGACACAATCGCACCCGTATGGGAATGTTGAATGATTCGTGCGCGAGCGCACGACGCGGGCGCGCAATCCGGCTACAATCCACCGACGTGGTTTCCATTGAAAGGAAGAGATGAACCAGACGCTCGAATATTCAACGGCCGCTTCTGATCCGACCATGCCGCGAATCACCATCGCGTTCGGCGTGATTCTGATTCTCATGGGCCTTGCAGGATATTTTCTGACCGGCATGGCGAGCGTGACGGCGCTTATCCCGGCGTTTTTCGGCGCGCCCCTGGCGATTCTCGGATGGATCGCCTTCAAACCCGGCGCACGAAAACATGCGATGCATGTCGCGGCGGCGCTGGCGTTGCTGGGATTGGGAGGAACGGTTCCCGGCGTGATCAAGCTGATCCGCGCGGCCGGCGGGGCCGAGCTTGCCCGGCCACCCGCGGTGATCGTGCAATCCATCATGGCGACGCTGTGTCTCCTCTTTCTCGTGCTCTGCATCCGCTCCTTCATCGCGGCCCGGCGCGCACGGACAGGCGGATAAGACGCCAAACGCCACTTGCCCCTTTCCCCGAACCCCGCTATGCTGAGAAGCGTAGTAAAAATTAAACATCACCGGGGGCGATCGGTTTCGACCGGATGGCGACGGTGGTGGTGGCATGCCCAGGACGCTCGTTGGCCTGGTAAAACATCGAGCAAAACCTTAACTGCCAACAGCGATGTTGCAGGCCGAGTCGGCTTTGCCGCCCCGGTTCGAATGGCTGTCTGATTAAAGACAACCTCGGTACAGTCGGGACGCTTGCGACCGATTGGCCGAAAACAGCAAGCTGGCTCGGCGATTTTGACTTCGGTCACTGAGCGAGATTTAGAAGTCTGATCCTGTGAGAAGAGTGACGGTGCCCGTCTCACAGGACGACAACAAACCACCGCCTAAGCATGTAGAGGCCGCCATTCGAGTTATCTCGGGACGGGGGTTCAATTCCCCCCGCCTCCACTTCGCATCTTGCAGCTCATCCCCGCAGTTGCTTCTCTATGCGGGGTTATGCAGTTCTGGCCTTTCCCGAACTGCCCCGCTTCCCGCCCCATTCCGGGCGTTTGCGCTGCCTGCTGTGCCGCCGGGCCGGTCACTCTGTCGAACAATTCACCAGGAACACTATTGGCGCAGTGCCTGCCGCTGATCGTGATGGAGTGTCCAGATACGGGGATGAAGCGAATGGCATTCACTTAACACGACCGACCTCCTCACCTCGTTTGAGGGCTGGCCTTAATGTCCCGCCGAGGACGGGTCATTTTGCGGCAGGCCGAGCGAACCGGCTTTTGCGCCTCGCCGCGTATGCGTCGATCGATCCACGCTATAACCGAAGCGACAATCAGCCCGACGACGCAGTAAAACGGCGGATAAAGATACGGGGTGATTTCCCGGTACGTCCTCCACCAGAGCCAACTCTGGTGGAGGTTGCCCCACGCACTGATATACGCCACGGTCACGATGGAGCATACTGCCGCCGCGGAAATGATCGCCCGCCAAACCACGCGATAGCGACGATCTCCAACGACCCGGGCAACCGTATACCAGCATCCGCCGTAAAGCAAAATGAGCGATGTCACCCACGCTGGTCCACTCCCTCCCGCTTGCGTGGGAACGAACGCTGTTGTAATTGCGCAAAGCAGCATTAACCCGAGCGGATAGCCCGCATGCATGAGGGACGACCGTTGCGGACCATGTGTGGTCGGCTGGCGGTATTCCAGAACCTGCGTCGTCTTTTTTGTCAGAATGACTTGTCCCTTCCCGCTTAAGCGCACAGCCATACCGGCGAAGATGGCGCAGGAGCGCTCCGGTCCTCATCCCACTGTCACCGTCTCACGGATCGCCGTTGAAGGAACGCCTCGCAGCCCGTCTTCACGACGATCTTCCAGGATCAGTTCAATGGCTGCGGCGAGACTTTTCAACGACTCATCCTTGGTGCGGCCCTGGCCATCCATTGGCGCCGGGGACTTCGGGCGAATAGGCGATGAACCAGCCCTCGTTCTGCTCCACGATTGCGGTGAATTCGTTTCGCATGGTTCGATTGTACGCTTTTTATCCGTGAAACCATCCTGTGCGGATACATCCGACGATGTACGCAATGAAGCTCGGAATAAACAGCCGCGCGCCGATCCCCGTAAGGCCCGCCCCGGCTTGGGTCCGCATTCGCCAATGAGCATCACTATGCCGACGATCCTGCAAATCAGAGTAAGCGCTTCGCGGCCGCGGTCCAGCGCATCGGCGGGTTATACCGCAGGTCAGACCGCCGTCATTAAGACACACAAACGCAGGCGGTGATCCACGCGGCAATGCACACCCACAGGGACGAACGACACAGTAGCACGCCCATGCCGACTCGTTTGGACAACCACCAGCCGAACGCCGGCAACGAGAAGGACAGAGGCGTCAGGATCTGCAATTGGAACAATGCCTCCATTCTGCCCGTGGCGCACCCACCGAATGTGCCGAGGTAATCGCGCGCCCCATCGGCCGCACCGTAAACGCCAAGTGTTGCGCCCGTGATTGCGAGCGCGATCACGACAGTGGCAAATGGCCAGCGGCGCGATGCGCCGGGCAGGGTGACGGGTGCGTAGTCGAGAGTGCGTTCCACAGCGGTATAATTGCCATTCCCCCCCGCGGATCGGCCGAAAAATGTCCTCGGGGTTTCCCGCGGGCGTGCGGGGCTGTCGTCATTCGCTCTCCCGCGCTAAAATGGTACGTATGGCGAGTGTTTGGATCAACGGCGAATTCACTGACGAAGCTGCGGCTTGCGTTTCTCTTCGCGACACCGGGCTGCTGCACGCGGCCGGGGTGTTCACCACCCTGCGCGGCTATGGCGGAAAGGCCTTTCGCATCCGGCGGCATCTCGTGCGGCTGCGCGAATCCTGCGATGCGCTGCACATTCCGCTGCGACACAAGGACGACGTGCTGATCGCCGCGACCGAGGAGCTGCTGCGACAGAACGGGCTGCGGGATGCGCGCATCCGCCTGACCGTCACGCGCGGCCAGGCCACCCAGGACCCGCTGCACGGGCTGCGCCTCGATCCGACCGTTTTCCTCACCGCGTCCGCGTTCGAGCCGTATCCG
>CAYUNS010000118.1:0-7708 GCA_964446155.1 uncultured Tepidisphaeraceae bacterium | reverse complement strand
AGCGCGGCATGACGGTGATTCTGCTCGATGAGCAGAAGGCCAACCCCTACGATCTCCAGGCCGGCCATAAGACGTTGAATTACCTCTCGCGTCTGGCGGCGTTGCGTTCGGCCAACCAGCGCGGCGCCGGCGAGGCGTTGTGGTTCAACGTACACAACTATCTCCAGTCGGGAAGCATCAGCAACGTGTTCATCGTCAAGGACAACGCGCTGCTGACCCCGCCCACGCCGGCCGAGATGCGCGACCCCGCCGTCTACGATCCCATGCCTTATCCCAAAAGCGCGACGCTTCCCGGCATCACGCGGCAGGCGGTCCTCGAGCTCGCGGCGGAAACATCCCTGCCCGTTCACAAAACCTCCATCAACGTCACCCAGCTTCTCGAAGCCGATGAAATCTTCCTCACCAACAGCATCATGGGCATCATGCCCGTCTGCCGCGTCGAGCGCACGGCGATCGGCCAGGACAAGCAGGGCGGAATAACGACGGACCTCATGGCGCGGTATGATGAACTCGTGGCACGCGAGATAAAGCCGGATTAGGCCCTGGCGCCATCGAACCCCGGAGCGACCTGAGACGATGAAACTCCTTGAACTGATCCGCGCGATGGAAACGATCGCCCCCACCCGTTACGCCGAGGCATGGGACAACGTCGGCCTGCTTGTCGGCGACCCCAACCGGGAGATCGCCAGGGCACTGCTCACGATCGACTACACGCGCGGCGTCGCTGACGAGGCGAAGCAGGCACAATGCGATGTCGTCATCGCCTATCACCCTCCGCTTTTCAGCGCCGTCAAGCACCTCATCGCGCCGAGCCTGATTTTCGATGCGGCGGCGAATGGGATCGCGATCTACTCGCCGCACACCGCGCTGGATGTCGCCGAAGGCGGGACCAACGACCTGCTCGCCGACGCGCTCGGCCTGGGCGATCGCGCTCCCCTGCGGCCGGTGGAAACGAAATCAACGCGGTGCAAGCTCGTCACCTTTGTCCCGCGGGCGCATCTCGATGCGGTCAGCGCCGCCCTTTTTGACACCGGCGCGGGACGCATCGGGGATTACACCCGATGCAGCTTTCGATCCGAAGGCACGGGGACGTTTTTCGGGGAAGCGGGCGCCAACCCCGTCGTCGGTCAGGCCGGTCGGCTCGAAACCGCCGACGAAGTTCGCCTCGAAACGGTTGTCCCCATCGCGCGCATCGACGAAATCGTTCAGGCGCTCAAGGCGTCGCATCCGTATGAGGAACCGGCGTTCGACCTGCTGCAACTCACCGCCGCACCCGAGGCCATCGGCATCGGTCGGGTGGGGAATCTCGCGTCTCCCGTCGATCGCCGCGAACTGTTTCAGCGCATCAAATCCGCGCTGGCGCTCGATCATCTGCTCATCGCCGGCCCGGCCGACGGCCCCGTCTCGCGCGCCGCCGTCTGCGCGGGCGCGGGAAGCGATCTGCTCGACGATGCGCTGCGGCACAACGCCGACCTCTATCTTACCGGCGAGATGCGGCACCACGACGCCCTCCGCGCCGCCGCCGCCGGCATGACCGTCGTCTGCACGCTCCACTCGAACAGCGAACGCCCCAGCCTCGACCGCCTTGCCCGGCGGCTCGAAGCCGAACTGCCGTCGCTCGAAACCCATCTCAGCCGTGCCGACCGGGACCCGTTCACCATCACATGATTTCTCCACGCGCCTCCGCATCTTCGTGGTTTTCTGAACAATCCGGGCTAGAATTCTCCCGGTGATCGTCCCTCACTTATCAAGGATTTCGATTGGCTGATCTGAAACGCACCGAATTGTCCGTCAAGCAGGAACGCGCCGTTCTGGTCGGCGTGATCCTTCCGACCTCCACCGCCGATCCGCGCGACCCGCTCGGGGAGTTGGCATCGCTCGCGAAAACCGCCGGCGCGAAGGTCGTCGGAAGCATTCTTCAGAATCGCAAGGTTGTCGATGCCGGAACCTATATCGGCAGCGGCAAGGCCATCGAGATCGCCCATCTCGCCCGCCGCGAGAAAGCCGACGTCGTCATCTTCGACAACGACCTTTCCCCCGCGCAGATCGGCGCGCTGGAGCGGATCATCAACGAGGAACTCGGCTCGAAGCGCGGCGAGGGCGTCAAGGTGCTCGATCGCTCGGAGCTGATCCTCGATATCTTCGCCACCCGCGCCCAGACCCATGAAGCCCGGCTTCAGGTGGCGCTGGCGCAGATGGAATACACCTATCCGCGCCTCACCCGCATGTGGGGTCACCTCGAGCGGATCGCCGGCGGGGCGCCGGCCGGCATCGGCACGCGCGGGCCGGGCGAACAGCAGCTTGAAATCGACCGCCGCCTCGTTCGCAAGCGAATCGCGGACCTCAAATCCGACATCACCAAGGTGCAGGATCGCAAGTCCCGCCTCGTCGCCGAACGCAACCGCAAGCACTTCACCGTCTGCATTGTCGGTTACACCAATGCCGGCAAGAGCACGCTGTTCAACACGCTCACCGCCGCCGGCGCCTATGCCGACGACAAGCTCTTCGCCACCCTCGACACCAAAACCCGCGCCTGGAAGCTCGAACGCGGCGCCGAGGCCCTGCTCTCCGACACGGTCGGTTTCGTGCGCGATCTGCCCCACAACCTCGTCGCCTCCTTCAAGGCCACGCTCGAGGAGGCCGTCCACGCCGATCTCCTCCTGCATGTGCTCGATGTCGGCCACCCCCATGTCGAGCAGCAGTTCCAGTCCGTCCACAAGGTGCTCGAGGAAATCGGCGCCAAGGGCAAACCCGAAATCCTGCTTCTCAACAAGATCGACACCGAGGACGGCGAAGATGCCTATCCCACCTGGCGGACGCTCAATCCCGGCTCGATCGCCATCAGCGCCAAGACCGGACAGGGATTGGCCGAGCTTTCCGAAGCTGTCTACCAGCATATTCGCGGCCAACAGGTTGATGTCACGCTCGAAGCCGACATCACCAACGGCAAGCTCCTCGCCTTCCTCGAATCCAACACCCGCATCCACGCGCGGGACATTCTCGACAACCGCATCCAGCTCCAGGCCGTCATGGGCAAACAAACCCTCGCCAACCTCGTTCGCAACGACCAGGTGCAAATAAAGGAAGTCGCCGCCGTGGAGGACTGAGTCATCCTCTCGCACAAGCGTTTCAGCCACCGGTGACTTTGGATGCCTCGCCGCGAAAGTCGCGGGAGCGGAATGATCCCGGGCGTGATCGGGATCAGGTTCCCGCGAGCTTGCGGAATTCACGGGGCGTCATGCCCCGGATCTGCCGGAAGCGCCGGTTGAAATTGGACAGGTTGTCAAAGCCGCACGAAAAGGCGATGTCGATGATGTTGTCGCGCGTTTCAACCAGCTTTCGGCACGCCAGGCCCACCCGCCACTCGTTGACATACCGAACGTAGGTCTGCCCCACCCGCCTGCGGAAAAACCGGCTGAAGACGGCGGGACTCATCCCCACCGAGGCGGCCGCCTCCGCTTGTGAAATCGGCTCGTCCTCGTTGACCGATGCGTGAACATGCTCGATGACGTGTTTCAGCTTGCGCGCCCCCGCAGGATCCTCGCCGGCGCCGTGATGAACGGTGCGCGACAATGGTGTGACGTGGTCAGGTTGTTCGGCGATGGCGCGCAGGGATTCGAGCAGCCCCATCATCCGCGACAAACTGCCCGACGGCGCCTTCGACGCCTCGTGAAGCATCGCCTCGGCGCGATCCCGCGCCCCGCCGGTGATGACGACGCCCTGTCGGGCGATGTCGAATAATCGCCGGATCGGCGCCCATTCCGGCAGGCGCTCCATCGTCTCGCCGAACAGCCCGCGCGGAAACTGTGCCACGATCGACTCCACCGCATCCCCCTCGCGCGTATCCTCGGGAGAATGCCAGGTGTGCGGCAAATCCGGTCCGATCAGTACCAGATCACCGGCGTGGTAAGGCTCGATCGAATCCCCGACAAATCGCAGCCCCGCGCCGCGAACGATCAGGGTGAGTTCAACCTCCGGGTGATAATGCCATTCAAACGGAAAACAACGCGACCGGAACCGCCGCAGCGCGAAGCTCGCCGGGCCTTGGGGAATGATCGGTTCGAGGGTCGGCCGTCGCCGTCGGGGAATGCGCATTGCAGTATCCGGTTACCCTGAATCCCCCTCTCCAATTCATGTTTCATGCTAATAAAATATTGGTCTTGCCTCAATATCGGCGCAGCCCCGAGGCGGGCAGGGTGTATCTTTTGCCTCATTCCCCATGGGGAAATTCACCGTCGCGGCGGCGGTGGCGCCAGCCGCGATCACCGACCTTCAACCGAGGAGCATCACGATGTCCACCGCCAGTCTCGAACCCACGTCCCGGCAACAAGCATGGAAAGCCCCAGTCGATACCTCCGGCATCGACTGGAGCCGATTCGACGAGGAGCTGGCCCGCCCGTACCCGATCTCGAAAGAGCAGATCGGGCAGTTCGGAAACAACGGCTTCATCAAGTTGAAGCAGGTGCTTTCGCCGGAAGTGATCCAGGCCTTTGGCGACGAGATCACCAACCAGGTGATTCAACTCAACACCGAAGACCGCCCGATCGAGCAGCGCACGACCTACGGCAAGGCGTTTCTACAGATCATGAACCTGTGGACGCGGAGCGAGATCGTCAGGCGATTCTCGACCAGCGAGCGTCTCGGTCGCATCGCGGCGGAACTGATGAACGCGCGCGGCGTGCGCATGTATCACGACCAGGCCCTGTACAAAGAACCGGGCGGCGGGATCACCCCCTGGCACGCCGACCAGTTTTACTGGCCGGTCGACACCAACAACACCGTCACCGCGTGGATCCCGCTCCAGGAGACCCCGATGGAATTGGGCCCGCTGGCGTTCAGCGCGACGAGCCACAGCGTTCATCTCGGCCGAGACATCGAGATCAGCGACGAGAGCGAAAAGAAGATCAGCAAAGCGCTGCTCGAAAGCGGCCTGCCGCTGGTCGAGGAAGCCTTCGATCTTGGGGAGATCAGCTATCACAGCGGCTGGACCTTCCACCGCGCCGCCGCCAACAACAGCGACCGCCCCCGCAAGGTGATGACCATCATCTACATGGAGGATGGCTGCCGTGTCCTCACACCAAAATACAAAGCGCACGAATCCGACCTGGCCAACTGGCTGCCCGGCCTCAAGCCGGGAGATGTCGCCGCGTCTCCGCTGAACCCGGTGATCTGGAAGAGAGACTGATCGAATCCCCCTCCCCGGCCATGCCAGGCATATTGCCTCGATCGTCGGGGAGGGGGATTCTCGCCGATAGTCCTTCCGCTTCATCCATCTCGCCTGTGCAATGCGGCTCCATCGCGCCGCGCGCCGAATCCGGGCGGGAAAAACGGTGTGTTTCAAGGGGATTTTCTCTCCGATAGACAACCTCCCCCCTTTGCCGATATATTCTTCCGGCCATGCATACCGAACGCATGATCGAGGCCGACGCCAATCGTCAGGCGCGGTGAGATGAGAATCGTCCCGATCCTCACCGCCGCGCCCGCACCCGTGATCCGCCTTCTTCCTCATCGAAACATTCAGAAACCGAAAGCATCGCCATGCAAGCCATCCAGACGCGCTATCGTTCCCATACCTGCGGGCAGATTCGTCCGTCCGATATTGGCGGGGAAGTCACCCTTGCCGGATGGGTCCACAACTATCGCGATCACGGCGGGATCGTGCTGATCGATCTGCGCGATCGCGAGGGCCTGACACAGGTGGTGTTCGACGCCGACGAATGCGGCGCCGACGTTCGCGACGAGGCCCGCCGGCTGCGGAGCGAGTGGGTCGTCAGCGTCCGGGGCGTGGTCGCCGACCGGGGCACGGACGACAAGGGCAAGCCGCGCGAAAACCCCCGGCTGGCGACGGGAAAAGTCGAGCTGCGAGCCCGGGGCATCGAAATCCTCAGCGAATCGCCGACGCCGCCCTTCACTCCCGACGAGCATGAGACGGTCAACGAGGAAAAACGCCTGGCGCATCGCTACATCGACCTCCGCCGGGCCGAGATGCAGCAGACGCTGCGCACGCGGCATCGCGTGACAAGCCTCATGCGGGAATACCTCGGCGATCTCGGTTTCTGGGAAATCGAGACGCCGATGCTCACCAAAAGCACGCCGGAAGGCGCGCGCGACTTCATCGTGCCGTCGCGCTTCGCGCCGGGGAGTTTTTACGCCCTGCCGCAATCGCCGCAGCTCTTCAAGCAGTTGCTGATGGTCGGCGGATGCGACAAGTACATGCAGATCGTGCGCTGTTTCCGGGACGAAGACCCGCGCGCCGACCGCCAGGCCGAGTTCACGCAGCTCGACGTCGAGATGAGCTTCATCGATGTCGAGAACATCACCTCGATCATGGAAGGACTGCTGCGGCGGCTCTGGAAGGACATTCTTGACATTGACGTGCCCAATCCGATCCCGCGGATGGAGTATGACGAAGCGATGACCCGGTATGGATCGGATCGCCCCGATCTGCGCTTCGGCATGGAGCTGCATGACATCACCGACATCGCGCACGCAACCGAGTTCGGCGTCTTCAAGAACGCCCCGATAGTGAAGGCAGTCGTCGTGCCCGGTGGGGCGAAGATGACCCGCAAGGAAACGGACGCCCTCGCGGAATGGGCCAAGGGATTCGGCGCCAAGGGGCTGGCCGTCACCAAGGTGACGGCCGGCGGGTTCGACACGGGCATCGCCAAGTTCATCACGCCCGTCGCGTCGCGGATCATTGAACGGACCGGCGCGGCCGAAGGCGACCTCATCGCCTTCGCCGCCGACAAGTCCAAAATCGTCCACAAGGTTCTCGGCGAGTTGCGGCTCAAAATGGCGAAGGACCTGGCGATCGCGCCATCGACCCGATTCGCATGGGTGTGGGTCGTCAACTTCCCCCTGTTCGAGTACGACGACGAGGAAAAACGCTACGTCAGCACCCACCACCCCTTCACCGCGCCGCGCGATGAAGACCTGGACAAGCTGGCCAGCGGCGACCGCACCGTCGTCGAATCGATCAAGAGCAAGGCCTACGACATCGTGTGCAACGGCAGCGAGGTCGGCGGCGGATCGATTCGTATCCATCGCATCGATGTTCAGCAAAAAGTCTTCGCGCTGCTGGGCATCGACGACGAAGCGCAGAAAACCAAGTTCGGCTTTCTCCTGGACGCGCTCCAGTACGGCGCGCCACCCCACGGCGGCATCGCCCTGGGGCTGGACCGCCTCATCATGATTCTCCGCGACATCACCAACATCCGCGACGTGATCGCGTTTCCTAAAACCCAAAGCGGCGCGGACCTGATGTGCGGCGCGCCTTCCCCTCTCGACGAGAAGCAGCTTCGCGAGGCCAACATCCGTGCCGTGCTCCCTCCCGCAAAAGTGACGCCGGCGCCGGAAAAACGGCTGGACAAGGAGACCGGACCTCTGAACGCCCCCTGAATACGTTGACCGGCCGCTTCCATTCTCCCGCTTCCGGCGTATCATGCCATTGCGTTCTGAAAAGTCGGAATGAAGATCATCCGCACGAAAATCCTCGCGACCATGGGACCGGCCTGTAGCGATGTCGAGACGCTGCTCAAGCTGTTCGAGGCCGGCGTTGATATCTGCCGCCTGAATTTTTCCCACGGCACGCTTGAATCCCACTTCGAGATGCTCAAGACCATCCGCGAGGCGGCGAGCCAATGGCATCATCCGATCGCGGTCCTCGGCGACCTTTGCGGGCCGAAAATCCGCCTCGGGGAAATCGCCG
>CAYUNS010000117.1:0-12154 GCA_964446155.1 uncultured Tepidisphaeraceae bacterium | reverse complement strand
TCGTGCTCGTCACCGGTCCGACCGGATCGGGAAAGACGACGACGCTTTACGCGGCGTTGAGCGAAATCAACGACACCGAGCGCAAGATCATCACGATCGAGGATCCGGTGGAGTACCAGCTTCGGGGGGTGAACCAGATCCAGGTGTCGAACAAGACGGGACTGACGTTCGGCGCGGGCCTGCGGGCGATCCTGCGGCATGATCCCGACGTGGTGCTCGTCGGTGAGATTCGCGACCGTGAAACCGCGGAGATCGCGGTGCAGGCATCGTTGACGGGGCATCTCGTCTTCAGCACATTGCACACGAACGACGCACCGGGCGCCGCGACTCGCCTGGTGGACATGGGGATTGAGCCGTATCTCGTCGCATCGTCGCTGGAGGTGGTCATCGCGCAGCGGCTGGTGCGGCTGATCTGCCCGAATTGCAGGCAGGAATTGCCGAAGGACGAGGCGAAGCGGCTGCGCGAGACGTTCGGGAGTCTTCTGCCCGAAGCGCTGTTCATCGGCGCCGGATGCCGTGATTGCCAGGGGACGGGCTATCGCGGTCGGCAGGGCGTGTTTGAATTGATGGCGGTGACCGACGAGGTGCGCGCGCTGATCCTTGGGCGCGCGCCGTCGCACGAGATTCGCAAGGCGGCGACGAGGCAGGGGATGCGGAGCCTGCGCGACGACGGCTGGCGGATCATCCGGGAGGGACGAACCACGGTGGATGAGGTCATCCGCAACACCAAGGACGAGGAGGCGGGGATCCGGTTGACGGAGATCGAGCCGATTGCGGTGGAGGCGCGAGTCTGATGGCGGTCTTCTCCTACATCGCGCTCGATCGGGACGGTCGTCGGACGGCGGGCGCGATCCCTGCGGAATCGCGCGCATCGGCGATGGACGCGGTGATCGGACAGGGGTTGTCGCCGATTTCGATCGAGGAGCAGGCTGGGGGGAACGGATCGGCCGCGCCGGTGGTGTTGCCGGGGCGGGGCCGTTCGACGCGGGTTCCGCGCAAGGCGGTCGAGGCGTTCACCCGTGAACTGGCGAACCTGCTGGCGGGGGGATTGTCGCTGTCGCGGGCGCTGGCGCTGCTGAAGCGCGAGACCTCGCATCCAGCCGCCAGAAGCGTGTGGACCGCGGTGCATGACGACGTGGTCGGCGGGGAATCGCTCGCCGAGGCGCTGTCGAAATGGCCGCAGGCGTTTTCGAGCGTTTACATCGCGATGGTGCGCGCCGGTGAAGCCGGTGGGTTTCTCCACGTGGTGCTTCAGCAGATCGCGGACTTCCGGCAGCGCGAGCAGGATCTCACGGGCAAGGTGAAGGCGGCGCTGATCTATCCGATCATGCTGTCGATCATCGCGGCCGGGGTGCTGGTGTTTCTGCTGACGTTTTTTATCCCCCGGTTTTCGAGCATTTTCGAGCAGTTCGGATCGAATCTGCCGCTTCTGACGCGCGTGGTCGTCGCGATCAGCGGATGGCTGCTGCAATACGGCGTCTTCATCGCCGCGGCGCTGGTGATCGCCGGGGTGCTGCTGAGAAAAGCGATGGCCGGCGAACAGGGCCGCCGAACGACGGAAAAAATCATCCTGAACACCCCGCTGCTGGGAACGGTGATCGCGCGATTCGCGCTGGTGCGTTTCTGCCGGATGCTCGGCACGCTGGTGCATTCGGGCGTGCCGCTGGTGGCGTCGCTTCGCGTCGCGAAGGAGGCGCTGGGCAACCAGGTGTTGTCGGACACCGTTTCCCACGCGATCGAGGAAGTGCAGCGCGGCGCGCAGCTCAGCCGGGCTTTGTCGAGCAACGCAGTGCTGTTTCCACCGAGCGCCATCGAGATGATCAGCGTGGCCGAGGAGACGGGGCGGCTGGACGAGGAATTGTTGCGGTTGTCGCTGTCGTATGAAGGCGATCTGGATCGCCATCTGCGCATCCTGGTCGCGATGGCCGAGCCGCTGTTGCTGCTGGGGATGGCGTCGTTGATCGGAACCGTTGTGGTCAGCATGTTGCTGCCGCTGTTCACGTTGCAGGACATGATTAATTGACCGGTTTCCGGTCGTTTGTTGTTTGGTTGCCAGTGAGGAAAAGAGATGAACATGAGATTGATGAACGACATGGGGCGCGTCCGGCATTCCGCCGCTTCGCGCGGGTTTACGCTGATCGAGCTGTTGCTCGTGCTGGTGATCCTGGGGGTGTTGGCGGCGCTGGTGGTGCCGAAATTCACCGGGCGCTCACAGCAGGCGCGTGAGAAGGCGGCGGCGGCGGACGTGTCCAATATCAGCACCTCCCTGAATGCGTTCGAGGTGGACACCGGACGGTTTCCCACCAGCGACGAGGGATTGGGAGCGCTGCTCCAGGCGCCGGGATCGGTGCAGGGCTGGCATGGGCCATATCTTCAGCGCGGGATGCCCAAAGACCCCTGGGGGAATGCGTATGTCTACCGCTACCCAGGGCAGCGGAGTCCGAGCGGGTTTGATCTGTATTCGCTCGGCCCGGATGGGCGCGAGGGAAGCGACGACATCGGCAATTGGGATTGATGCGGCATGATCGAAGCACGACGTCAACACGGTTTTACGCTGATCGAGCTGTTGCTCGTGCTGGTGGTGTTGACGGTGTTGCTTTCGGTCGCCGCGCCATCGCTGCGAGGCTGGAACCGGGGAACCCGGCTGCGGGACACCGCCGACGATCTGCTGGCGGCGGCGCGGCAGGCGAGGATGGAGGCGATCGCGACGGCGACGATCCATCGGCTGGAGGTGAGTCCGGGGGATGGCGGCTATCGCGTGACGATGCTGGCCGGGGAGGAATATGTGCCGGCGCGGGGCGATTACGGGCAGGCAAGGCGATTGCCGCAAGGGGTGTGGCTGGAGATGTCGCGCGGCGATGGGAGATCGGACGGCGTGATCGAGTTTCATCCGCTGGGTCGATCGACTCCGGCGAGGATTCGCATCTCCTCGGATTGGGGGGATTTCATGGAGATCGAGTCCACGACGCCGGCCGAACCGTTCCGCGTGAGCTGGGGGATGAGATGAGCCGGAAGACCGCATCGCGCCCCAGGACGGCTTTTTCGCGGCCGCGGCGCGGTGTGACGCTGGTGGAAGTGCTTGCGACGATGGTGCTGATCGGGATCGTGCTGCCCGTCGTCATGCAGGGGGTGAGCCTGTCGATGAGCGCGGCGGCACGCGCGCGGCACAGGACGGAGGCGGTGCAACTGGCGACGTTGAAGGCGAGTGAATTTCTGGTGCTTCGCGACGTGAATTCGTTCAGTGGATCGGGCGATTTCGGAGAGGATTGGCCGGAGTATCGGTGGGAGAGCCAGGCGGCATCGTCGGATTATGGGCTGTATCGCGTCGATGTCCGGGTGATCTGGATGGAGCGCGGGCAGGAGCGCGCGGTGGCGCTCTCGACGCTGGTTTATCCGCACGGGACGGTGACGTGGTGACGAACGCCGCAAGACATCGCGGATTCACGCTGCTGGAGCTGATGCTGGCGGCGGCGATGGTGGCGATGCTCGGGTTGACGTTGTATGCGTCGATGAGCATCGGATTCCGGGCGCGGAGCGGCGCCAAGGCGCAGCTCGAGGCGATGCGCGAGGCGGCACTGGTGATGGACCTCGTGCAGCGGGATTTTCAGTCGATCCCTCCGCCGGTGGGGGTGCTCGCCGGGCCGTTTGTCGGCTATGCCATGGGCGGTTCGGGCGCGGAGGCGGATTCGGTCGAATTTCATGCGCTGGGGCGCGATGCGGCGATCGATGGTGAAACCGATGCATTTGGCGAGGGCATGCGCCGCATCGAGTTGGTTTTGAGAACGGATGGCGATACGCCGCGACTGGTGCGGCGCGTGGAGAGAAACCTGTTGCGATCGATTGAGATCGAGCCGGAGGAGGAGTGGCTGTCGCGGCGGGTGCGGGCGTTTTCGGTGCGGTACTACGACGGGCTTGAGTGGTCGGCGGAATGGGATTCCACGCTGATGGGGAACGCGCTTCCCCTGGCGGTGGAGGTGTCGATGACATTCGATCTTCCCTCGCCGCTGGATCGAGCGCGTCCGTATCGGCTGACGCGGGTGATTCCGCTGTCATGCGGCCGGTCGATCGAGGATATGCAGTGATGATGGACGCACGGATGAACCAGCTTCGCGGGAGAACATCGCCGCGCCTCGCGCGGGGCGCGGGGCGCGGGGCGATTCTCATCATCGCGATGATCATCCTGTTCGCGCTGGCGGCGATGGTGCTGGTGCTGGGGAGATCGGTGCGCGTCGAGGCGACGGCGTCGGCGAACTTCGTCGCGTCGGAACGCGCGGATGCGATCGCGCGGGGCGCTGAACAGTATGTGCTGGCGTTGCTGACGGAGGAGATCGACGCGCTCGATGAATTGGAGGAGGCCGATTTCGAGGCTCTCGCGCTCGGAGAGGGGTATTTCTGGATTGTGCGGCCGGATTATGACGATGCGGACCTGCCGCTGTTCGGATTGGTCGAGGAATCGTCGAAGCTGGATCTGAACAGCGCGCCGGTCGAGATGCTGGAGGAGCTTGCGGGGATGACGGAGGAGATCGCGGCGGCGATTGTGGATTGGCGGGATGAGGACGAGGAGGTGTCGGATCACGGCGCGGAAAGCCAGGTCTATCTTGGCCGATCCGAACCATACCGGGCGAAGAACGCGCCGTTCGAAACCGTCGAGGAAGCGCTGCTCGTGAACGGAATGACGCGGGAATTGCTCTACGGCGACGGGAGCGGCGCGCCGCTGGGCATGGAGGGCATGTCGCGGTCCGGCCCTTTTATGAACGAGCGGTATCGCGTGCGCGGATTGTTCGATCATCTGACGGTCTGGAGCGCTTCGTCGAACATGAATCCCGAAGGGGAAGCGCGGTTGAACGTGAACGACCCGGAACGGCGGCAGGAGGTGCGCGATCTGCTCAGCGACAGGCTTTCGGAAACTCGTCAAAACGCGCAGTGGAGTCTGCCGCAGCAGGTGGAGGATATTTTCGATTTCGCGCGGCGGCTGGGCCTGACGGCCGCGGAACTGGCGCTGGTCGAGCCGTATCTCACCACGAGCAACGAGCCGGTGATCCACGGGCGGGTGAACATCAACGTCGCGCCGCGCGAGGTGTTGCTTTGCCTGCCGGAACTGGATGATGCGGACGTGGACGCACTGCTTGCGGCGCGGCCGGCGGCGATGGCGGCGAACCCCGGATCGGTGGCATGGGTGCTCGAGACGCTGGCGGACAAGGCGGTGGGCCTGGGCGGGCGAATCACCGGCCGGGGGACGCAATACTCCGCCGACATCGTTGCGGTGAGCGACGATGGACGTTCGTTCAAACGGGTGAGAATCGTCGTGGACACCTCGGGATCGACGCCGATGATCGTGTATCGACGGGATCGCAGCGACCTGGGATGGCCTCTCGATCCGGCGATTCTGGAAGGGTTGCGCGCGGGACAACGGATCACGGGCGCGATCGCGTTCTAACGGAACAGAGTGAAACGTATGAAGCTGGGTTCATCGAGCATCCTCGGGTTGGCGATCGACGATCGGGGGATCGCGTGCGCACAAGTGCAGCCGGGGCGGCGAGTGGTGCAACGGCTGGCGTTCTTTCCGATCACCGGCGAAACGTCGCTGAATAAGCCGGAGGAACTGGGTGCGAAGCTGAAGGCGTTTCTCCGTCACCATGAGATCAGCGCGACGCGCGCGGTGGTCGGCGTGCCCGCGAAATGGCTGATCGCGCAGGAGAAGGAGATTCCACCGGCGGACGAGGCGCAGGGGCTGGCGGTGCTGCGTCTTCATGCCGAGCGGCTGAGCGCCGGCGACGAAATGGTTTTCGATGCCACCGGGGAGATCGCGTCATCGGCGCCAACCCGCGTGTTGCTGCTGGGGATGATGCGGCAGCAGGTGGACCGGCTGACGCGGCTGTGCGAAGCGGCCGGAGTTCATCCGGCAAAGATGACTTCGACGGCGGTGGCGCTGACGGGGTTGCTCGCGGGAAAAAACAACAAGCCCCTCGTGCTGATGTCGCGGCAGGGAGTCGAGGTGGTGTGGCAGAGCGGCGGCACGCCGCTGATGGTGCGACATGTCGCGGCGACGGAGGCGATTGGCGGCGAGACGGCGGTCGCGGCGCTCGCAGGAGAGCTGCGACGCGCGTTCGCGCTCGCACCGTCGGGCGGCGCGTCCGGGGGGGTGTTGCTTTGGGATGACCTGGGGCTGTCGCGGGACCATGTGAAGGATCTCTCGGAACGGCTGGGCGTGGAGGTGCGTGCGGAACACACGCTCGAGGCCGTCCATGCGCAATTGCGGCCGGATGCGCTCAACGGTGAAACGGGGCAGATGAAGTCCGAATCGTTCCTGCCGGCGATCGCGCTGGCGATCGGGGGGACGGGCCGGGGAGCGCCGGTGAACTTTCTTCGTCCGCGTCTGGCCGCGCCGCGCACGGCGCGCTTCGGCAGGACGACCCTGCTCGCGGCGGCGATCGGCATTCTGCTCGCGGTGGGCCTCGCGGCGATGTTCATCATCGCCGGTCAGCGCGAACGCGACGCCGATCTTCTTGATGAACGGCTTGCGCTGATGCAGCCGGACATCAAGGCGGCGGAGGAGCGGTTGACGCGGTTCCAATATGGATCGGGATATTTCGATGCGAATCGCCCGCCGGTCCTCGATTGCCTGTTGGAGGTGACGCGCGCGTTCGGCGCCGGCGAGCCGATCTGGGCGACCGGCTTCTCGTTGCGCGAGACGCGCAAAGGCCAACTCCAGGGCAAGGCCACCGATCAGCGCACGGTGCTGGCGGTGCTGGATCGGCTGAAGATGAACGCGAAGTTCGCGAACGTGCAGTTGCAGGATATGCGCGACGCCGGCGGGACGACGCGCGAGATAGCGTTCTCCATCTCATTCGTTTACACCGGTGCGGAGTAGGCTCGATGCTTTCAAAACGCGAGAAAAACATCGGCATCATCGCTTGTGCGATCTTCGGGCTGTTGGCGCTCGATCGGATTCTGGTGACGCCGCTTTGGACGCGCATCACCGAGGCCGATGCTCGCATCGAGGCCGCGCAGGACAGTCTCATCGAGACGAATCATCTTTTCCAAAGGGAATTGGCGGCGAGGAGGGACTGGAAGACCCAGGCCGGCGATACGCTGCCTTCGGACGCGCCCAGCGCGCAGATCCAGTTGCTGAATCTCTCGCGCGACTGGGGGCAGAGCGCGGGGCTGTCGCTGGCATCGCTCAAGCCTGAGCGGGATGAGAAGGAACAGGGCTATCAGAAGATCACGATCCGGGTGACGGCGACGGGGTCGATGCGGCAGGTATCGCGGTTTCTGTATTCGATTCAGACCGCGCGCGTGCCGGTGCGGGTGAGCGACTTTTCGATCGCCTCGCGGCGCGAAGGGATGGATGAGCTGACCGTGCAGCTTGGTCTGGCGACGATCTATCTGCCGCCGGAAGCGTTTCGGAGCGGAAGCCTGGAGGCATCGCGATGAAGTGGATGATTCTTCCAATGCTGCTTGTTCTGGTGTCGCCGGCGATGGCGCATGAGGGGGCTGTTGAGGCGGCGACGCAGCCGTCTTCGGCTTCCCCGTCGTTCACGTCGCGGTATGGCGTGATCGTCGAGGGGAATATGTTTTTGCGCGACCGCCGCCGGGCGGTTGAAGTCCGGCCGACGGGTCCGTCCTCGCGCCCCGCGCCGCCGCCGGCGCTGCCGGAGCGGTCGCTGGTGTTGACGGGGATCGTGGTGGAGCAGGGGGAGATACGCGCGTATTTCGAGGATTTGTCGAAGCTGTCGATTGTTCGCGTCGTCCCCGGCGATGCGATCGCCCGTGGGCATGTCTCGATGATCATGATCGATGCGCTGGAATACGAGCACGAGGGGAACACGATCTGGATTGAAGTCGGTCAGGATCTGCTGGGAGAGGCGCGCACGGCGGCGATCGCCGGATCGAGCGGAACTCCCCGGTCAACGGGCGCGGATGAAGTCGATCAAAGTGAAGCCGGCGCGGCTGCGGTTCAGCCGGGTGAAACCGTGGACCCGGCGACGTTGAGTATTGCGGAACGACTGCGGTTGCGGCGTCAACAGGGGCAATAGTATGCGTCGGATGTTTTATGGCACGTCTTCGGAGTCAGCATGAGCAGTGAAATGTCTTATCCATCGCGTCGTTCTTCAAAGCGGTTTGCGTGCGGTCGGTGGATGGCGGTGCTGGCGGTGGCCGGGACGGCGCTGCCGGTTTACGCGCAAACGTTGCCGGCGATCGAGGAAGGCCCGGACGCGGTGGAGGTCGCCGCGCCCACGACCGCGCCCGCATCGTTACGAAACGGCAACGGCGACGGTGGGATCGAGAAACGCAACGGCGGGTTGATCCTGAACTTCCAGGACACCAGCATCGAGGTCGTTCTCGATGAACTGTCGGCGGTGGCGGGCTTCATCGTGGTGAAGGAGGTTCGGCCGACGGGACGGGTCACCCTCACCAGCCGTCAGCCCGTCTCGAATGAGGATGCGGTGTCGCTGCTCAACACGGTGTTGTTGCAGGCCGGCTATGGCGCGATCCAGCAGGGACGCATCCTGAAGATTGTTCCGCGCGATCAGGCCAAACGCCTGAATATTCCCGTGAGGAGCGGCAACGATCCGAATGCGATCGAGCCGACGGATGAGCTTATCACGCAGGTGATTCCGCTGCGTTACGCCGATGCGATGGAACTGCGGCAGGATCTTCAGCCGCTCATCAACCCGCAGGCGGATTTCACCTCCAATGCATCGAGCAACGTGCTGGTGATCACCGACACGGCCGCGAACATCCGGCGCATGGTGCAGATCATCGCGGCGTTGGACACATCGCTGGCGGATGCGGTGGAAGTGAAGGTGTTTCAACTCAAATATGCCAATGCGAGCAACGCCGCGACATTGATCAACAGCGTGTTCGGTGATTTGCAGGTGGCGGCGCCGGATCAGGAGAACGGCCCGGGCGCGCGGTGGCGTCGATTCCAGCGCCAGCAGGAGGAGCAACCGCAGCAGGGCAAGGGGGTTCGCGGGACCAAGGTGCAGGCCGCCGCGGATGACCGGACGAATTCGGTCGTCGTCACCGGGCCGGTGGACACGCTGGGCATCGTCGAGGAGGTCATCAGGGAACTGGATGAGAATCCGGTGGCGGACGAGACGGTGTTCGTGTACCGGCTCCGCAACGCGCAGGCCGTGAATCTCGAAGCGGTCGTCAACAACCTGTTCGGCAACACCACGACGAGCCTGCGCGGCACACAGACGCAAACGCAGGGAAGCACCCTGCAGCGCAGCTCGCGCAGCCGGAGTTCGTCGGGCAGCACGATCGGAGGAGGAAGCCGGACGATCGGAGGCGGGGGGGCATTCGCCGGCGGAGGAACGCAAGGCGGCGCCGGTCGATTCAGCCAGCAGCAACAGCAGCGCGGCACGGGAGGCGGATTTGGCGGTCGGGGCGTTTCCGCGACGGCGGCTCAGACCGCCGCCGATCTGGCGAACCAGGTGACGATCATCGCCGATCCCGACACCAACTCGATGCTGGTCCGAACCGTTCCCGCGAACTATGAGCGCGTCAAGGCGGTGCTCGCGGAACTGGATCGGCCGGTGGCGCAGGTGTTGATCAAGGTGCTGGTCGCCGAGGTCACGCACGACAATGAGATCGATTTCGGGGCCGAATTTTCCGTCCTGAACATTCGCGCCAGCGGCCAGGGGCAAAGCGCCGGATCGAGCTTCAACATCCCCACGCAGGGGGCGTCGGCCACCGGGCTGGTGGTGCAGGTCATGGAATCGGATTTCACCGCGACGATTCGCGCGCTGGAAACCGCGGGCAAGCTGGATGTGCTGTCGCGCCCTTACATTCTCGCGTCGGACAACCAGCTCGCGAGCATCACCGTCGGGCAGGAGGTTCCGTTCATCACCGCGTCGCGCATCACGGACCAGGGGCAGACGATCAACACGATCGAATATGGAGACGTGGGCATCCTGCTGGACGTGATCCCGCACATCAACCCGGACGGGCTGGTGATTCTGGATGTCGCGCCGGAAATTTCGACGCTGACGGGATCGACGGTTCCGATTTCGGAACTGGTCGCGGCGCCGATCATCGCGAAGCGGTCGGCCGAGTCGCGCGTGGGGGTGCGCAACGGACAGACGATCGTCATCGGCGGGTTGATGGAGGATCGCAAGACGCAGAACATTTCCAAGATTCCGCTGCTCGGCGATATTCCCCTGGTCGGGCCGCTCTTCCGCAGGACGATAACGAACAAAGCCAAGACGGAGCTGCTCATTTTCCTCACGCCGCATGTCGCGTCGGATCCGGACGATCTGAAGGGAATGTCGGATGACGAGATGGATGGGACCAAGCTCGTGCCAAATTCGGTGGCCCCGGGTATGTTTGATGAGCATTATGAGGGGTTGCGTCGGGGCAGCACCACCGCGCCGGTGATGGAGCCGACGCCATGAGGATTCGCCTGGAACGGAACGCATGAGCCGGATGAAGCACGGATTCACGATCGCCCTGTCGCTGCTGGCCGCCGCGCTCGTCGGAGGATGCGCCACATCATCCTCGTCAGAAGACGCCGACGGAGGCTCCTCCGCGGCGACGCGATCGGTGGAGATCAGCAACACCGATGCGTGCGCGATGCGCCTGCACGACATCTGCGGAGGTCTGCTGCTGTTTTACGATCGATACGGCCGATTGCCCGATGCGATCGAGGAACTGCGCGACATTCCAGGCGTGGAGGGGGGGATTTCACTTCGGTGTCCGGTTTCCGATCAGCCTTATGTTTACGTCCATGCGGGGATTTTTCTGCCTGAGCGCAACAGCCGGCTGGTTCTCTACGATCCCGCGCCGTCGCATTCGCGCATGCGCTGGGCGGTGACGGTGGAGGAGTCATCGATCGGCGGGCCTTTGGTGACGAAGATGATCGCGCTGCCCGAATCCTTCTTCCTGCTGCATCCGCCGATGTCGCGATAAAAAGAGCCGCGTTCGTGCCGTGCGGCAACCGCCACGATTCACCGGGGCGGCAGGAATTCAAAAAGGTGGGGAATTCAAAAAGGTGGATGTCACCTTTTTGTCTCTTTGGAGACATCGACATCCACGAGCGCCCATGTGCCGTTGGTGTGGCTTCCCTGATGCGTCTCGATCGGACGGGGATCGGGCAGCGGTTCGCCGTCCTCGATCATACCCTCCAGGTGCAGTTCGATTGCTTCTCTGGCCATGGCCATCGCCTCGTCCAGGGTGTCGCCGGCGGAGTGGCAGCCGGGCAGATCCGGCACGGTCACTCCATACACGCTTTTTTTGTCTTTGTGAATCACAATCGGCCAGTTCATCGCTTGCTCCAGTCCCATCCGGCCTGCCGGAAAATGCTCTTCAACGTGCCCATCGGTATGCCGCCTCGATGAATCGACACGGTGACACGTCCGGGCAAGGTCGGATGCTTGAATTGTTTGTGCGACGCCGACTGCCGGACCTCGTGCCAGCCATCATCGTGCAGTCGCCGAATCACCGGTTGGCGGTTTCGACGCACCATTTGCAGTTGCAGGTTTCCCCGTCCAGCACCGCGGCGCGGTGATAGCGGTCGAGGGGGCAGTGTTCGGTGGGGGATTTGGCTTTCTCGCGGCATGGGCAGCCGCAGCCGTCGCTGGTGACATCGCGATCGATCTTCGACAGCAGCGGCGAGCCGCAATAGCTCACGCCGCGATGAATCACCCGCAGGGGACAGCGTTCGCAGATCGAAGCGCGGTCGATCCAATCGGCGGAGACCGCGCCGATGCCGGCGCGGCGGAGCCGTGCCGCTCCAGCCTTGGCGGCGGCGCGGCTCAGCGTGACGAATCCGCTGCAACAGCGGGAAAAGGTCTTCATCAATGACATTATCGGTCGTTGCCGCATCCGGTCTGCACTTCGACCGCGATGCCGGCGTTATTCGTGCCGCAGCGCCTCGATCGGGTTCATCCGCGCGGCCATGATCGCGGGGTATAGACCGAATCCGATGCCGATCATCCCGCTGATGACGAAGCTGCCGATGACGGACCATCCCGCGACGCTGGTGGGATAATCGCCGTTGCTCAGCGCGTGGACCACCCAGGGCAGCGCCTTGGCGAAGCCCGTGCCCAGGATGATGCCGATCAGTCCGCCGGTGAGGGAAATCACGGTGGTTTCGACGAGGAACTGCATGGTGATGTCCCTCCGCCGGGCGCTGGGAGCGCGGCGGAGG
>CAYUNS010000116.1:3186-12251 GCA_964446155.1 uncultured Tepidisphaeraceae bacterium | reverse complement strand
GTTCGAGTTCCGCGCCGTCGGCTCCAGCGCCAACATCGCCGGGGCGAACACGGTGCTGAACACGATCGTCGCCGAATCGCTCGATTACATCGCGACCCGGCTCGAGGCGGACATCAAGTCCGGCAAGAACCTCACCCTCGCCATCCAGGAACTGCTTCCCCCGATCGTCAAGGAAAGCAAAAAGGTGCTTTTCAACGGCAACGGCTATTCCGAGGAATGGCACGCCGAGGCCGAAAAACGCGGCCTGCCCAACATGAGGAACACCGTCGAGGCCCTGCCCGTCGTCACGCGCAAGGACACCATCGAGTTGTTCACCAAGTACAAGGTCTACACCGAGAAGGAACTGCAAAGCCGCTTCAACATCCTCAGTGAAGCGTATGTCAAGGCGCTCGATATCGAAGCCAAGACCGCCTCGATGATGGCCCGGAGCATGATCCTTCCCGCCGCCCTGCGATACCAGACCGAGATCGCGCAATCCGTCGCCAACCTCAAGGCCGCCGGTGTCAGCAGCGACGGCAGCCTCGATCTGCTCAACACGCTGGTCGCCGCGATCACCGATCTCCAGACCCGGATCAACGCGCTCGATGCGGTGCAGGCTCATCACGTCGGCGAGGACGATCCTTACGCGCATGCGAAGCACATGCGCGAAAAAGTCTTCCCCGCGCTCAACGATCTGCGCAAAACCGCGGACAAGCTCGAATGCCTCGTCGCCGACGACCTCTGGCCGTTGCCGAGCTATCGCGAGATGCTCTTCATCAAGTAAGAAGGGTTTGCGATCGAGGCGGCATGAACCATCGGTCGGGCCGCTTCCGACCGGTTTAATCCCCCAATGGCCCCGGAGCTGGTCTCCGGGGCCATTTTGTTCATCCCTCATCCCCGCATCGCAAGCGACCGGCGGGGCGTGCCGGACAATCGGACAACGCCCGGATCAGGCAAGCAGCTTCATGGCGTCCGCGGGAGAGGCGTTCTGGTGAACGATCGCCATCAGGGCGCGGGTGATCCCACCGGGCGAAGGGTGCTGGATGACGTTGCGCCCATAGACGATGCCCGCGGCGCCCTGCCGGATGAGGGCGGCGGTGCGATCGAGGATCTCCGCGTCGCTCACCTTGCCCCCGCCGCGCACGAGAACGGGAATCTCACCGGCGGTTTCGATCACCTTGTGATAGACCGACACGTCACTGGTGGGATCGGCCTTGATGACGTCCGCGCCCAGTTCCACGCCCTGCCGGACGAGGGGAATGATCTTGTCGGGATCGCCATCGACCATGTATCCCCCCGCTTCCACATTGGGCTGGAAGACCAACGGCTCGATCATCAGGGGCATGCCCCATCGATCGCATTGCGGCTTCACCTGGAGGATGTTGTGGAGACATTGATCGGTGACTTCGGGCTGGTCCGGGATGCTGAAGAGATTCACGACCACGCACGCCGCGTCGAGGCGCAGCGCCTGTTCGACCGGTCGATCGATCATGCGGCTGAACAGCGCACGGGGCAGCGTCCTGCCGTAGACGTTGGCGACATCGAGCCGCAGGACCAGCGACGGCTTGTGCCGCCCTTTGACGCGCTGCAGCAGCGGCGCCTGCCCGAGGGTGAGTTGGATCGCGTCCGGCGCCGCCTCGACCAGCGTCGTGACGGCGGCGGAAAGATTCTCGATGCCCGCGAGAAACCCCGGCTCGCCGAAGAAGCCGTGATCGACGGCCACATCGAAGCATCGTCCGCTGACCGCGTTGAACAACCGATTGAGTCTGAACTGTTTCATGATGGTTTCCGGTGATGGAATAAGGCGAAGGGAATCGGCAAAACGGATCGGGCGTTCAATATCCCAGCTCCTTTTCGGTTTCGCCGATCGCATCGTCAATGAGATCGAGGCCCTTGAGCAGAAGACGATCGTCCATGATGACGGGAGGGCTCATCCGCAGGATGTGCCCGGCGGGGATCCACGCCAGCCCATTGGCGAACGCCTTCTGATAGACGCGCTGGCCCGCCTCATCGAACGGCTGCTTCGTCGCGCGGTCCTTCACCAGCTCGATGCCCATGAGACACCCCTTGGCGCGGACATCGCCGATGATTGGATGCTCCGCCTTCATCCGCTCCATCCGTCGCAACGCGATCTCCCCGAGATGCGCGCTGCGCTCGAGCAGGTTCTCCTCCTCGATCACCTCCGTCGACGCCAGCGCCGCGGCGCACGCCATCGGGTTGCCGCCATAGCTGCTCGAGGCGCTGATGGATTCGAACGATTCCTTGATCCCGTCGCGCACCGCGACGCAGGTGACGGGGAAACCGTTGCCGAACCCCTTGCCGATCGACACGATGTCGGGCACGACGCCCCAATGCTCCATGCAGAGCCACTTGCCGGTGCGGCCCCAGCTTGTCAGCACCTCGTCGGCCATCAGCAGGAGCTTTCTTTCGTCGCAGAACTTGCGGAGCTTGGGGAAGAAATCGTCCGGCGGCATGACGGAACCGCCCCAGCCCTGGATCGGTTCGAGCACGAATCCCGCGACATCGCCGACGGTGGCCTTGTCGATGTATTGATCGTAGAAGGCGATGTACTGATCGGTGTCGATCGTTCCGTCGGGCTTCGTCCACATCGGGCGATAGACATCCGGGCGCGGAACCATGTGGGCGCCCGGCATCCTCACGCGCCCGTAGACGGACGATCGGATATGCCCGAGCGACACGCCGCCGTAGGTCTTGCCGTGGTAGTCGTAGAAGCAACTGAGCATCTCGTTCCTGCCGGTGGCCGCCCGCAACACCCGCTGCCCGGCCTCGACGGCGGTCGTGCCCGAGTCATAGAACTGAAACCCGCTCAGATCGCCCGGCAGCACGTCGGCGAGCTTCTCGCACAGCCGCGTCTTGATCTCGGTCGTGAAATCATGGGCGTTCATCAGCATCCCGGCGTATTTCGCGATCGCCTCGCTGATCCTGGGATGACAATGTCCCAGCGTGGTGACGTAGATGCCGCTGGAGAAATCGATGTAGCGATTGCCGTCCACGTCCGTCAGCACGCAGCCTTTGCCGCTCTCGAACGCGACGGGAAAGAGCTTGACCTGGCTCGACAGGCCCTTGAAGTGTTTGGCGCAGCGCTCATGCATCGCCTTCGATTTTGGTCCCGGCGCGGCGGTCGCCATGTGGGGGACCTCGGTCGGATCAACATAAGCCCAGTAGCCTGTATCTTGTTCGATTGTCATAGTCATCTCTTTCACGGCGCGAGCCTCAGTATCCCTTTGAAAAATCGGGCACGATGTCGGCGGCGATGTTCTCGCTGATGTACACGTCCGTCCGCAGCGTTTGCAGGATCGACGTCGGCAGCTTCGGCGTCACCGGCCCGTGGTAGCACAAGCGGGCGATCAGCCGCTGCCAACTGGTCGATGTGCCGTGGATTCCCAGCGTCGCCATCTCGAAGCGATGCCTGGCGCCGATCACGTCCGCCGGCCCGATGGTGGCGGCTTTCGGTGGAACCGCCGTCAGATCCCCGCTCATGCCGAAGCTCCCGTGCAGACTGTTCTGCGCGATCGTGAACGGACTGAGCGTGACGATGCCCGCGCCTTTCCTTCTCCACCGCTCCAGCGGCAGGTCCAGCTCGGGCGCGTCAGGCTCGATGAAAGCCAGATGCCCCGTCCATCCCGGCCCGCTGTAACAGATGTCCGCCCCGCCGAGGTCGGCGATCATCCGGCTGTAGTCCTTGACGTTCGCATCGGTGAACCCGACGAACTGCCCTTCCGGCGGGCGCAACGCCGGGTCGATCCGGTGGAAAAAATAGCGCTTCATCGCGTGTGTGAAGCCGAACTTCCACGTCTCGGGCGCGATCCGTCCATCCTGATCGGCATATTCGTCCATCGCGAACACGTGCAGCCGGCTGCAATCGATCCGCAACTGGTTGATGTAATGCGCCACCTCGCGATAGATCGGCGCGGGGTTCGGCAGGATCATCACGAGCTTCTCTCCGCGCTCGGACGATTCCTTCAGCCGGCGAATCATGTCGGCGACCCAGAGCGTCCCGGCTTCGTCGTCGCCGATCACGCGGATCCGGAAATCGGGATTTGGATGCTTCTCGATCTCCTGTCGGGTGATCGCGCGGCATCGGTCGATCACCTGCCTGTCGCGAAACGGTACGCAGGGGGACGGATCAAACGTGAAATCGCTCATGAATGTTCCCGGCTGTAAACGAGGTTTCCATCGACCCATACGCGATTGGCGGTGAGGTCGGCGTTCCAGAGGACGAGATCGGCCGCGGCGCCGACGCGCATCACGCCGCGATCGACGCGCGCCACGCGCGCGGGGTTGGCGGTGGCCATCGCCCAGATGTCGTGATCGGGCAGGTCCAGCCACTGACGAAGGTTTCGGACGGCGGCGTCCAGCGTCAATCCGCTGCCGGCCAGCTCACCGTGCCGCGCGGCGCCCGGATCGTGAATGCGGGCGCCGTTCTCCGGGGAGACATGGACCGCATATCCCCATGTCGTCGGATACACGCCGACCGGCAATCCCGCGCCGATGTTGCTGTCGGTGATCGCGACCAGGTTCGCCGGACCGCGCGCCGCGAGCGCGGCGCGGATCGCGCCGGGATGCGCATGCACCCCGTCGCAGATGAAGTCGATCGTCGATTTCGGATGACCGAGAAACGCCTCGACCGCCCCCGCCGGGCGCACGCCCGGATCAATCTCCGGCGGCGGGGGGAATACATCATAAAAATGCGTCGCGTGCGTGGCGCCCGCGTCAATGGCGGCGAGCGTCCGCTCGTAACTCCCGCGCGTGTGCGTGAGGAACGCGGCGATCCCCCTCTCCATCAGCCGCTCGATGATCGCGATCGCACCCGGCTTTTCCGGGCTGAGCGACATCGCGCTCACCCGCCCACCGCACGCGGCGATCAACTCGTCCAGGAGCGTCACATCCGGATCGAGTGTCAGCCCTCCGGCGCCGGCGATCGCCAGGAACGGGCCTTCCAAATGAAATCCCGGCACATGCGTGACGGTGACTTTCTCCAGCGCCGCCGCCAGCGATTCGAGCGTCCCGAGCGATTCGGGCTTCAACGACGCGTACAGCGTCGGCAGCACGGTGGTCACACCGAACGCCGGCGGGATCTTCAGCCCTTCGATCAGGTCTTCGGGCGAGTTCTCATACAGATGATGCCCGATGCCGTGATGGTGAATGTCCACCAGCCCCGGCGTGAGCGTTCCGCCGCGGCCGTCGATCGTCTTCGCCTCTGGAGGCGGAGCAACGCCGTCGGGCAGAATCTGAAGGATGGTCTTGTCGAACACCACCGACTGCGCCCGCGCCTCCCGGCCGGGATGAATGACGGTCGCGCCCGTGACGCAGATGGCGCTCATGACGATCCCCCGTTCGATGGCGCGTCGGCGATGATGACATCGATCCCCGATGCGCACAGCGTGGCGAGGTCGGTTTGTGACGCGCGGGCGTCGGTGATCAGCCCCTGCCAGTCCCGGAGATTGCCGAACCGCGACAGCGCCGGCCGGCCGATCTTCGAGCTGTCGGCGACGACGTACACCGAACGGGCGCGGGAGGCCATCTTCGCGATCATCCGTCCCACGGTGAGCGAGCCGTTGTAGGCTTCGCCGTCCACGCCAATTCCATCGGCGCCGATGAACGCGAGATCGGCATGAAACGCATCAAGATTGCTTTCGGTGAGCGGGCCTTCCAGGTCCGGGGCGTCGCGCCGGACGATTCCGCCGAGCAGGTGGGTTTCCACCCCGCCGGCCGACTGAAGCGTCGCGGCGATCGGCAGGGACGTGGTGATGACCGTCAACCGACGCCGCCCCGCAAGATGCCGCGCCAGCGAAAGCGTGGTCGTTCCCGAATCGAGCATCACCGAACACCCTTCTTCAACCAGGGCGGCGGCACGAACACCGATGGCGTCCTTTTCCAAACGGTGGTGACTGGCCCGATGCAGGAACTGGAACTCGAACAACACCTGCTCCGCCGGCGCCGCCCCACCGTGCGTCCGAACCACCCGCCCACTTTCGGCCAGATGCTGCAAATCCCGACGCACCGTCATATCGCTCACCCCCAGCTCGCGAGACAGGCTTTCCACCGAGCATTCACCCCGCTCCCGCAGCTTTCGTTCGATGGTGGCCAATCGACCTGTTCTCATTTGTTTTATTTTCCTTCCAATATGTTCGATAATGTTTATTATAAACATAATTGGTCTTCAGGCAAGGAAAATCACATGATGGCACTTCTCGCAGGCGCGGCGACGGCGGACATCACCCCCCGCCGCCCGATGTTCCTGTATGGCTATCCCCATGTTCCCCGGATCAGCACCGGTGTGCATGATCCGCTGCTGGCGTCGGCGCTCTGCCTCGAACGCGACGGCAAAGCCTGCCTCTTCCTCGCATGCGATGTCCTCTTCATCGGCAAAGAGACCACCGGGCGGGTCCGCGGGCGAATCGCCGACGCCACGGGACTGCGCCCCGATCATATGCTCCTCTCGGCCACGCACACCCACTCCGGGCCGGTGACGCTGAACTACCTCAGCAACGAAGGCGATGCGATCGTGCCGCCCGTCGATCCCGAGTATCTGCGATACATGGAGGAAGGCATGGTTCGGGCGGCGGTGCAAGCCTGGCAATGCCGGCGATCGGCCGAGACGGGCTTCGCCCGCGCCGACGCCACCGGCATCGGAACCAACCGCCACGATCCCGCCGGTCCTTCCGATCCGTCCGTACCCGTCCTGTCGGTTCGCGAGACGACAACGCATCGTCCAATCGCCCTCCTCCTGGTCTGCGCGATGCACCCCACCGTGCTGCACGAGGATTCGACGCTCATCAGCGGCGATTTCCCCGCCTTGGCGCGGCGGCATCTTCAGGAAAACGTGCCGGGCATGGATTGCCCCATCCTGCATCACACGGGCGCGTCGGGCAATCAAAGCCCCCGTCATGTCACCCGCGAAAACACCTTCGCCGAAGCGCGACGCCTGGGGCGCGTGCTGGCGGAGGCCGTCGAGCGGACGATGAAAGACATGCGTTACGATCAACCCTCGGACATCGACGCCGGGCAGGTCTTCGTGGACCTGCCCGCTCGTCGCCCGCCGACGGAGCAGGACGCCCGGCGGCTTCTCCTCGAAGCGCGCCGACGGCTCGACGCCCTGCGGGAAAGCGGCGCGGCGGCGACGGCCATCCGAACGGCCGAGTGCGACTGGTTCGGCGCCGAGGAATCGCTTGCCATCGCCAAGGCGGCGGCCGAAGGACGACTTCAACAGGCCCTCCAATGCTGCCTGCCTGCTGAAATCCAGGTGCTGCGGATCGGCGACCATCTCTTTGTCGGCTGGCCGGGCGAGTTGTTTGTCGAATTCGCCCTGGCCGTCACCCGCGAATGCCCCCGCGCCTCGATCATCACGCTCGCCAACGGCGATCTCCAGGGATATGTCGTCACCCACGAAGCCGTCGCCCTTCGCTACTACGAAGCCTCCAACGCCCTGTTGCGAAGCCCCGACGCCGGCGACATCATCGTCGGCGCCACACTCGATCTGCTGAAGCGGATGCATGCGGATCACGGCTGAAGGGAACGCATCGTCCCATCCTTTTCATGGAGACCCGACATGGGCGTCAATCGGCTGGTGTTCGATTTCGGCACGAGCTACTTCAAGGCCGGCCTCGTCGATGCGGAAGGAGCGCTCGTCGGTCTGCATCGAACGCCCTCGCCGATCGAGCATCCCGCCGCCGGACGATCCGAGATCGCGCCGCGGCGATTCATCCAGTCGATCCGCGACGCATGCGCGGCGCTGAAAGCGCGATGCCCCCAGGGCATGCGCGATGTCGCCGCCATCACCTGGGCGACGCAGGCCAACACCTTTCTCCTGCTCGACGACGCCGGGGAAGCGCTGACGCCCTTCGTGGTCTGGAACGATCATCGCGCCGACGACGTCGAATCCGAAGTCGCGGCATGGGCGCGCGATCCCGCTTACCGCGAAACCACCGGGCTGCCGTCGCTGAACCACCAGTTCACGATCGCCCGACTCCACTGGATGCGATCGCACCAGCCTCGCCTCCTCGATCAAGCGCGACGACTGTGCCTTCTCGCCGACTATTTCGCCTGGTGGCTGACCGGCACGCACCGCTGCGAAGGGAGCGTCGCGGCGCTCGGCGGCCTGTTCGACCCCCGACGATGGGAATGGTCCCCGGCGCTGCTCGAACGCGCGGGCGTCCGCCCGGAGCTTCTGTCCAACGTCGTTCGCGCCGGAACGGTGATCGGCGAAGTGCGAAAGACGATCGCGCGCGAGCTGGGATTGGCCGGCGCCTGCCCGCTCATCGCCGGCTGCCTCGATCAATATGCCGGCGCGCGGGGCGTCGGCAACACCCGGCCGGGGAGCATCTCGGAAACCACCGGAACGGTGCTCGCGACCGTCGCGTGCCGCGATGCGTGGGAATCGCCCCGGGCGCATGCGGTCTTTCGCGGTCCCGGTCCGGCCAAGGGGTTGTTCTATCACATGACCTTCGGAGACGTGTCGGCCAACCTGCTCGAACATTATCGATCGCTTCTGCCCGATCGTCCGTCGTTCGAGGCGCTCAGCGCGGCCGCGGATGCGGTGGGCGATTCCGACGACATTCCCCACCTGGATGAGACGCGACCGATGGCCGACCTGCTGAGGCGGATCGATGAACTGGCGGATCGACCCGATCGCGGCGCGGTTGCGCGCGGCATCTTCGAAGTCGTCGCCCGCGCCCTGCGATCGCAGGTGATTCTTCTGTCGGGCGGCGAGCTCCCCGAAGCAATCCGTTCCGCCGGCGGCGCGGCGCGCAGCGGGCCGTGGCTGCGCGTCAAATCCCGAGTCCTCGGCATTCCCGTCCATCCCGCCGACACCCACGAACCCACCCTCGCGGGCGCGGCGTCATTGATCGACGGCAAGACCCTTCATTCCCCTGGAATGTAGCTGATCACGCCCTCGAACGGGCTGCTCGCCGTCGCATAACGCTTCTTCGCGATGCGCCCCGACTGGTGGCTCAGCCGCCCGGCCTCCAGCGCGTGCCGCATCGCCCGCGCCATCTTCACCGGATCCTTCGCATGCGCGATCCCCGTGTTGAGCAGCACCCCGTCGGCGCCAAGCTCCATCG
>CAYUNS010000116.1:0-3176 GCA_964446155.1 uncultured Tepidisphaeraceae bacterium | reverse complement strand
CCGAAGCCGTCCCCACCCCCGCATCGACGATCACCGGATACCCCGGATCGTTCTCCTTCAGCGTCTCCAGGCACAGCGAAATGTTGAGCGGATTGAGAATCCCCTGTCCCGATCCGATCGGAGACCCCGCCGGCATCACGCTCGCCGCCCCGGCTTCCTTCAATCGCCTCGCCGCGATCGGATCATCGCTCGAATAGCACAGCACGGTGAACCCCTCCTTCACCAGCTCCTTCGTCGCCTCGAGCGTTCCCATGGGATCGGGCAGCAGCGTCTTCCGGTCCCCGAGCACCTCGAGCTTCACCCATCCCGCGCCGCGATTGCCGTTTTTTTCGAGCAGGTCGCGCCCCAGCAGCGAGACGCGAACCGCGTCCTCGGCGGTGAAGCACCCGGCCGTGTTGGGCAGGATGGTGTACCGGTCGAGATCGAGAAACTCGAGCAGGCTGCGCCCTTCCTTGTCCACCAGCCGCTCGCGCCGGACCGCGACGGTGACCACCTGGCAGGCCGACGCCTCCAGCGCCTGCCGCATCAGTTCGTAACTCGCGTACTTGCCCGTCCCGACGAACAGGCGATTGTGAACCTCAAATTCCCCGATCCGAAAAGTATCCATGATGCTTGAGTCCTATTCTGTCGCATAAAACCTTGAAGGCATGAGGACGCGAAGCGCGGCCGCGAGGGCCGGCTTCGTCATCCCGCGGCTTCGCAACGCCGCGTCGATGCGATGTACACTTTTTCGGCGCGGTTGGAAAGGCTTATCCCCCTCCGACGAACGTCACGATTTCCACTTCATCTCCGTCGTTGAGCGACGTGTCGTATCGGTCACTTCCCGCCAACCGGCGATTCAGCTCGATCGCCACTTTTTCCGGCGCCAGGTTGAACTGTCCCACCAGCGCGCGCAGCGTCGTCCCCTGTGCCAGTTCCCGTTTCTCTCCATTCACTTTCACGATCATGTATCGCATTGTGCGCCGATCGGGATGAATTGCCAAATCCCGGTGATGACACCGCGAGGCAAAGCGCCGCGAGACCTCATCCCGGCCCGCGCAGCGCGACGAACAGGTAGATCACCGTCGCCCCGATCGATCCCAGCGCGATCCCCACCCATGCCTGCACCCGCTGCGCCGCCAGGGCGTCGCTCAGCGGGCGCGCTGCCTTCCGCATCCGCCACAGGACAATGATCCCCAGGCACAGCGTCGCCGCGCACGCATACAGCGGCACGGGGATCACCCGATCCGCCGGCGAGTACGGCGCGAGGCGCTCGAGTTCGGCGCGCGGATCGCGGCTGCCGGGCAGAAACGGCACGATCCCCGCCGACACGAGCGTCACCAGTCCTCCCCATGCCGCCAGCAGCGCCACCCATGCCGGCGCCGGTCGATGCTCCGAAGCCGACGCCTCCAATGGCGGCAGCGGCGATTGAAAATCATCCTTCACCATGCGATGAACAGGATAATCCATCCCCTGTCCGCCGTCGCCTCGACCCCGGCAGGAACATTTAATGTTTTTCTGATACAACAAACCAACCGGCGGCGGGTAGATACAATGGGCCCAACGACGCCGACGCCGAGCAAAGCCGGCAGGCGCGATCCCCGTTCCGCCCCACGGGCGGGAAAACGCGAGCGATCGCCGGATCGACCCGATCTTCTAGCATCCGCGGAGGACCATTTCGCATGACAGCAACACCGGCTCCCGCCACCCATGCCGGCGGGTCGTCTCAGCACCTTCTTGCCGAGCTGAAACAGGCCCGGCAGGCCGTCCTCAACGAGATCCATAAGGTCATCGTCGGACAGGAACAAGCCGTCGCCCAAGTGCTCACCGCGATCTTCGCCGGTGGGCACTGCCTCATCTCCGGTCCTCCCGCCACCGCCAAAACCACCCTCGTCTCCACCCTGGCAAGGGTCATGGATCTCGATTTCAAACGTATCCAGTTCGCCCCCGATCTCATGCCTTCCGACATCAGCGGCGCCGAGATTCTCGAGGAGGACCAGACCACCGGCCGGCGGTTCGTCAAATTCGTCAAAGGCCCGGTCTTCACCAACCTGCTGATGGCCGACGAAATCAACCGAACGCCCCCCAAAACCCAGGCCGCTCTCCTCGAAGTCATGCAGGAACGGCAAGTCACCGTCGGCGGGCAAACCTCCCCCCTCCCCAGCCCTTTTTTCGTCCTCGCGACCCTCAGCAGCATGGAGCAGGAAGGCAGCTACAATCTCCCCGAGGCGCAGCAGGACCGCTTCATGCTGTCGATCTCAATGAACTACCTGTCGCAGGACCAGGAAGTCGAGGTCGTCCGGCAATCCACCGGCGCCGGCAAGATCGAGCTTCGCAAGATCATCGGCGGCGAAGACCTGATCCGGTTCGCCGGCGCCGTCCGGTCGGTCGTCCTCCCGCCGGTGCTGGGAAGCTACATCGTCGATCTCGTCGCCGCGACGCGACCCACCGTCGCCGGCAGCCCCGATTTCGTCCGGGACTACATCAGTTGGGGCGCCGGGTTGCGCGCCAGCCAGAACATCGCGCTCGCGGCCAAGTCCCTCGCCGCCCAGGACGGGCGCGACGCCGTCATCCTCGATGACATTCGCGAGGTGATCGCCCCCGTGCTTCGCCATCGTATCGGGCTGTCCTTCGCCGCCGATGTCGATCACGTGTCCGTCGAATCGCTGATCCAGCGGCTGCTCCAGAGCGTTCCGCCCCCCAGGGGGACACATGCGTGACATTCGCGATCGGCGATTCGTGATTGGCGATTGAATGCGAAACCAACCGCCAATCGAAATTCGCAAATCGAATTGAAAAGGATCCGAAGTGACTCAATCAGCTTCAACACCCGACGCCGCCCATGCCGTCGCCGCCCTCGCGGAAAGCCGTCGGCGCATCCTCGCCGAAATCCGCAAGGTGATCGTCGGACAGGAACAGGTCGTTGACGATGTCGTCACCAGCTTCTTCGCCGGTGGACATTGCCTCATCACCGGCGTGCCCGGTCTCGCCAAGACGCTGCTCATCAGCAGCATCGGCAAAGCGCTCGACCTCAAGTTCTCCCGCGTGCAGTTCACCCCCGACCTCATGCCCTCCGACATCACCGGCGCCGAGGTGCTCGAGGAGGATAAATCCACCGGCAAGCGGCAGCTTCGCTTCCGACCTGGCCCGATCTTCACCAACATCCTCCTCGCCGACGAGATCAACCGCACGCCCCC
>CAYUNS010000115.1:0-12399 GCA_964446155.1 uncultured Tepidisphaeraceae bacterium | reverse complement strand
GGCCTCGCCGGGCTGGGCGAGAACGCCTACTGGATCGACAACCTGACGATCCGCACCGGCGGGGATCTGCACAAGCCGTATTCGTATCCCCCCGAGGCGGATCGGCGGGACAAGTCCGCTCCGCTCTGGACGGGCGCGACGTTCCCGCGGACCTTCGAGGAGATCGCCTATCCCGAGGGGATCGAGCATCACATGGTCGCGAACATTCCCGAGGACTGGCACTGGTTTCATGGCCCGGCGATCGCGATGTACAAGGGCAGGCTCCACGCCGTCTGGGGCGCCAATCGCAAAGGCGAAAACGGCGCCGGTGAGATCGTCGTGGGCGCGCGCTCCGGGGACGGAGGCAGGACCTGGTCGGACCTCGCCACCATCGCCCCCGGCGACGGCAAGGGGGGCGCCGAGTTTTCCCACAGCCACGGTACGCTGCTGGTGCATGAGGGGAAACTGTGGGGGTTCTTTGAACGATGGGCGGGCGGATGGCACAACCCGCTGAGCGTCGAGGCGTTCACGCTCGATGACGACACCGGGGAATGGACCTCGCGGGGCGTGGTCGGCAAGGACGGCTGGCCGATCGACGCGCCCAAGCGCATGGACAATGGCGACTGGATCATGGGGGTCTCGGGCTTCTCGCTGTTCAAGCCCGCGGTCCTGGTCAGTCGGGGCGATGACCTGACGAAGTGGGAGACGTTCGAGATTCCCACGCCGAAGGATCAGCGGTTTCCCGAAACCAGCGTGATCCCCAGCGGCGACGAGGTGGTGGCGATCATCCGACGCGGGCGGTTCGCATGGACTTCGACGAGCGGCGACAACGGTCGCGCCTGGCCGGAGGCGCGGGAGAGCAATTATCCCAATGTCGCCAAGCCGGACTCGGGCGTGCTGAGCACGGGACAGTGGTACATCATCGGAAACATGCATGATCGCAACGACCTGATGATCAGCGTCGGCAGGCCGGGCGAAAAAGGCGTGAGCAAGGTGTTCAAAATCCGCTACGGCTCCCCGCCCGAGGCCGGACATCCCTACGCCGGCGGGACGCTGCCCCAAAAATATTCCTATCCCGGTTCGTTCGAGCACGACGGCAAGCTGTACGTGATTTATTCAGTGGACAAGCGGGACATCGAGCTGGCGATCATTCCGATCGCCTCCCTGTCCGCACCCTGATCGCATGGGCCGGTTCCTGTTTTTTGGGAGACTTTTTTCATGGCGGAAGACATTCGCGGATTCAAGGCGGCCTGGTCGATGGCGCTGGCGGCGGCGCTGGCGACGGGCACGGCGGCGGGCGCGGCGGTGATCATCACCGATCCCGGTTCCCGGACGTTGCGCAACAATGGCGCGACCGACTACGCGGGCACGCTGGGCTATGAGTTCAAGGTCGGTCCGGGAGAAGTCAAGGTGATCCAACTGGGCGTTTACGACGCCCCCGGCAACCAGGCCGACCCCAACGACGGCAAGGTCGGCGATGGACTCGAGCAGTCGGCGGTCGTGGGGCTGTACCGCGTTTCAGACAAGAAACTGATCGCCGATGCCACCATCCCCGCCGGGGAGGAGGGCACGCTCCTGGACGGCTTCCGCTACGTCGCTTTGGAGGAGTCGGTGACGCTCGACGCCGACGGCGTGTACCGCCTGGTGATGGGCGTCGATCGAGGCGGCAACGGCTTCCGCAATTATCAGGGCGGCGCCGTCGCCCCGAAAACCAGCGAGCATTTCCGAATCAGCCCATCGGTGTATCACAACACTCGGGGAAGGCATAATCGATTGGAATATCCCAACGACGAACGTGTCGGATCGGCTTATATCGGTCCGAATTTCCAGTATGAAGGCGGCGTCGCCTACCCGGCGGATGCCCCGTCGGCCTCGACCGAGGCGCCCGGCGACCGCCTCTCGACGCTCGACAAGTTCCCCGGAACGGTTGTGGTGAGCGAGAGCTTTGAAGAGGTCCAGGGCAGTCTGCCCGAAGGCTGGCAAAAGCGCCCGGGACCGGGTCGGGAGGATGCCATCGGCATCGACGCCCCCGGCGCGGGCAATGCCGGAAAATCCCTGAAGATCACCCGGGATCACCCGCTGGCCCACCTCAGTGAATTCGGTTCGCTCTCCTTCGCGCTGCCCGAGCCGGCTGATCGCGTCGCGATCGAGTTCGACGCCAAGTGGCATTGGATGAACCCGAACACCACCACCTTCGGCGTGTTCACGCTGGCCGAAGGCGGCGCCGAACCGAGCCAGTTGCGCGTCAACATCCGACGCAATCGCATCCTGCAGTACGGCGGCATCGTCAACAACTGGATCACCATCCCCAGCCAGGAAAAAGAAAGCGGCGAGAGGGATGTCGTCTCCCCCTGGTATCGCATGCGGTTCGTCATCGATCGTGCTTCCGACGGAGTGGATGTCTGGGTATCGGAACCCGACAAGCCCGATCTGCCCGAGAAGCCCGTGGCCACGGTTCCCGCTTACGGGCTGAACCAGGCGATCGCATCGATCAACTTCGAAGTCGCGGGCATGGGGTGGGGCAACGAGTGCTGGATCGACAATGTCGTGATTCGCACGGGCGGCGAGATTCCCGCGCCCGGCAAGCCGGTCGGGAACCTCGATCTCTCGGACACCTACACGCTCTGGACCGGCGGGGAGTTCCCTCGCACGTTTGACGAGATCGGCTACCCCGAAGGCATGACGCATCACATCATCTCCCCACGTCATGCGTCGTGGAAGTGGTTCCACGGCACGTCGATCGAGTTTCACAAGGGCAAGCTCCATGCCTCCTGGGCCGCCAACGACAAGAGCGAGAACCAGCCCGGCGAGGTCGTTCTCGTCAGCGAATCCTCCGATAGCGGCAAGACCTGGTCCGAAGCGAAGGTTCTCGCGCCCGGCGACGGCAAGGGTGGAACCGAATACTCGAACAGCCACGGCACGCTGCTGTCGCATGACGGCAAGCTGTGGGGCTTCTTCCAGAAGTGGGCGGGCGGCTGGGACAACCCGCTGAGCACCGAGGCGTTCATCCTCAATGAGGACACGAACGAGTGGGAGTCGCAGAGCGTCGTCGCCACCCAGGGCTGGCCGCTGGATCGTCCGAAGAAGACCGCCGACGGCAACTGGGTGATGGGCGTGTCGGGCTTCAAGATGCGCAAGCCCGCGATCATGATCAGCCAGGGCGACAACCTGCTGCAGTGGGAGACGTTCGCGATTCCCACGCCGCGCGAGCAGATGTTCCCCGAGACCAGCCTGATCGTGGACGGCAATGACGTCGTGAGCATCACGCGATGGGGCGACCACATGGCGTGGGTGTCTTCCAGCAGCGACGGCGGGCGAACGTTCCCCCAGGCCAGGCGCAGCAATCTGCCGATGATCAGCTCCAAGCCCGATTCGGGCGTGCTGAGCACGGGGCAGTGGTTCGCGGTCGTCAACATGGAGGATCGCGACGCCCTGATGATCGCCGTGGGCAAGCCCGGCGAGAAGGGTCTGAGCAAGGTGTACAAGGTCCGTTATGGAGCGCCACCCGACGCCGATCGAGCGTACGGCAATCCCAGGCGGCTCGCGCAGTCCTATGCCTATCCCTATTCCTTCGAGCATGAAGGGAATTTGTACGTCACTTATTCGGTCGACAAGGCCGACTGCGAACTGGCGATCATTCCGATTTCCTCTCTGAAGGCGGATTGATCGAAGGGCATTGAAGGGCAATGAAAGCGAATACACGGCAAGGCTGTGTCGGCCTTGTCGTGCGGGGTTGAATGGAGCGATTCAATGGGTTGTGAATGCAGGAGTATCTATCATGAATCAGCGCCACGAATGGCTTCCATACGATTCCAGCGATCGGGATGAGCAGGCTCCGTCGCCGCTACGGCGGAGCTGCTCTTCCCGTCGCGGCGGTTTTACCCTGGTCGAATTGCTCGTGGTGATCGGCATCATCGTGATTCTGATCGCGGTGTTGTTGCCCGCCTTGCAGGTGGCGCGGCAATCGGCGGTGAATGTCACGTGCATGAGCAATATCCGCCAGGTCGGTCAGAGCATCTGGATGTACAGCATCGACTTCAACGGATGGGCGCCTCCCTATCGGGAGATCACGGGAAGCGGACGATTCTGGCCAACCTTTCTGGTGGAACAGGGCTATTTGCGGGCGCCGCTTCACACCAATCCGGGGCCTGATCAGGTTTCCTGGGAGAAAGGGGTTTTATATTGTCCGGCCGGACCGGCTCAGGAAGTGCCCCTCGCCTGGTGGCGGAACACGATGTACGGATTGAACTACCAGTTTTTTCTCAATGGTCCCGCGACCCCCAGCGGCGGAGATGTGAATTACCGGCAGGGCCGCATCGTCCCGCTGGGTTACGCATACAGCCATCCCCCGGTGTTCGTTCCCCGGCACGGTCCGGCCGGTAGCGTGGCGCTGCTGGGGGATTATCAAGGTCATGGACAACAGCGTCCGACCATGGCGCCTTACGACCAGACCGGACGAGCCCCGATTTCGTTCCGGCATCGCGGTCGGGCCAATGTCGTGTTCTTCGACATGCATGTGGAGTCCTGTTTGAAGGACGATGTTCCAGTGTCGATCGATACCCCGTTCTGGCGGGGAAGCGATTAGTAATCTCGTCTCCTGATAAGGCATCATTGACTATGAAGATGGAGATTCGGCCTATCCTTTCGTTCTGTTTATTGCTGGGGATCACGATGAGTGCGGGAGCGGAAGTGCGGGAAGAAGCATTGCATTTGGCGCGGGATGGCGGGACGGATTATGTCATTGTTCTTCCGGAGGATGCCATCCCCGCCGAGAGGACGGCGGCGGAGCAGTTGCAAAAGTATCTTCAGCGGATCACCGGCGCGACTTTTCCCATTCAGAACGAACAGAACGTTCAAGCCGGCACCGCGCGGATTCTGGTCGGCGCCGGCGCGGGGGCGAAGTCGCTGCTTCCGGGGGAGGATTGGGAAGCGCTGGGAACGGACGGAATTGTCATCAAGTCCGTCGGCGACCAGTTGATCCTCGCCGGAGGCCGGCCTCGAGGAAGCCTCTATGCCGTGTTCGAGTTCCTCGAACAGACCGTGGGCTGCCGCTGGTGGACGCCCACGGAAGCACGGATTCCCGAGCATCCGACGCTGACGATCCCGCCGCAGAACATCACCTACGTCTCGCCCTTCCATCACATGCGGCAGCACAACGGCACGCTGGTGGTGGAGAACCCGGAATTCGCGACGATCCTGCGCGAGTTCGGGCCTTACGTGGAGCAGTCGGAGCAATGGGGCGGGCGCTACAGCCAATTGCGGTGCGCCTTCTCGGATCTCCTGCCGCCCGAGAAGTATTTTAAGGATCATCCCGAATGGTACACCGATGCGCTCAACGGCGATCTGCCCTGCACGGCGGCGTCGCAAATGCCCAGGACGCGCCTGGACTGGCAGGTGGATCTCAGCAATCCCGAGGTCGTGGAGACCTTTGCGGCCGAGGCGATCAAGCGAATCGAAACCCACCCCGATGCGACCAGCCTCGCGGTATGGGCCAATGACAATCCGCACTACTGTCGTTGCGACCAGTGCGGCGAGGTGATCGAGCGGGAGGGGTCGGCGTCGGGAATCATGTTGCAGTTCGTCAACGCCGTCGCCGAGCGCGTTCACGAGCGTTTTCCTGATCTGCCCGTGGAAATGCAGGCATACTGGTGGAGCGTTCAGCCGCCGAAGTCGATGCGGGCCGGAAAGAATGTGCTGATCGATCTGGCGCTGATCGGCGCGGATTTCGGGCATCCGGTGGACAGCCAATGGAATCAGGAGTCGCGCGATCTGCTCCAGGGATGGGCGCGGGTCGCGCCGCAGCTTCATATATGGTACTACGTCACCAACTTCCGCTGGAGCATGTTCCCGCATCCGAACTGGAACTCGCTGGGCGCGGACCTGCGCTTCTTCTCGGAAAACAACGTCACCGGCATTTTTGAGCAGGGCAACACCCATTCCGGCGGGGCGGGGGATTTCATCCAGTTGCGCACCTGGCTGCTCAGCAAGCTGATGTGGAATCCGAGCCACGACCAGGAAGAACTGACGCGCGAATTCCTCGAAGGTTATTACGGGGCGGCGGCGCCGCATCTCAAGGCGTATCTCGATCTCGTGCAGTCTTCGTTTCTCGCGAAGGAGCAACTGCTCGGGACGTACAACCCCGACTTCACCTACTTCACGCTCGAGGTGACCAACCAGGCGCTGCGCCTGTTCGAGCGGGCGGCCGAGGCGGTGAAGGATGACGCGACGATGGCGTCGCGCGTGCGCAGGGAGCGGCTGTCGCTGGATATCGTGGTGTTGGCGAAGTTCAGGTATCTGCACCGCGAGGCCGAACGCACCGGAACGCCGTTCATCGGCCCGGATGATCTCGACGAGGCGTTCGCCACATTCGAGAAGACGGCAAAGCAGTATGGGGTGACCGACTTCCGCGAGGATAAAACCACGATCGAGCAGGGGCTTGCCGAGATGCGATCGCGGTTGAAACTCAGGCCGACGCATCCCCTCCCGGATTTCGCCAGGGCATACGCGCCCGAAGACATCGTGGACTATCTGCCGGGGGACATTCACCTGTATGGTCGGGGAACACTGACCGATCTTGTCGAGGATCCGGCGGCGCCGGATGGAACGGCGTGCATGTCGGTGGGGAACATCGGTGAACAGTCGTTGCAGGTTCGCATCGGACCGTACCTGTCGTCGCATCGATGGCATGTCTACGCCCTGGTGCGCGCCGATGTGACGCCGGGCACGGAACTGGAAGGCCCCGCGTTCGTCGGCGGGATCAAGGATCTCAATCGACGGAATATGGATCATGAGCAGGAAATTCCGATGAAGGAGGCGGCCGGCGAAACGTATCACCTGGTTGACCTCGGAACACACGAGTTGCACGGCGGAAAAGAAGTCCGCTTCGCGCCGCTGAATAAGCCGAGCGTGACGAAGATTTACGTCGGACGGGTGATCCTAATTCGCGAAGAAGCGCGGCGGATCGCCGCCGAATGAACCAGATTCTTGTCTTATGGAGATGACATGCCGCGCATGTGCCGGCGTGTCAGGATTGCGGTGGAATCATTCATATCTCATTTATCGGTGGAGGTGTATTGGTGATATCGAGCAACCATTGCGCGAAGATATTGATCGGCATCGCGGGTGCTCTGCTGATCGCATCGGCGGGGGCGTGGATGCTGGAAGCGCCGTCGTCGGCGGTGCGGTTGGGCATCGTGATCGCGGCGGTCTGCGGCGCCCTGTCGATGGCGACATCGACTTCCCTGCGAAGCGTCGCCTTTACCGGGTGGGTGATCGCAGCCATCACGGCGGCGTTTCTCTTTCCCCATGTTTTCGTGTCATGGGGTGACTTCGAGCTTAAGACCACGATCGCCCCGCTGGTCCAGGTCATCATGCTGGGCATGGGGATGACGCTGACGTTCAACGACTTCGTCCGCGTGCTGCGCATGCCGCGGGGGGTGATTGCGGGAGCGTTCCTGCAATTCTCCGTCATGCCGTTCGGGGCTTACTTTTTCGCGACCCTGTTCGGGCTGAGCGGCGAGGTGGCGGCGGGGCTGATCCTGATCGGGTCGTGCCCCGGTGGAACCTCGTCCAATGTCCTTGTTTATATCGCGAAAGGGAATGTGCCGCTGTCGGTCACGATGACCGCCTGCTCGACGCTTATCTCGCCGATCATGACGCCGCTGATGATGAAGCTGCTCGCCGGCCAGTATGTGCCGGTTGAAGTCTGGCCGATGATGGTTTCGATCATTCAGATCATCATCATCCCGGTGATGATCGGCATCGCCATCAACCGGTATCTGCCCCGGCTGGCGGAGTGGTCGAAGGTGTTCCTGCCGGCGGTGGCGATGGGGGCGATCTGCCTGATCATCGCGATCACGATCGGCTTGGCGCGCGATCAACTGCTGGTGGCCGGTCTGATGCTGTTCTTCGCGGCGGCTTGCCACAATGCGACCGGTTATCTGCTTGGATACTGGGGCGCGCGATTGTTCGGGCTGGACCGCCGCGACAGCCGAACGGTGGCGTTCGAGGTCGGCATTCAGAACGGCGGGATGGCGACCGGGCTTGCGTTGGGCGTGATGAAAAGCCCCATCGTGGCGATGGGGTCGGCCGTGTTCGGACCCTGGAGCGCGATCACCAGCTCGATCATGGCGTCGATCTTCCGGCGCAGCGAGTCCGATCCCGAGGTTCCCGCCGCGGTTTCCGCCGAAGCTGAAGTGGCCGCGCCGGCGAACACGACGCAGCCGGTTATCTGAGGAGTATGAAGTGGCGGTTTCATTGGAGATGACATCATGAAAAATGGAAATGGAACGTATCGGGGACTTCCGCCTTTGGCGGGCTGGTGTACCTTCGAGCAGGCAAGTGGCCCGGGGTTGTCGGTGGACGTTTGTGTCGAGCGGTTGCGACGCTACCACTACACGCTCCGCCGCCTGCACCAGATTCTCACGGCGCGCATCACGGCCGAGCCGATTTACGAATTGAAGATGGCGCTGAGCCATCACGCCTATCTGTGCGCCGAGCACATCGCCGCGGTTCGCACGCGGGTTCGCGAAATGCGCGATCCCCCGCTCCGTCTCGAGCGCGTGCCCGACGCCAGCCTCGAGGTCTTTTTTGACGAGATCCTGGCGTCCCCCACGACCGCCGAGTTGATCGTCGGTGTCTACGAGAAGGCGCTGCCCGCGCTGAAGGAAGGCCTCGAGCGCCATGTGCGCGAGACCAATCACCTCGCCGACGCCCCCACGGTGCGCATCATCCGTTTCATGCAACTGGAACTGGAGGACATGCTTCGGTTCGGGCGAGAGGCCGTCGCGGCGATCGTTCCATCGGAAACACGGGAGGCGATGAAGCCGTGGCTTGCCATGCTGGATGCGTGTCTCGCGGCGGCGGGGAATCTCGACGGCGCGAGTGACGCCTCGGGCTTCGAGGCGCCCGATCGCATGCATTCGATCAAGCCTTATGTCTACGACCGCATCCCACAGCGCGACGATCGCTGGAAAGACCTGTGGAATCGCGGTGTCAATGCCGAAGCGCTGTTGTACGACGAAACCATGCCGATGCACCCCAAGCTGCTGATGATGCTGTTCAAGCGGCTGCGCGAGGTGGATGTCCCGGAAATGATGGCGAGCATCATCGTCGAGACCAGGGACAAGCCGTGGCAATATTACCGCGACATGTCCCGACAGCTCTGGGACGAGGCGCGCCATGCGATGATGGGACAGATCGGCTTCGAGGTGAAGGGCGTCGACTGGACGCTGGCGAGGCTGACGCACAATTTCTCATACGTCCTCAACACCCAATGCACGCCGATCGAACGGCACGCCGTTCTGTACTACATCGAGCAGGGATTGATGAGCAAGACCGGCAAGCGGTTTGAATGGGAGGTGGGCGTCGAATCCGGCGATCCGCTCGCGGCGGTCTACCAGGACTATGACTGGGCCGATGAAGTGCTGCATGCGCGCATCGGGCGCGACTGGTATGTGAAGGAGATCGGCGATCGCGACAAGGCCGTCGCCTTTGGCGATGAAACGTGGGCGCGCATCACCAATAACTGGCAGACCGTCAAGGACAAAGGCCTGACCAGCCATGAAAACTGGTGGCCGGCGTTGTATCGCAACGCCTGCGAGAGCGCGGGCATCACGCCCGATCCGAAGGTGCTGGCGTTCAACCGATCCTATGAGGGCACGCGCATGGATCAGAAGAATCTGGTCACCGAATCCGGGTGAGAAACAGGGGGGGCTACTTGAAATGCTGCCGATAGTGCATCGGCGTCATGCCGTGATGCTTGTTGAAATGCCGGGCGAAGCGGGAGCCGTCCTCGTATCCCAGCGAACGGGCGATGCGCTGGATGGGCAGGCTGGTCTGGCGGAGCATTTCGGCGGCCTTGGTCAGGCGCAGGACGCGGAGATAGGCGCTGAAGCTCGTGCCGCGCTGCTCGCGAAACAGGCGAGCCAGGTGTCCGGGGCTGGTTTTGGCGATCTGGCGGGCCACTTTTTCCAGCCGGATGTTTTCGGACAGGTTGAAGGCGAGGTAGGCGCAGGCGCGCTCGAGCGGATTGGAGGGGAGCGCTTCGTCGCTGGTATGCTCGGCCAGGCGATACCAGATGGCGTCGAGGTGCGACCTGGCCGCGATTTCCGCGGCCACCATGTCGCCGTCGCAGATCGAGTCGATGATCTCGCGATGCGCCTCGAACAGCACGTTCAGGTCCGGCCAGCACGCCCGCAGGGTTTCGGCGCGGAACCGTTCCTGGAACTCGCCCGCCAGTCGCCAGATCGGGGGAAGGGGTTCCACCTCGGCGAGTTGGACGATGGCGAAATGGAACGCGCGGTCTTCGAGGATGAATCGCGAATAGTCGTTGGCCTTGGCGGCTTGTTGAAGGCGATCAAAGGCGGCGAACAGCGGTTCGGGATCGGCGCCGTCCCTGACGCGCATGGCGGCATAACGGGCGGCGAAGGCGTCGATGACCGCGCGCATCTCGGTGATGGCCCGCATCGGTGAGAGGTTGGCGAATTCGCTGAGCATCAACGTGTTTCCAGAAGATGGGTTTGTACGGTTCCGCACGAAATATATACCCCATGAATCGGGCATTCCCAAATTGGTTTTGAAAATCGGATAGATGAAATCGCGCGCAAGGGTCTGGCGATGTTTTTCAACGACGCGAGCCTGGTCCGCGAATGGGCCTTCCCGCAGGCGTCCAAGGCGGATAAGGGCGATAAATAGGTTTTTCGGCGCGCGGTGATATGCATATTGACATTGATTTTACAGGAGTGTTGGCGTCGGTTGAGAATAGTCGTATGTTTTGTCGAACGTAGTTGGAACTGATTTCTCAACCCTTTTCAGATGGAGCAGATCGATGAGCAGCAAGAGTGTTTTTCGTGGATTGTACCCCCCCCTGATTACGCCGATGGACGCGCAGGGCAACCTGGATGAGAAAGGTCTTCGCGATCACATCGACTTCATGATCGAAGGCGGCGTGGACGGCATGTGCGGCGGGTCGAGCACCGGGGAGTTCATGAACCTCACCCGCGACGAGTGGGAAAAGGTGCTGGGCGTCACCCTCGAGCAAACGGCCAAGCGCGTGCCCGTTCTGGCCGGCGGGGCGGGTCTGAGCACCGCCGAGACGATCGAGCGTTCCCAGTACGCCGAGAAGGCCGGGTTCGACGGGCTGCTGGTGATCTCGCCGTGGTACCAGGTGCATACGCAGCGTGAGCTGTACGCGCACTTCAAGGCGCTGCGCAACGCCGTGAACATCCCGATCATGATCTACAACAACCCGCCTGTGACGGGCGTTCAGCTCAGCGTCGAGCTGCTGTCGCGGCTGGCGAACGAGGGGATCGTGCAGTACCTCAAGGACGCGGACTCCGATCCGTACAATCTCGCGCGGTTGAAGATGCGCGTGGGCGACAAGCTGCAACTGTTCTACGGGCACGACAACAACGCCATCGGCGCGTTCGCCTACGGCGCCACCGGCTGGGTTTCGGGGACGGCCAACTTCGATCCGAAGCGCTGGACCAGGTTCGTTCATACCTGTATTGACGACGGCGACTTCGTCAAGGCGCGCGAATTGTGGTATGAGATTCTGCCGTTCGTCGAGATCGCCACGGTCGGTCAGAACGGCGAGCGCGCCGACTGGATCGCGGTGATCAAGCGCGGTCTGGAACTGCGCGGCCGAAAGGTTGGCACGGTGCGCCCGCCGATGCTTCCGCTGACCGACGATGTGGATGCGAAGTTGACGGCGGTGGTCAAGGCGCTCAAATTCTAAGCCGGGCCTGTTGTCTCAATAAGCGAAGACTTATGACGCGTGCCCCGGTGTGACAACCGGGGCACGCGTTTCCCGCGCCAAGCCGGATATCATGGTGGAGTAGACAAATCTTGGGACACGCATCAGAAACAGAGAAGGCGGGGTCGCCGGGGTCGGCTTCCAAAGAGGCCACGCTTTTGCCGGCGCGGATCGTCCTGGTGACCTATCCGCAGAAGGATGAAACGCCGGTCTTCGAGTGGCTCGCGAGGGGAGACTGGTGCTGGGGCGTCAAGGCCCGCGTGAACACGCCTCCGGAACTGGCGAAGATGCTGCATGATCGGGGGCTGGAGGTCGTGCTGGAACTGATCGCCCATCCATTGACCCGCGCCCGGCAGCGCGCCCACGGCCGGCCTGGTCTTCCCGAGGATGTGCGAGACACGATCGAACCGATCCGCAAGGCGATCGGTGGAGGCACGCTGCGCTGGGCGGCATTCACCGAGGAGGATTCATCGGGAGTGGGCTTCCCGTTCGAGCTGCTGCTCGCCTCGCCGCGCACGCACGCGGAAGCGCTGGAGCTGATCGAGCGGCGAATCAGGGAAGTCGAGGAAATCGTCGACTCGGTGTCGGATGTGTCTCCGTGGGCGGTCGCCGGCTTCGCCACGACGGCGCATGCGCTGGGTCGCGGCGCGTTTCACGAGATGTAC
>CAYUNS010000114.1:11718-12535 GCA_964446155.1 uncultured Tepidisphaeraceae bacterium | reverse complement strand
AAGACCACCGCGTTCAACGTGCTGACCGGCGTCTATCCGCCGACGAGCGGGCAGGTGCGGTTCGACGGGCAGTCGATCGCCGCCAGGCGGTCATTCCACATCAACCGGCGCGGGATCGCACGGACGTTCCAGAATATCCGGCTGTTCGCGGGGCTGTCGGTCCTCGACAACGTGCTGGTCGGGTTCAACCAGTCGTTGACGCACGGATTTCTCGGCACGATCCTGCGCTCGCCGAAGCATCTGCGGGAGGATGATCGTCACGAGGACGAGGCAATGGAATTGCTGCGGACCTTTGGTCTGGAGCGGCGGGCGGACAACCTGACAGGCTCGCTGCCCTATGGCGATCAACGGCGGCTGGAGATCGCGCGGGCGCTGGCGACACGACCGAAGATACTCCTGCTCGACGAGCCGGCGGCGGGGATGAACCCCCGTGAAAAAGTCGATCTGATGGAGCTGATTCGCTTCATCCGCGACCGCTTCAACGTCGGCATCTGGCTGATCGAGCACGACATGAAGCTCGTGATGACCATTTGCGAACGCATCACCGTCCTCGATCATGGCGAAACGATCGCCGTCGGCTCCCCCACCGAAGTGCAGGGCTGCGACAAGGTGATCGAGGCGTACCTGGGGGAACCGGTGTGAGGATCTCAAATTTCAAATTTGCGATTTCAGATCGAGGAGATCAAACGTGAAGACGTGAAAAGAGCAAACTCCCCTTCGCGTCTTCACGTTTCCGCCCCATGCTTTTATCCATTCACAACCTCGACGTTCGCTACGGCGTGATCTCGGCGATTCAGGACGTGTCGCTGGAGATCGG
>CAYUNS010000114.1:10727-11708 GCA_964446155.1 uncultured Tepidisphaeraceae bacterium | reverse complement strand
AAGACGACGCTGCTGCGGACCATCAGCGGATTGATCCGGCCGGCGGGTGGGAAGATCACGTGGGAGGATGGAACCCAGCTCCAGCAGCTTCGCCCACACCGGATCGTGCATCACGGCATCAGCCACGTCCCCGAGGGGCGGCAGATTTTCGCGAACCTGACCGTTCGGGAAAATCTTCTTCTCGGCGCCTATCAGCAGCGGGGGCGCGGACAAATCCATGGCGACATGGATCGCTGCTACGGCCTGTTCCCCGTCCTGGCCGAACGGCGCGAGCAGCGCGCCGGCACGCTGAGCGGCGGGGAGCAGCAGATGCTCGCCATCGCGCGGGCGCTGATGTCGCGCCCGACGCTGCTGCTGCTCGACGAGCCTTCGCTTGGTCTGGCGCCGCTGATCGTCCGGCGGATCTTTCAGATCATCCGGGAAATCAATTCCGAAGGGATGACGATCTTCCTCGTCGAGCAGAACGCCCACATGGCGCTCACCGTCGCGCACCGCGCCTACGTCATCCAGACCGGACGGATCATCAAGACCGACAGCGCCTCCAACCTGCTCGAAGACCCGGACGTGAAAAAAGCCTACCTCGGCGGGTAGGCTCTTTTCGTTCAACCGGGATGTCGGGGCGCTTCAATCGCCCATCTTGCTCATCGGCCCTTCGAGGTGCTTGGACAACTCGGGATTGAAGGCGATGCGCACCATGTGCCCCAGCATCTCCTCCATCGGCCCTTCCATCTCCTTTTTGAATTTTTCCTCGACCTGGTTCTTGTCCATATCGGACAGCCCCACCGCTTCGCCGCGCTTCTTGAGCTCTTCCATTTTCCTGGCGAAGGCTTCGACCTTGGGCGCCGCGGCCTTGGCGCTGGCCTCGTCCTGGACCGACGCCAGCACTTTGTTGAAGTCCTTCATGGTATCGGCCATATCCCCCATGACCGATTCCTGACTGTCGCCACAACCGGCAACCAGAAGCAGCGACACGACGGCGAG
>CAYUNS010000114.1:0-10717 GCA_964446155.1 uncultured Tepidisphaeraceae bacterium | reverse complement strand
TTCATTTGAATCACCCGTGTAAAGGAGAAGGGAGGCCGGCACATTGCCGCACACCGCCGGAAAGTGTGCCTTCGCTCCGGGCGTTTGGCAAGTGAATGGATCATCGCGGACCGCCCCGAAAATCCGTGCCATTCGAAAAATCCATGAATTGACGCACCCCGGACCTCCGTTAAGATGGCTTACATTCGATTCGCCGACTCGTTTCAGGCATGGGACTCATGCAGCCGATCGCATCTCCGATACAGAGCACCATCTCCGGCACCGGCACGTCGCAATCCCGACAGGCGGGACAGCGCGAGACGTTCGTCGCCGAGGAACTGGCCATTGTCCTGTCGCACTTCGACATCGGGACCATCGATTCGATCGTCGAGTTTCCGCGCGGCTCGCGTAAAGCCCCCAAGCTTCTGATCGTCTCCGAGCAGGGTAAATTTCTGCTCAAACGCCGCGCCCGCGGGAAGGATGATCCGTTCAAGGTCGCCTTCTGCCACGCGCTTCAGCTCTTTCTCGCGAACAAGCAGTTTCCCCTTCCGCATCTCATCGGCACGCGCAAGGAAAACAACTCGATGCTGCAATGGCGCAACGGGGTTTATGAGCTGTTCGAGTACATCCCCGGCCAGGGATATCCGCAGACCCTCGAGGCCACCTTCGACAGCGGGCGAATCCTCGCGCTGTATCACAAGCTGCTCGAGGAGTTTCACTCCGAATGGCAGCCTCCCAGCGGCAGCTATCACATGGCGCCGTCGGTTGAGCAGGGTTTGCGCGCCATTCCCGCGTCGCTCGCGGCCAACCAGGGCGGGGAGGCGTTTTTGCAGCTTCTGAACTTTCTCCTCGACAGCTACCGGCAGGCGGCACAGAGCGTGGAGAATCTCGGCATGGAGAGCTGGCCGAAGCAGATCGTTCACGCCGACTGGCATCCGGGCAACATGCTTTTCCGCGATAACCACGTCGTCGCGGTGATCGACTACGATTCGGCCCGGCTGCTGCCGCGCATCATCGACATCGCCAACGGGGCGTTGCAGTTCTCGATCCTCGGCGGCGACGAGGATGTCGGCAAATGGCCCGACTATCTCGATGAAAGCCGCTTCAAACGCTTCCTGCGGGGCTATGACGAGGTGATGCTGCTCTCGCAGGCCGAAATCCGCGCCATTCCCTGGCTGATGATCGAGGCGCTGATCGCCGAGGCGGTCTTCCCCATCGCCGCCACCGGTTCGTTCGGACGAATGGAAGGCCTGGGCTTCCTCCAGATGGTGCAGCGAAAAGTGCAATGGATGCAGCGTTCCGCCGACAAGCTCGTCGAACTGGCCGAAGGATGATCCGACGTGCGATCCAGACCGCCGACGATCTTCCGCCAAAACCTCGCGACGACGAGCGCCTTCCTCGTTCTGTGCCTCCAGGCCTTCGTTTTCCTTTCCGCCCAGACCACGCGGCCAGACACTTCCCGGCACGACCGCATCGCGAAATGGTTCGCGCAGCTCAGCGAGCCGGATCCCGCCGCACGCGACCGCGCCCGATATGAGTTGATGGGTCTCACCCGCGACGACCTGCCCGTTCTCCGGTCCATCGTCGAGGCGTCCCGGCCGTTGCTGCCGTCGCAGGCGGTGGTGCTGCGCGACATCGTCACGCAGGTCCACCTGTCCGGCGAGCCGTACCCGGCCAACCGCGATGCGGGATTCCTCGGTGTGCGGATGCATGCGACCGCCGTGAGCGTCTCGAGCAAGGAGGACGACGCCCGATCCGAGCCGGCCGTCGTGATCCTCGAACGGCTTCCCGGCTTTTGCGGATTCCGCGCTCTCCAGGAGGGGGATGTGCTGCTGGCCATCAACAGCGATCCGCCCCTGCGTATTCGCCAGCCGAATGACCTCAGCGCCGCCATCCAGGGGTTTTCAGCGGGCGAAACCATCGAGCTTGCCATCCTCCGTCAAGGCCGCACCCTCACCGTCCGGCTCATCCTGGACGCCTATCCCCAGGTCGTCCCTCCCGAGCTGGACGCCTTTCTGTTTCGCCGCAACCAGGCCGCAAGGGATTATTGGAACAAAACGTTCGCCCCGCTGATCGAGGAAAAACTGTCGCGCGGTCAACCGGAAGGGGAGGATGCGGCGTGAAAACGCGAAAACACAAGAAGACCGCCGCCGGGCTTCCAATCGCGCTCACATCACCTAGAATCCCTGCATGAACGCATCCCCTCCGGGATTTCTCGATGTGCATGAGCTTCTCGATCGCAGCCGGCCGCGCGTGCGAGCGGGGTGGTTCAAGTACGCGGCGGGCATCTTTCTCCTCGTCGTGCTCGTCAGCGCCTATCTCAGCTCGGTCTCGCCGATGATGGAATCGGTCGTGCGGCTGTTCTCCTACGGCCTGTTTCTCGGCGCGCTCCTGGCCATGATGGCGTTTTCCGCTGCCGCGGTACGGGCGCAGAAAATGGAACAACAGCGGGTTGAAGCCATCGAGGAGCTTGTGCAGCTTCGACGATGGCCCGAAGCGGCGACGGAGACGCAGCAACTGCTCTCGACGCCGGCGCGCTCCCCCATCCTCCGTCAACAGGCGCTGTTTTATCTTGCAGCCATCCTGGCGCGATACCATCGTTTTGACGACGCGATCACGGTTCAGAATCATTTGCTCGAATCCGATCGGCTCGATCCCGGCACCGACTATGCGCTGCGTCTCGGGCGCGCCATGGCGATGCTGCGGGAGGATCATCTCGTTGACGCCAACCAGGCGATCAGCGAGCTTCGTCGGCTGACGCCGGCGGGCGATTCCGCGGGGCTGGCGCTGATCGACATTTATCGCGACGTGAAGACCGGTCATCCAGAGGAGGCGATCGCCATTTTCGATGAAAAACTTCCCGCGCTGCGCCAACAGCTTGGACATCGTGTCGCCGACGCGTACCTGCTCGTCGCCCGCGCCCACGACATGCTCGATCATGCCGCCGAAGCGCAGCGGATGTACGAGCGCGCCACCCTGCTCGCGCCGCCGGACGAATTGCACCGTCGATATCCCGAAACCCAGACGTTGGCCAGTCGATACACGCCGTCCAGCGCGCCCGCGGAGGTGGCATGACCCCGGCACATGTCGCCATTTCCCGGTTCCGCCGCAATCTCACCCTCGGCTCGGCGGTGAAATTCCTGCTCGTCGGAAGCGCGGCGGCCTCGCTGCTCCTCGACAACGTGATCGATCTGCCCGTCTCCGGCTCGATGATTCTCGTGATCGCCGGCGCCATCTGGCTGATCCTCAGCTATCGCAGCGCCCAGAACTCGCGGGCGGCGGCGGCTTCACCGTCGCTGATCGCGGCCGGGCGATTCGATGAGGCGGAGGAGCGGATCGATCAGTCGCTCCGAACCTTCTCCCTCTTCCGCGCGGTCAAGCTGCTCAGCCTGCACCATCTCGCGATGCTCCGACACGCCCAGAGACGCTGGCAGGATTCGGCGCTGCTCACCCGCACCCTGCTTCAGCAGCGCCTCGGGGGAGCGCAAGCGCTCGCGAAGCCCAGCCGGCTCATGCTCGCCGACGCCCTGCTCGAGATGGACGACCTGCGCGGCGTGCATGAAACCATCGCCACGCTCTACAACGGGCGGCTCACTCTCGCCGAGGCGATCCAGCTTCTGCTCATCCAGTTGGATTATTGCGCGCGCATCGGCGCGTGGGGCGAGATGCTTCAGGGGATCGCGGCGAAGATTCAGCTCATGGAGTTGATGCCCTCGCCCCATTCCGCCCGCGCCCAGGCCTTTCTGGCGCTGGCCGCGAAAAAATCCGGTAAGATCGAGCTGTCGGACTGGCTTCGTCGGCGGGTCGAGCTGCTCACCGATGCGCAGTCGCTCACGGCGGAGCGGAAGATGCTTCGGGAGTTGTGGGAACAATAGCGGCATGGAGGTCGCCTATGAATCGAACCGTCACCCTGGCTTTCGGATCGTTCTGGACGCTCGGCCTGCTGGTCGTCGCGCTCTGGACATGGCAGAATGCGAAGACGATCGTCACCATGTGGGAACCGGCCCGTCCGGACGTGGCGGCGTGGGCGATCGGCAGCCTCGCAATCGGACTCGCCTGCACGGCACAGGTGGTGCTCGTCACGTTCGTAGTGGGTGTGATCCACCGTCACGACTGGTTCATCCGGTCCTTCCGGTTGTTGTCGGCGGCGGGGCTGACGGCGGCACTGGTGAGCGCGGCGGCGTTGGGGCTGGCGGGCAGATAGTGGAATCTGAGAGGACACAAGTAATGGGACGACGGACATCCGGGCGAACATTGGGACTGGTCATCGCGTTGCTCCTGTGCCTGTCACAGGTCACCGGCGCGCAGCGTCATGTCGATCCCGGCGACGCGGCGCTGGCTGAACGATTCGCCAGGCTCGCGCAGGACAGCTTTCAAGACGCTCCGGCGGGCGTGCCGCAGATTGAGCAGGCCACCGCCCTGCTCCAGGCCGCCATCAAGCTCAACCCGACCGAGCAGCGCTTCCCGCGCCTTCTCGCCGATGCGCAGCTCGCCGCCGGCAACGCCCCGGCCGCGCTCGCGGCGCTGGCGCAGTATCGCGCCCTGGTTCCGCATGATCGATTCGCGCAGATCCAGAGCATCCAGCTTTATGCGGCGAAGATGAACACCGCCGACGCGCGGATCGCCTACTACGCCGATCTGCTCCCCCGGGAACAGATTCCCACCGAGGTGCGCTCTTATGCCGCGGTGGCGCTGGCGGGGCTGCATCTCGAACGGTCTGAAGCCGGGGAGGCGACAGCGGCAATCACCCGCGCGCTGGAGTTGAATCCTCTCAATATCGATGCGCTCGAACTGAATCTCCAGGACAAGCTCGCGCACGCTCCGCCGGGCGAGCGTGTCGAGGCGATCCTCGCGTTGCTCCGCGCCAACCCCGCCCTTGCCGAGCCGGCCGCCCTGCTCGGCGCGGAGCTTGCCGCCGCGGGACTGACCGACGATGCAATCTCCTGGCATGTGCTGGCGATGAATCTCTTCTCCAGGCGCGGCGAGGCGCCGCCGCTCGATCTTGCCAAGCGCTACGCGGCGCTGCTCCTGATCTCCGAGCAGCTTCCGCAGGCCGACACGTTCCTCTCGCAACTCCTCGAGGTCGATGCCGCCGATCTGCGACTCCACGAATTGCGTCTGCTCGGCATCCGCGCGCAACAGGATCAGCAGGCATTCGAGGATGCGCTGCGGCGGACCCGCATCGTCCTCCAGAACCGCCTGCTGTCGATCCGGCAGCACCTGGGCGATGAGAATATCACCCTGCTTCCGCTTGATGCGACCAATCTCGGTCCGGGCGTCGATGTCGCCGCCCTCACCGAGCGGGTGAAGAGCGACGATCGCCCCGCGATGCGCGAGTTGCTCACCGGCGTCCTCGTGGATACGGCATGGATCCATCTCTACTTCAACAACAAGCCCGCTGAAGCCGCGCCTTACATCGCCGCGTTGAAGACACTGCTCCCAGCCGACTCGGCCGTGATCGCGCGCCTCGACGGCTGGGTGTTTCTTCGGGAAGGCAAGCCGAAGGAGGCGACCGTCAAGCTGTCGGCCGTTGCGGATCGCAGCTTTTACGCATCGCTCGGCTTGTTCATGCTCAACGTGAGGGAACAGACGGGTCTCCCCGATGGTGCGGCCGACACGCTCAAGGCCCATCTCTCCGGTCTCGAAGGCGCGTACCTCACCTCCGAAGCCAGGACGCTCCAGGTCCAGCGCCCGACCAGCGAGTTTGAAGCCGATCTCCGCCAGCGCATCCGGCGGTTTCCGCAGGACTGGCTGAAGATCCTGGATCAACCGACCAACTTTTATATCGTTCGGGCCGAGCCTGTGCAGATCGCGCACGATTTCGGCGAGCCGATGCTCGTCCGCGTGTCGATCCAGAACCTCGGTTCCTACGATCTGACGATCGGCGAGCGCGGCGTGATCCGGCCGGGGCTGTGGTTCAGCGTCCAGGCGCGAGGGATGGCGCAGCAGACCTTTCCCGCCGCCGCCTTCGACACGCTGCGTGGCCTGTCCGTTCTCAAGCCCGGACAGTCGATCGCCCAGACCCTGCGACTCGACCAGGGGGAATTGCACGAATTCCTGCGAACGCACCCAACGGTGGCGATCCAGCTCTTCGCGTCGGTCACCACCAATCCCGTCCCGGCGGAAAACGGCATCAGCGCGGGTCCGGCGGGGATCACCATGCAGTTCCCGAAGGTGGTGGCGCGCCTCTCGGCGCCTTTGAACGCCGCGACCCGCCAGCGAATCAACACCGCACTGGAATCGGGCGCCTCGTCCGAGCAGATGCGCACGCTGCAACTGGCGGCTCGCTACATCGAGATGTATTCGAATCCTCCGGCCGAAACGAGCGAGGATGTCAAACGGCAGATGACGACGCTCGCGGAGGATCTGATCGCCTCGCTTCGTCGATCGACCGGAAACACCGACGCAAACATCGCCTCGTGGGCGTCGTTCCTTTTCGCGGGAGTCGCCCCTGCCGAGCAACGGCCCGCGATGATCCGACAGATGCTCGCCGCGCCGGAATGGCAAAAGCGGCTTCTCGCGCTGGTCGCCTCGCGCGGATTGCCCGCTGACGAACAGCGGGCGATCATCGACGCGATTCCCGAGGATGCCGATCCGATCGTCGCCGCTTACGCTCAAGCCCGCCTCGCCGCCGCACCGTCCGTGACCGCCCCGGCGGAAGAGTAAGAGCGCTCACGCCGGGAGGCGGACAATCGCGCCGATGGCTTCACGGTGATGCGGAGGGTTTGAACGAAACCGCCTCGCCTCCCGACCTTGGCGCGACGTTTCGCGTAATATTCATGTTTCTCTTACCCGATGTCACCGAAGATGACGACTTTGATCAAGAATGGCCGGATTGTCACCGCGACCGACGACTATGCCGCGGACCTGTTCATCGATGGGGAAACCGTCACCACCATCGGCAAAAACCTCGCCATGCAGGCGGACAAGGTGATCGACGCGGCGGGCAGACTGGTGATCCCCGGCGGAATCGATCCACATGTACACATGGAACTGCCGTTCGGGGGCACGGTGTCTTCGGATGATTTCCGATCGGGCACGATCGCGGCGGCGTTTGGGGGAACGACTTCGATCATCGATTTCGCGATTCAATACAAGGGCAAGACCTTTCAGCAAACGATCGACGACTGGCACGCCAAGGCGGCGGGGAAATGCGCGATCGATTACGGATATCACCTGGCGATCACGGCGTTCGAGCCGGAACAGGAGGATGAATTCGCGAAGGTGATCGACCAGGGGATCAGCACATTCAAGATTTTCATGGCGTATCCGGGCGTGTTCATGGTGGACGATCGGACGATGTTCCGGGTGATGCGCTCAGCGGGAGAGGCCGGCGGCATGACGCTGGTCCATGCGGAGAACGGCGTGGCGATCGGCGAGATGGTGGACCGGCTGCTGAAGGAGGGGAAGGTCGATCCGAAATATCATGCATTGTCGCGCCCACCGGTTATGCAGGCGGACGGAGTGGCGCGGGCGTGCCGGGTGGCGGAAATCGCCCGGGCGCCGGTGTTCATCGTTCACATCAATTGCGAAGCGGCGATGAGGGAATTGCAGCGTTCGCGCGATGCCGGCAACCCGGCCTACGGGGAGACCTGTACGCAGTACCTCTTCCTGGATGATTCGTACTATGATCGACCGGGCTTTGAAGGCGCGAAATACGTCTTCACCCCCCCGCTCGCCGGACGGGAGAACATCGAACCGCTGTGGAAAGGGCTGGCGCTGGGATATCTTCAGGAAGTCAGCACGGATCACTGCCCGTTCTTCTTCAAGGGACAAAAGGAGTTGGGTCGGGGAGACTTCACCCGGATTCCCAATGGCGGGCCGGGGGTCGAGGATCGGCTGTCGCTGATGTATCACGGCGGCGTGGTGCAGCGCGGGATGAGCCTCAACAAATGGGTGGATCTCTGCTCGACCGCGAGCGCGAAGCTCTTTGGAATGTTTCCCCAAAAGGGAACAATCGCCGTCGGATCGGACGCGGATCTCGTCATTTTCGACCCCAACCGTCAACGGACAATCAGCGCCCGCACGCACCACATGAATTGCGACTATAGTTTGTTCGAGGGCTTTCAGATTCAGGGTTGTCCCGAGATCGTGCTCAGCCGGGGCAGGACGATCATCGAGAACGGGCAATACCTCGGCAGCGCCGGGGATGGACGGTTCCTGAAGCGCGGGACATGCGTCACCGGTTGAAGCTTGAGAAGGTTTTTGAGGACGGATTGGAGAGTTTGAGACATGGCCACGCTTGCAACCACCGTGGACGGCATCCGACTGCCGAATCCATTTGTCATCGCATCCGGCCCGCCGGGGACGAACGCCAACGTGGTGAGCAAGGCGCTGGAGGAAGGCTGGGGCGCGGTGGTCGTCAAGACGATCAGCCTGGACGCCTCGAAGATCGTCAACGTCGCGCCGCGCTATGCCCGGCTGCGCGCCAGGCAGGGACGCGAGGTCATCGGCTGGCAGAACATCGAGCTGATCTCCGATCGCCCCTTCACGGTGTGGATCGACGAACTGAAGATGCTCAAGGACAAGCACCCCGACGGCGTGGTGATCGCATCGATCATGGAGGAATACAACAAGGATGCCTGGATCGAGATTGTCGAGCGCGTGCAGGCGACGGGGGTGGCCGGGCTGGAACTGAACTTTTCATGCCCGCACGGATTGCCCGAGCGCAAAATGGGATCGGCGATGGGGCAGGACAACAACATCCTGCGCGAAGTGTGCGGTTGGGTGATGAGCGCCGCGAAGATCCCCGTATGGGCGAAGCTCACGCCGAACGTGACCAGCATCGCCGACGGCGCGGATGCGGCGCTGGGGGCGGGATGTCACGGCGTGAGCGCGATCAACACGATCCTGTGCGTGATGGGCGTGGACCTGCAAACGCTTCGGCCGGAGCCGACCGTCGAGGGGTACACCGAGCCGGGAGGATATTCATCCATGGCGATCCGCCCCATCGCTCTGCGGATGGTGAAGGAATGCGCCGAGGTGATCCGCGACAAGCACCCCGGCCGATCGCTCAGCGGCATCGGCGGGATCGAATCCGGCGCCGACGCGGCGCAGTTCATCCTCCTGGGCGCCGACACCGTGCAGGTCTGCACCGGCGTGATGAAATACGGCTATGACCTGGTCCGGCGGATGAAGGATGAACTGCTGGAGTTCATGGCATTGCACAACTTCGAGACGATCAACCAGTTCAAGGGGCATTCGCTTCAATACTTCACCACGCACGCCGACCTGGTCGCGCGGCAGGCCGAAGCGAAGCAGGCCAGGGCGCTGTCGAAAGACCACGAATGGAAAGGTGATGACTTCGTAAAACAGTCGGATTCGCTGGCGCGGGGATGAGGGGCATCACAGCCGCGGCTCTTCCAGCGGGACGGGGCAGATGTCCTTGCGTTTGCAGGTGTCGCAGGCGCGGCCTTCCCAGAGGTGGTTGAAGTGATCCAGGACGGATTCGATCATGGAGGCGTTTCGGGTCCAGACGCCCATTTCAAAGTTGCGTCGGCCGTCCGCTTTGGCGCCGAGTCCGGCGCCGGTGAGGTTGGCGCTGCCGAGATACATCGAGGCGGTGTCGATGATGACGGCTTTTGAATGCAATCGCGGACAGCGGCGGATGGTGAGACCATCGGGAAGCTCCCGCTTCAGCTCGCGCAACGCGGCGGAGCTGGGGGTTCCGGCGTGAAGCAGGCGGATCTCGACGCCTTTTCCGGCAAGTCCTCGAAACACCTCGATGATGGACCGCGCCCGGCGGGTCATGCGGTCGGGCACGAGCATCGCCTTGAAGTCGGCGGTCATGATATCGAGACTGACGGTCGCGGAGGCAATGCCGTCAAGCACGATCCTTTGAAAATGCTGGGCATCGACAACCAACTCGCAGTCTCCGCGCGCCGCGGTTTTTTCCGGGCGCACGGAGACTGTGAGTGGCATAGGCATGAAGGCATCATCGGCCGATCCTTCGTTGGAGCGGCAGTTATTGCTGCCAGACCCGCACGAAGTCCACTTCCATAGTGGCCGGGAAGCTGGTGCTGGCGTCGGGCGCGCCCGGCCAGTTGCCGCCGACCGCGACGTTGAGCATCAGGTAGAGCGGCTCGTCCACAATGGCGCGGGTGGTGCGGAACACCTGCTCGCCATCGAGATACCAGGTGATGGAATCCTCCTGCCAGTTCACCGCATAGGTATGGAAGTCGTCGGCGAGGCTGTACGGCAGCCTGGTGGCCTTGCCGGCATCGCCGCCGCGGGCATGGTAGTGCGTCTCGTAGACGTTGGGATGCGATCCGATCACTTCCATGATGTCGATTTCGCCGGCGCCGTCATCGTTGCTGGTGGGAAGCATCCAGAACGCCGGCCAGATGCCCTGGCCATCAGGGATCTTGATGCGGGCTTCGACGTAGCCATAGGTGAAATCGAATCCGACCTTGTGCCCGTTCTCACTGCCGCCGGTGGTGATCAAACCGGAGGTGTAAGGATAGGTTCGGCCGTCAAATTTGGATCGACGCGCCTCATCCGTGGCGGTGATCCTGAGCATACCGTCGTTCACGGTGACGGCGTCCTGGTGATAAACCTGCATTTCACCGTCGTCGCCGGCATCGCCGTTCCACCACCAGTATTGCGGAGTCCAGGCGCTGTCCAGGGCGTTGCCGTCGAAGTTCTCATCGAAGATCAGGTTCCACTCGCCGGCAATGGGAGGAGGCGACACAACGGGATTGGGAGCCGGATCGGGCGTGGGATTCGGTGTCGGTGTCGG
>CAYUNS010000113.1:7980-13141 GCA_964446155.1 uncultured Tepidisphaeraceae bacterium | reverse complement strand
AGCGTCTTGCCCGAGCCGGTGGAACCGATCAGCAGAACGTTGCTCTTGTCGATCTCGACATCGTTGTTGGTCGAGGGAGCGGTGGAATCTTCCCCCCCGGCCGGGGATTCCTGCGAACTGAGGCGCTTGTAATGGTTATGCACCGCGACCGACAACGCCTTCTTCGCGTAATTCTGTCCGACCACATACTGATCGAGATATTCCTTGATCTGACGCGGAGAGGGGATCGAGTTGAACATCGGCGAGCTGCTGGTCAGCTTGCGTTTTTCCTGACGGATGATGTTGTGCGCCAGATCCACGCAGTTGGCGCAGATATAAACATCGCTGGGGCCTTCCACCATCGGTCCGACATCACGGGAGGATTTTCCGCAAAAGCTGCAAGTGGTCACGCGTCGTCCTCGAAAGCCGCCCGGAGGGGTGTTTCCCCCGGTCGGGAAGTTAGGGTTGTTTCCGCCACCACCGTTGCCGGTGCGATTACTATTGGCCATCGGCTTTGCTTCCTTGCGGAACCCGCCTCACATCGACAGATCGGCGGGTCGGCTTCTGATGAACAGTACGACACGTCACAACACACCGCGACGGAAGTCGCCGGATTCGCACAGCGGCTTAAACACCGGCTGCCTCCATCGGTTATCGAACAACGGGCGGGTGGTACTTGACCTCCATTCCGCCCCAGGGACGCCTCTATTTCTAATTCAAAAACAAACAGGGAGGAAGCGCAATCCGCATCGGAGGCGGGTCCGAATAAAGCACGCCCGCAACGCTCCGCACGCCTGTGAATATCGGTCGTCGCCTCGGGTTTTACGTCCCGGCTCTCCGGGCGTTCGGGGCCGCGCACGGATAACGCTCGGAACAAAGTCATGCTAGACCGCCGCGCGGGAACGGTCAATCGCCGATTGCCGCCGTCAAACGCGGTTACGTCCTCCATTGAGGAGGAGACGCGGGCAACGGGCAAACCGGGGATATCCGATCCATTTGGTCATCCCGCGCCCTCTCCGTTATTCTTTCCCCCATGGTCGATGCGTCATCCAAATCCGCCTGGCTGATCCCCATTTCCGGGCCGGCGCTGGCGCCGTTGGAATTGAAACCGTCCGATGCGGGCATCGTCCTGGGACGGCATGAGCAATGCGAGCTGTGCCTCGCCTCGGCCGAAAACGTCTCCCGGTATCACGCGCGGTTCACCTTCGACTCGGGCGCCTGGCGGATCTCCGATCTGGACAGCCGCTGGGGCACGTTCGTCAACGGCGTGAAGCTCAACCCCCGAAGCGACCTGTCCCTCTCCGAAGGCGACCTCGTCCGCATCACCCCCTGGACGTTCACCTTCACCGCGACGCTCAAGCGCAGACGAGGTGTCGAGGCGCGCGAGGATGCGCCGCTTCAGACGATGGTCCGCGCCGTCACCCCCGAGAATTCGCGTCCGCTGGCGGATCAACTGCTGGCGCTGCTGCTCGAAACCGCCGCCGGCATTCACGCGGCCGAGGATGAAAAACAACTCGCCGATCTCATGCTCGACGCCGCCATCCGCGGCACGGGAATGAACAACGCGGCCCTGCTGCGCCCGCTCGATGCCGAGGGGCGCGTCGAGATTGTCGCGACGCGCGCCAGCCCTTCCGCGGAAGGGGGCGCGGTCTTCAGCCGCTCGCTGCTGGCGGCGGCTTCGAGCGGCGTCGTCGCCGAACTCGGCGCTGGCGCCGGTCCGGCGGTGGCTGAAAGCATCCAGCAAATGAGGATCAGCGCGGCGATCTGCGTTCCCCTCATGCTCGGTGGGACGGTCGCGGCGTATCTCTATCTCGATTCGCGCGCCTCGCGCGGGCTGCCCGGTCACGCCCTTCGTCCGGGCGCCAGCGCCTTCTGCGTCGCGCTCGGGCGGATGGCGAGCCTCGCGCTGTCCAATCTCAAGCGCATCGACATCGAACGGCGACAGGCCCAGATCGAAGCCGATCTCCGCGCCGGCGCCGAAGCGCAGCGATGGATTCTGCCGCGACGGACCGGATCGATCGGATCGTTCACCTACACGGGTGAATCGCGTCCCGGCCGATACGTCGGCGGGGACTTCTTCGACGTCATCCCGCTCGGCGCCTCGCGGTTCGCCGTCGCCCTTGGCGATGTCACCGGCAAGGGAATCGGCGCCAGCGTGCTGATGACCGCCTCCCAGGGTTTCCTTCATGCCGCGCTGCAACGGTACGGCGATCCCGCGCAGGCCGTCACTGAACTGAACCAGTTCATCATGCCGCGCCGCCCCGCGGGGAAATTCATCACGCTCTGGCTGGGTGTCTTCGATGCGGAGACGAAAACCGTCACCCATGTCGATGCCGGACACGGGCACGCGCTGATGATCGACGCGCAAGGCAACCTCGAGTTCCTCGGCCGAAACGGCGCGCTCCCCGTCGGCGTGGTCGATGACGATGAATATGTCGCCCAGTCCACTCCGCTCAAGTCCGGCTCGCGCGTGCTCGTCGTCAGCGACGGCATTGTCGAGCAATTCGGCAATGTCGCCGACGCCCAGGGCAACCTGCAGCGCGTGCAGTTCGAAGTCGAAGGCATCGTCGCATCCGCGCAGGGCCGCGCGCCCGATGAGGATGAGGTGACGAGGCTCTTCGACGCCGTGATCGCCCATGCCGGCTCGACCACGCTCGCCGACGACGCGACGGCGGTGCTGGTGCGGTGGGAATGAGGCGTGTTGTCCGCTTGCGCGCGATTCATGCCACGCGCGTCATCCAACCGCGCCGCGCGTTTCCCGCCGCCACAGCTCGAGCATGAGCAGGGCGTACAATCGCTGTGAATGATCGGCGGCGCGGGTGTCGTGGTCCTCGATCAGCTTCTGGATCGCGTCACGATCGAAATGATCCGATGCGAACGAGTCGGCCGCGAACAGGTGATCGCGCAGCATCCCGCCCAGCGCCGTCCGAAACCATTCCCCGATCGGAACGGCGAAGCCCATCTTGGGACGCCTGAAGACCTCCTCCGGCAGATCCCGCGCGAACGCCTCGCGCAGCAGGCGCTTTGCTCCGCCCCGGAGCAGTTGCGGGCGCGACAGCCTCGCCGCGAAACGCACGAGATCGTGGTCCATGAACGGGCTGCGCACCTCGAGCGCGTGCAGCATCGCCGCGCGGTCGATCTTCACGAGCAGATCGTCGGGCAGATAGGTCACGCGATCCGTCGCCAGCGCCGCCTCGACGACGCGCCCATCCTTCAGCAGTTCCGCGTAACGCAGATCGACCCAGCCGGGATACGATCGCGCGAGGGGATCGTTCCAGATGCTTCGCATCATTCGCGCATCGAACAGCCGCACATACCCCGCGTATCGTTCGGCCGGCGCGGCGTTGAGCGATTTCAAAAACCGCCTGCTCCGCGACGCGATGGATTTCGGATGCGTCCCGCGCAGCGGCGCGACGATCCCCGGCGACAACAGCGCCCGCAACGGACCGGGTATGCGCTGAAGCTTCTGCGCAAGACGCATCGCGCCATAGCGGTCGTATCCCCCGAACAACTCGTCTCCGCCGTCGCCGCTGAGCGCGACTTTCACCTGTTCTCGCGTCCGCTGCGCCAGGTAATGCGTCGGCAACGCCGATGAATCCCCAAACGGCTCCCCGAACGCCCGCGCCAGCTTCGGCAGATCCTCCACCGCGTCGGGGCGAACGATGAACTCCCGATGCGTCGTCCCCAGGCGCTGCGCGACCTTCGCCGCGAATTGGGTTTCGTCGTAACGGGCGTCCTCGAATCCGATCGAGAACGTCAGCACCTCCTGTCCCTCCGCCGCCGCCTTCATCGCCGCGGCGATGATCGAGCTGTCGATCCCGCCGGAGAGGAAGCATCCGATCGGCACATCCGAGATGAGCTGCCGCTTCACCGCGCCGCGGAGCAGCTCGCGCGTCGATTCCGCCGCTTCGTCGTCCTCGACCGGTTCACATATATCGTTGGGATTGAAATATTCACCCGCGACGATGCGCTCCGGCATGAACGACGCATACTGCGCGGGCGGCATCTTCCGCGCGCCGCATTGAATGGTGCGCGGCGCGGGGATATAGCCCCACGCGAGATAATCGCCCAGCGCGGTCCGGTCGAGGGACGTATCGATCCATTCCAGCGGTCGAAGCGCTCCCAACTCGCTGGCGAAGGCGATCGCGCCCAGCGGTTGTCGCGTCGAAGCCACGCCGCGTCCCGGCGGGGGGAGGATGCCGGAATGCTCCACGTCGATCGGCTCGGGCGTCACCCCGTTCCACGGCCGGCCTTCGGGGGTGACGGCCGCGTAATACAGCGGCTTCTGCCCCATCCGATCGCGCGACAGGTAAAGCGATCGCGCCCGCTCGTCCCAGATCGCCAGGGCGAACATGCCGTTGAACCGGTCCACGCAGCGCGCGCCCCAGGCGTCGTAGGCGCGCAGCAACACCTCGGTGTCGCACTGCGATCGCCATTCATAATCGGGCTGATGCCGGGAAAGCTCGGCGCGCAGCTCGCGAAAATTATAGATTTCGCCGTTGTAGACGATCCATCGCCCCTGTCCGTCGGTGAACGGCTGATCCGCGCGTGCCGCCGGATCGATCACCGCCAGCCGACGATGCGCCAGGGCGCATTGAGGCCGATCCCGCCTCGCCGCCTCCGCGTGATTGATCCACGCGCCTTCCCCGTCCGGTCCGCGATGGGCGATGGCGCGCGACATCCGCCCGAGCGTCTCACCGACGATGCGGTAGCGATCCTCCCAAACTACAACACCCGCGAATCCGCACATGCGATGATTGACGTTCCTGGGTTCGGCCCCCATGATTTCTTCGCGGCGAAGAAACCGGACGAATCCATTCTATGATACTTGACGCGGGCGCGTCATGAAATCGGCGCCCGCCCCACACAAGGAGTCTGCGTGCGTTCACCCGTCATTGTCGGAACCATCCTCACGATCCTTCTCATCGCGCCTCGGGCGCGCGGCGGGGACAACGCCCTCGAGGCGTTTCTCGAGCCGATGTCGCTGCCGGCCCTGGACGACGGGCACGACACGTCCGACGCCGCGCCGGCGTTTTCACGGGGATCGTGGAACGCCTCGATCACCGGGGGATATCAACCCGACATCGGACCCACCGACGCGCAGTTCGCGCACGCGACCGCGAGCGCCGGTTATTTCTTCCGGGATGACTGGTCCATCAACGCCGAAGTGGTCTATTACAGC
>CAYUNS010000113.1:7523-7970 GCA_964446155.1 uncultured Tepidisphaeraceae bacterium | reverse complement strand
CGGCGTTCGCGCCCATCAGCCCGGACACGATCCCGCCGGCGGGGGATTCAACGCCATTTTGCGATGGCATTTCTTCCGCGCGGATCGATTCACCGCCTTCATCGACGGTGGGGGCGGGCTTGCGTATTTCGAGCACAAATATCCGGCCGGCGGAACCCACTTCAACTACACCGCCCACGCGGGCGCGGGCATCACGCTGCAACTGCTCGACAACCTGCATCTCATCGCCGGGGCGCGCTATTTCCACGCCTCCAACGCCCAGATTCACGGTCGCGATGAAAATCCCAGCTTTGACGGCGTTGGTCCGTATGTCGGCTTGATGTTGACGTTTTGAACGAGGCGTTCACGAATCTCGAGGCACGAGCGTCATCATCATCCAGAGGATCATCAGCCCGCCGATGACGCTCGCCGCGACATAGCTTCCGGCCAGCCAATGCTCGCCCCGAC
>CAYUNS010000113.1:0-7513 GCA_964446155.1 uncultured Tepidisphaeraceae bacterium | reverse complement strand
GCGCGATCGTTTCGAGGCTGAACGCCGAGAACGTGGTGAATCCGCCCAGCACCCCGGTAAAGAGAAACACCCGTACCTGCGGCGTGAGCCAATCGTGCCGCACCACGAGGCCCGCGAGCAGCCCCGCGAGGGCGCAGCCGACCACATTCACCACCAGCGTTCCCAGGGGAAACCCATCGGCGCGCATCCGGTGCATCACCACCGCGCTCAATCCTGCCCGGCTCATCGCTCCCAGCGCTCCGCCCAGTCCAACGATTAAAAAATGATTCATGGCAAACCGGCCCGTCCGGTTGATCTTCATCAACCTTGTTTTCATCGGCGCATCATCGTTTTGAACGATCGAAGGCTCAGCCGAGCGTGCCCGGCTGATAACTGCCCGCCTTGCTCCGCGAGGCGATCGCGATGCGGTTCCAGGCGTTGATGGCCGCGATGACCCAGGTCAGGTCGGCCAGCTCGATCTCCGAAAAATGCGACCGGACACGCTCGAAGACCGCATCGCCGGCGTGTCCGTCGGTGATCCGCGTCAGCGCCTCCGTCCACAGCAGCGCGGCGCGTTCGCGCTCGGTGTAGTAGGGGGCTTCCTCCCATGCGTCCAATCCGTACAACCGCTGTTCGGTCTCTCCATCGGCGCGGGCGTCCTTCCAGTGCATGTCGATGCAAAACGCGCAGCCGTTGATCTGCGACGCCCGCAGCTTCACCAGTTCCCGCAGCGGCTTTTCGATGCTCGACCGGGCGAGATACCCTTCCAGCCCCGCCAGCGCCCGGTATGCCGCCGGAGTCAACTTCGACAAGTCCATTCGCTGTTGCATCAAACAGTCCTTTCAAAAGGGAATGATAGTCTTCCCCATGGCGATGAAGCCAGCGCGCCAGGCTCATTTTGACGGCGGGCGACAGTCGCGCACAGGGTGCGAAATCCGGCTGTTCGCCGCGGGTTAATTGAGTGTGAACAGCCTGTGGATAACTCGCGAAATCAGCATCCGCAAAGTTTATCGGACGTATCTCATTATTGTACTTCCATTTGCATCTCATTCGGCTGAATTGTAAGTCAGGGATGAACCGCGCGAATCCGTCCAGAATCGCGCCCAATGGAAGGAGCGGAAATGTCTGAAGATAAAACAGTTAGAGATCATCACCGCCACGACGACGCCTCTCTGAGCGCGGAGGCGGAAATGGTGTTGAAATCGATGGTGGGAACCCCCCCGGTCGAGGGGGAGCGCCGAGCGGCGCCGCGGCAGGCTTACACCCGTAATGGAACCCTGCAAAACAAGGCGCAAAACAAGCAGGCATCGATCTTTACGCGCGATATACATCCCCATGGCGCGGGGTTTGTCACGTCGGCGGACGTTTCAAATGTGGATGGAGCGACACTTAAGGTTCCCGGCCCGGACGGAAAAGAAGTCGAAATCCATTGCCGCGTCCGTCGTGCCAGGCGGGTCTCGGGGGGATGGTATGAGGGGATGATCGAGTTCAGCGCCCCGGTCGCCATCTTCTCGGAAACGAAGATCAGACCCAGGTGATCCCCGCGCTGGCGCCGGTCTCATTCCGGCTATACTGCCGGGCATGTCCCGGGTCGCGATTGCACTGGCGCTGATCCTCTCATTCGCGGCGCACGCCTGTGGGGAGGTGATTCGTTCCTTTGATGTCGAGGTGCGCGCCCGAAGCGACGCATCGCTCGAGATCGTCGAAACGATCGCGATGGATTTTGAGAACGCCCGGAAGCACGGGATTCATCGCCTCATTCCCACCCGATATCGCCGGTACGGCAACGCCTACACAATCGGGATTCGTGTGAAAAGCGTCACCGACGCGGCGGGGACGCCGCATGAGTACACCGTCTCCCGCGCCGGCGGGACGCTGAACATCACGATCGGCGATCGGGATGTCATCGTCACCGGCGAGCAGGTCTATCGCATTCATTACACGGTGCGCCGCGCGGTGAATTTCCAGGAGGACGGGCCGGAAATTTACTGGAATGCGACGGGAAACGAGTGGCCGTATGCGATCGAGAAGGCGAGCACGCGGTTTTATCCGCCCGAGGGAACATCGCCGCAATCCGTGCGCGCGACGGGATTTCGCGGCGGCATCGGATCAACGGAGCGGGCGATCGTCGAGGTGAAGGCGGACCATGTTTTTGTCGGCACGGAGGATCTTCGCCCCGCGCAGGGGCTGACGATGGTCGCCGGCCTGCCTCCAGGTTCCATCCACCGGCCCACCGCGATGCAGGAGGCGTTGTGGTGGCTGAGGGACTGGTGGGCGGCGTTCGCCATTCCGATGGGCATCGGTGGTTTCGTCTTCTACAAGTGGCGCACGACCGGCCGCGATGAAGGCGCGGGGGGAGCGATCCCGGTCGAATGGAATCCACCGGACAACATCACCCCCGCCGAGGTGGGGGCGCTCATCGACGAGCGCGCCGACATGCCCGACATCGTCGCGATGCTCATCGATCTCGCCGCGCGAGGTCATCTCCGCATCGAGGAGATCGAGAGCAGCCGGTTCCTTTTTTTCTCCGGCGCGGATTACCTGTTCGAGCGCCTCGACAAGCCCGCCGACGAGCCGCTGCTGCCTCACGAGCGCAGGATGCTCGACGGACTCTTCGCGCGCCGCCGACAGGGCAAGGTGAAGCTTTCGGAACTGAAGGAGAAATTCCACGTTCATCTGCCGGAAATCCGCCGATCGATCTACCGCGCCCTGGTGGATCGGGGTTACTTTCTCCGCAGCCCCGATCTGATCCGCGCGCAATATTACGGCATCGGCGTGTTGATGCTCGTCTTCGCGGGGATGGCGGTGGTGTGGGGCATCGTCGCGGGATGGATCGCCGTGGGGATCGGATTGGCGGCTTCGGCGATCATCGTCCTGCTCATGGCACGGGCGATGCCCGCCAAAACGTTGCAGGGAACGCTCGCGCTGCGGCAGTGCCTCGGGTTTCAGCGCTTCGTCGAGCTGACCGAAGCGCCGCGCATCCGCATGATGGCGAAGGACGATCCGGCGATCTTCGGGCGGCTGCTGCCGTATGCGATGGTGCTCGGTGTCGCCGATGCGTGGGCCGAGGCGTTCGAGGACCTGCTGAAGGAGCCGCCGGACTGGTATCGACCGCACCATGGCCGCATGGGGTTTTCATCGCATCGGTTTCTCAATGATCTCGGGCGAAGCATGACGACGATGAGCAAAACGTTCGCCTCGAAGCCGAGGCAAAGCCGCGGCGCCGGCTCGGGCCGGAGCGGCTTCAGCGTTCGGGGCGGCTTTTCCGGTGGAGGCTTCGGCGGCGGAGGCGGACGATCGTGGTGACGCCGTGCGCCGCGCATGCGGATGGAATCCGTCGCTTGAAAAATGCCCGCGGCACGGAGGCGCGGGAGCGATGTACATGACTCTTCATTGTCGATTCATCATGGGTTGCCTGATTCTCGCCGCGATGTTTTTCGGCGCGCGGGGGCTGCGCGCCGAAAAGCCGCCGGAGGCGCCTTCTTCGGCAATCACCTCGGGATTCGACGCGCTGCGTCCGCTTGCGGACTACGCGGCAAGTCGGCTCGATGCGAAGGATGCGGTGTTTCCCGAGGCGTTCGTCCAGGATCGCGCGCCGCGCGACATCATCCTCGCCGTGTCGGATGGGATCGCGCCGGCGCAGGTGCATCACGGCGGCGGCGCGGGATGGCGGGAGGCGATCGACCGCGCGATTGCGAAGATTTCAGATCGCGCTCCGTCGGGAGGGATCGAACTCACGTTCGTCACCGCGCGCCGTCCGATCGGGCAGCTCATGCTGTCCCGAAGAATCGTCGTCGAGCATGGGCTTGAAGGCATTCACGTCGCCGGCGAGGTGAACTGGATCATCCCACCGACACGGCTTGTCGCCGGGGGGATGCTCGGATCGCGCGGGCTGATCCGCTGGTACGCTCTCGCCGACGCTTATGCGGCCGACGTGCGGGCGCGCGGCGCCGAGCCTGACATCGCCGCATTCGCGGGCGCCGATGCCGATGCCATCACCGGGGTCAGCTTCTTCATCTCCGCAGGCGGCATCGAGCCGCTTTATCGCGGTCATCGGCGCGTTGAAACGCTGAGCGACGGGATGTTGCTCGACGCGGCGAAGCGTGGAGGGGAATATCTCATCCGGTCGGTTCGCGAGGATGGCCGCTTCGACTATCTCTACAAGCCGTCGTCGGGCAAACCGGGCGATGGCTATAACATCCTCCGCCACGCTGGAACGATCTACGCGATGCTCGAGTTGTACGAGACGACTCGCGACAAGGCGCTGCTCATCGCCGCCCGTCGGGCGCTGGATTGGATGCGCTCGCAGTGCCGGCCGATGCGGCACGGCGACGTCGAAACACTCGTGCTTGTCGAGGGGGATGAAGTGAAGCTCGGTGGGAACGCGCTGGCGATCCTGGCGATCACGCAATACATCGTCGTCACCGGGGATCGGTCAATGCTCGCCGATGCGCTGGCGCTGGAGAGATGGATCCGCGCGGTGCAGGATCCGAATGGACGGTTCGGCACGCACATCCAGATTTTCTCCAGCGGGGCGGTTCGGCCGTTTGAATCGGCTTATTATCCCGGCGAGGCGATCCTCGCCCTGCTGCGACTGCCACGGATCGTTCCCGACGAGGCCCGTCTCGATTCCGCCGACCGCGCGGCGCGCTGGCTCATCACCTTCCGTGACATCGGGCTGCGTGCCGACGAGCTGCCGGCGGATCACTGGCTGCTCTATGCGCTGAACGAGCTGCATCGCGAGCGCGCGGACGATCTGTATCTCGATCACGCGATGAAGATCGCGCGGGGCATCGTCGATTCGCAGACGCGGCAATCGCAGTGGGAGGATGTCGTCGGAAGCTGGGGGGACGCGCGATCGACGCCGGCCTCGACGCGCAACGAAGGGCTGCTCGCCGCATATGCGCTGGCGCGGGATTTCAATCGGGAGGAGGACGCCCGGAAGATCCGCGCGGCGCTGGAGTGGTCGATGCGCTTTCAGCTTCAATGTCAGTTCGGCCGGGAGTCCGTGCTGCATTATCCCGATCCCGCCCGTACCCTTGGCGGGGTGAGAGGCAGCCTGGTGGACGACGAAATCCGCATCGACTACGTGCAGCATTTCATCTCCGCCGCCCTGGCGATGCGCGGGGCGATGGAATAGGCGTTTTTCCAATTCACGAAACTTTCGCGCGCCGACTTCGTCGCAATGACGTTCTCTGTTTCGATGGGAGCATCGCGTGAACGATCCTGAAGAATGGCTGGTTTCACAAAGCCGCCAATACAACCGCGCCGCGTTCGAGGAGCTGGTCCGTCGCACCGGGCGGCTGGTTTTCTCCCGCATCTATCTCGATGTCGGTGATGTCCATCTCGCCGAAGACCTGGCGCAGGAGACGTTTCTCACCGCGTGGCGGTCGATCGGGCAGGTGACCGACGCCGGCGGATTCCGAAGCTGGCTGCTCACGATCGCGCGGACCGTGGCGATCGACGCGCGCCGGCGGGGATCGCGACAGAAGCGCACGGGGCGGCGGATGCCGTTTCAGGCGTTGGACGATCTGTCTGATCGACGCGGGACGCCGGAGGAGTCGGCCGAGCGGGAGGAAGAAAGACAGCGCGTGCTGTCGGTGCTTCGATCCCTGCCCATCGACTATCAATTGCCTCTCACGCTGCGCTACATCGCGGGCGCGGACTACGACGCGATCGGCCGGCAACTGGGGCTGACCAACGGCGCGCTGCGCGGGTTGCTCCATCGCGGAATGCGCCTGCTGCGCGAAAAAATGAAGGCGGGAGAACCATGACCGAACAAGATGAACATGCCTGGCTGTCCGATCGGATCGAAGCCTTCCTCGCCGGCGGGCTGCATGACGAGGAGAAGGCGCGGTTTCGCAATCACCTCGTCGGTTGCTCCGATTGCGCGAGACAAGTGGATGAATCGCGCCGCGAGGATGAATCGCTCTCGTCGCTGTTTCGGGAGATTCGCCCGCCGGAAACGTTTGAAGATCGGCTCATCGACGGACTTGGCGGCGAGCGTCGATGGTGGGCGCTTTCCATCATCTCCCGTCGCGCCGCATCCGCGATCGCGGCGATGTTGCTGCTTGCGGGCGCGGGTTTTGTCGTCAGTCATTACGAGCAGCACGGCCGAATGCCCGCACTGGCGGATTTGCGATTGGATGCGCCGGTGGCGCTTTACCAGAGCGAGCGACAGTCGAGTGCCTCCCCGGCGAGCGATCCCGTCGGGGCGTCGCAGCCGCTTCATGCGATTGATGCGCCTGTGACGGTTCCCGGTGGCGGGGTGCTTCTCCTGGGCGGACAGGCGCTATCCAGCGCAAGCGAGCGCGAATCCGGTGTCGTAATCGGTTCCGATGTGGGTGGCATGGCAGGCGGTGGAAGTGGTGGAGGCGGATTCGGGCTTGGGCCTGTTTATACCTACCGCAACGACCAAAGTGCTTCGGATTCGAAGGCGAATCATTATTTCGATCTGGGCCAACTCGCGCAGGCCGCGCCCCAAACCCAAAATCAAGTGATCGTCGACAAAGATGAAGCAGGCGAGCGAGAGGTGCGGGAGCTGCGAGATCAGGCGCCCGCTCCCCCTCCCGAAGCTGAAGCTCCCGAGGCCTCGACGCCCGAAGCCGCACAGGCCGTTTCGGAAACGCCGCGTTCATCCGATCGGAAAATCATCCGCAACGGCACGATGGAATTCGAGGTGGAGAGCTTCGACGGCGCCCTTGTCGCCATCACCCGCATCGTCGGCGAGGAAGGGGGATTCGTCGGCACGACGAATTCCGACAAGCTTCCCAACGGCAAGGTGAAGGGAACGATCGTCGTTCGCGTCGCGCCCGATCGACTGGATGTGCTGGTACTCAAGCTCCGCGCGCTCGGTGATCTGAAAAGCCAGCGCATCACCGCGCAGGATGTGACCAGGCAATATGTCGATCTTGAAAGCGGGCTGCGCGCCGCGCGGGCCATGGAGCAGCGGCTGCTCGATGTCATCAAGGAAGGCAAGGGAGAGATCAAAGACCTTCTCGCGGCCGAGAAGGAACTGGGCGTGTGGCGCGAAAAGAGCGAGAAGATCGAAGGCGAGCTGCGCTATCTCACCGGGCAGGTGTCGCTTTCGACGCTGATGATCTCGTTGTACGAGAAGGATATTCGAACGTCGGCGTTCACGATCGAGCAGGAGACCGCGAGCATCGGCGTCGAGACGCAGGATGTCGAAGCCGCGCGGACGGAGGCGATCAAGGCGATCGACGCGGCGAAGGGGCGGATCATCGAATCGGATCTGAAGCAGCACGAGGCCGGGCAACTCGCGGCGCGCATCGTCGCGGAGGTGACACCCGACGCCGCGGGTGGCGTGATCGATCGTCTGAGGCAGCTTGGCAGGGTCGCGCGGCTGGAGATCGAGCGCCGGCAGACGCCGGCCGACGGCGCCGCCCCGCCCGTGCCGGGCGCCCGGATCGAGCGACGCGACACGCGGCTGGTCATTTCCCTCTACAACCTCGCCAACATCGCGCCCCGTGAAACCGTGAGCATGAACATCGCCGCGGGCGATGTCGAAGAATCG
>CAYUNS010000112.1:0-13153 GCA_964446155.1 uncultured Tepidisphaeraceae bacterium | reverse complement strand
GCAAAGTCCTCAGCGGACGGCTGGGGACCAGCGGAGCGAACGCGGAGAAAATTCGCGCCATCCACCAAAAAGCCCGCGAGCTGAACTATCGCAAGAACCTCCTGGCCGAGGCGCTGCGCACCGGCAGGCAGAACGTGTTGGCGATCTACCTGCACCGTCACGGCGCGCCGGGCAGCGGCATTGTCGAGAAAATGGTCAGTGGCATCGCGGAGGAGGCGACGCGCCATCATCAGCGGCTCCTCATGCACTACTATGAAACCATCGATGAGTTCCGTGCCTTCTGCCCCGATGTGCATCGCAACGCCATCGACGGGGTCATCATAGGCGGGGTACTCCATCCCGGACTTGCCGAGGACCTTCGCCAGATCCACGATCGTTCCATCCCCGTCGTCACCATTCACCACAACCAGCTCGATCCGGTGCTTCCCAACGTCGGCCTGGACCAGGCGGAAGTGTCCCGCCGCGCGGCGCATCATCTCATCGATTGCGGCTGCCGCCGCATCGCGCATTTCCGTGTGCCCAACGCCGCGACCTCCCTGCCCTCCGATCGTCACGAAGGGTATCGCACCGCTCTTCGCGAGCGCGGCATCGACTATCTCGATGAACTCGTCATCGGCGTCAGCGATTTCTCGTACCCGGCGGGACATCGCGCCGCACAAGCGCTGCTGTCGTCCGGCGTGACGTTCGATGGCATCCTCGGGCAGTCGGATCACCATGTGATCGCGGCCGCCAACCTGCTCATCGCCAAAGGCATGCGCATCCCCGAAGATGTCCGCCTGATCGGCATCGACAACGCGCCGTTCTGCGAATTCGCCATGATTCCGCTCAGCTCCGTCTCGCAGGAATTCAAAGCCCGCGGCGCCCGCGCGGTGCAGATGCTGTTGCGAAAACTGGAAGGCGAGGAAATCGCTTCGGTGAACATCGATCCCGTGGTCTGGATTCGCGACTCGTCGAGCAGGGAACCGAATCGACCCGCATGACCATGCGCGGACTGCATCGCCCTTCATCGCAGACTTTTTATTTTTTCCGTTGCCACACGCGAAAGACGGGCTATGTTGAGGGGTGGAAGTGGTTCAATTCGGCTTTCACCTCGCCGAGTGGAAAGGCCTGTCTTGAGAGGCATACGCATGTCGATCAGGACGGGGATTTCCACGAGGACGGTGAGAAACCTCAGGCAGGATGCCTGGTCCGGCCCGTTCTGATCGGAAGCAGCCGGTGGGATGAGTCGGATCGGCTAGGCATCAGCCCCATAAGACGCTGTAGGAACGGCGGGGGCGGGAATGTCATGGCAACTGCTTTGCCCTTCATCTCCTGCTCGTCTGCCGCAAATCCATGAGCGGATCGGAGCCGGAAGCGGTCTCCCGAGGCTGATGGCGCCGGCGGGGTCAAACCCGCCCGTTACACGCAATTCCGCGTCCGAAATCCTGGAAGAGGCAAAATCCCAGGGCAGCTTACGGCCTGAAGGCACACCGTTGTCTTCAGAGCACGGATTGCCCGCGAGACAGGAGACTTCGCACGCAAAAAGTCTCCGATACCCAGGAGCTGCGGTGAACGCTCCTGATCGACCGTCGCGAGAAAGGGCCTGTTCGGACAATCAACGACCCTGCGGGATCATTGGTGATTCGAATGCGCCCGAAGGTGGGTGCGATGCTGAATGACGGCGATCCCTCGATTCAAAACCATCGAGGCGGGCGTTCAGAAAACGGCAGGTGGGTCGCGGGCGATGGAAACATCGCCCAACCCGCGGGCAGGAACAACGCTGCGAAGGGGCAAATCCCATGAACGCCGCCGGGCACGGCTTCAGCCAGCCCGGCCAGGCGATGGGCCTGAGATGCCGGTAGCGGAACATCGCGGGAAAAAGGCCGCGATGCATGACCGGATCACGGGCGCGCATGCATGTTCGATCGATGTCGATCGTCACATGCGCCAGGCGAAAAACCGCAAGGGCCACCTGCGGCACGAGATGGAGACCCCTCCCGTCGCGCCGGCAGGTCAACCGCCGAAGCGGGATCGTCCGGAACCTGGCAAACCGGACAGCGCCGCATCCGCCGGCAAGCGTTGAAGGGAGCGAAACCTCAGGAGAGGCATCCGGGCGGACCTGTCACCCGAGAGATCGGCAGGCGGGCGACAACCGGATCGGCGACGCCGGGTTTTCTTCCATCACCTCCGTCATAAACACGGCCGTGATGGAACGCGAACGCTGAAGCGCACGCCAATGCACAGGATGCTGTGTGAGAGATAAACACTGGGGAGGATTGATCTCCCGCAGCCATCCGATACGGACACCGCGCCGATGACGGCGCCGGCGACCCAAGCCAATCAGGCCGCCACCGTTTCGGACCATGTCCTGGAAGCAACGGCGAATCGCAGGAGCGTCGGGAAGCGCGTTCAGCAATGAGCGCCTTCCGCCCGCGTCGAACGCAAACCTCTGGAGAGGCGACCAGGCGCGAAAGGAACCATCTTCCAATATGATTCCGACCCGAAAAGCGACCGGGCTGCTCCCGGTCGTTTTTTCATGCCCAAAGGATCGGTTGTGCGATGCGAAAACCGAACACCGCGCAGCGCTGTTGCATGCCGGCTCACGTTTACAATCCTTTTGTCATCAGCGGAAAAATCTTCTGATCGAGCTTTTGGCCGCTGGTCAATCCCATGGAATGGGTGATGGTGTGCGGATGCCCCGGTCGATGGAAAGCGGCGGGCCTTGCGTTTTACGCTTCACCGCCTGAATCGCCTTCCGCGTGATTGACGATTTCGTGAATGGTGTCGGCGAGAAGTTGCAGATTGACGGGCTTGGTGAGATGACGGGTGAAGCCGGCCTCCCGGGCTTCGCGAACGTCGCGGTCGGAACCGAAGCCGCTGAGCGCGATTGCCTTGGTGGGCTTGCGCGCGCCGATACGGCGCATCATTTCGATCCCGCTCAAATCGGGCAGACCGAGATCGCTGATGATGAGATCGAATGGATGATTGGCGGCCGCCTCGAGCGCGGCCTCGCCGCTGCTGGCGGTGAAGACATCGTGCCCGAGCTTGCGCAGCAGTCTCGCCATGAGACGCAGCGTGTCCGGGTGGTCCTCGACGAGGAGCAGGCGCAGCGCCTGCCCGCTGTTGTTCACCGACGCCTTGCCGTTGGGGGGAGCGACTTCCAGCCACGCCGGAGAGGGCGCGACGGGCAGAGTGACGCGGAAAGTCGCGCCGCAACCCTTGCCCTCGCTCTCGGCCGAGAGCACGCCCTCGTGCGCGTCGACCAGCGCGCGGCTGATCGCCAATCCCAACCCCAGCCCGCCGAATTGCCGGGTGATGCCCGGTTCGCCCTGCTCGAAGGCATGAAAGATTTTTTCGAGCATCGGCGGCTCGATCCCGATCCCGGTATCGCGGACCTCGACGATCAACTCATTATCCGTGGCGTCGGGGATGTTGAGCGCGGGCGCGGGATTGACGGTGCGCACCGTGATCGTCCCGCCGGTGGGAGTGAACTTCACGGCGTTTTTCAGGAGATTCCAGTAAACCTGCTGAAGCCGCGCCGCGTCGGCGAAGACCCAGTGCTGATCGGCGGTGAGATCCAGCTCGACTTTCATGGCCTTGTCGGACACATCCGACCGACAGGTTTCCAGCGTTCGACGGATGAGATCGTGGACATCGACGGTTTCCCGCCGGAGTTTGAGCTTGCCGCTCGAGACGCGGGTGAGATCGAGCAGGTCGTCGATCAGGGTCGCCTCCAGCTCGATGTTTCTTCGGATGAGTTCGAGATCCTCGCGAACGGAAGCAGGAAGATCCTCCCGCGAGACCATCTCCGTGGCGGCGACCAGCGCGGGAGTGAGAGGGGTGCGCAGCTCATGGCTGAGCATGGCGAGGAAGCGGTCCTTGGCCTCGGTGGCGTGCTGGAGCTTCTGTTCGGCGTCCTTGCGGTCGGTGATGTCCATCGCCACTCCGACGACGCCGATGGTCTGCCCCGCATCATTGCGCAAAAGCTCCGCGTGACAATCGAGGGTGCGCGCACCGGCCTGAAGCTCGAACGTGCTGCGTTCCCCGGCCAGTGCCCTGGTATGCGCCGCGACCGCGGGATCGGAAGGATCGGCGTCGGCGAGACGAAAGAGCCGGTTGAGCAGCGCATTGTTTTCCGGTCCCGCGAGCAAGGCGCCGAAGACGGAGGTGATGCGCAATTGCCGGTCGGTGGACCACAATCCTCCGGGAATCTGCTCGCTGACGACGCGCAGCCGCATGTCGCGTTCGCGCAGCGCCGCGGCGGCCTCGTGGCGCTGCGTGTTGAGATGCCCGATCAGCATCGCCGCCGCCACCAGGCACAGGAGCCACACCAGATCGAGGGGCACGTCGAAAGAGGTGACCCTGGTGCGCATCTGAGCGATGAGGAGGAACGAGCCGGCGGCCAGACCGACGGCGGCAAGCCCCGGGCCGATGCCTCCGAACCAGGCAGCCAGACCAATCGCGATGAGATAGAGGGGGATCGCTTCGGCGCTGGTTCGCAAATCGAACCATCCGACCAGCGTCGCGGCCAACATCACCACGCCGGTCGCCAGTGCATATCGCAGGATTACCTGTCTGACGGCGTTGAACATCCGATAGACTCCCGCCATTAATCCGGGAGGCACTATATCAATTGAAGCAGGAGAAGTCTTGTCATCCCTGGCAATAAACGTCGCCCGCGACCGACGACCGGCGCGTCATTTCCCCAGCCGGAAGATCCGCCGGCGCCCCCGGTCCGGCCAGCCATGCACGGGAACCATGCCCGGCGAAGTGGATTCATCGATCGCGATCCGAACCGTCGCGAACGGACCGAGGCGACAGGAATCGGCCTGGGCGACATCCATGAATCGCTGCGCGCGATAACTCCGGAGACTGGGGGCGTTGGTCCGGTGAATGACCGCGTAGGCGGCATGTTGCCTCATCTCCGCGACATCCTTCAGTCGGCGGGCGATGAGCCGTTTCTGGATGCCCCGGCCGCGAAAATCACTGCGCACAAAGTCGTAGTAGAAATAGCAGCGGCCCTCCCCGCCGATAAAATCACTCGAAAGCTCTCGAACGAATCCACCGCCGAAACCCACCCACGCCATGGCGACGGGATCAACATCGCCATGATCGTCCTTCGCGAGGGCGACCCATGCCATGTCGCCCTTGTCCAGGGATTGGAGGCAGGATCGCTGCGTCACCCGCATCACACCGGCGATTTCAGCCAGGGCGTCGAAATGCGGATCGGATTCGCGCGACACGCGAACAATCTCCATGTTCGGGTCGCCCATGTTCGGGTCACACGGGTTCGGATTGCCCGGGCGGTCCAATCCGCCATCAACGATGGGTCGGTGAACCAGAACGGTACGGTCCGCGCGCGGCCTGACGGATCGGGCGATCTGCCAGAGAAACAACTTGAGGCTTTGCATCATTCGCTTGCCGGGTAAACACAAACACACCGCTTACGCAGCGCATGGGAACGACCGATGGATTCAACCCGATGATCCGGCGGCGCCGGCGTGGGCGAGGATCGACTGAAGATCGCGGATTTCCTCATCCGCCTCATCGGCGTCAGTGGAATATTCGCCCACGACCTGCCGGAGAATCCGCGCGAACATCCGCTTGCCGGTGATGAGCATGTTCGAAGCCTGCACGGGGGATTTGAAGCCGAATCTCCCGATCAGCTCCTCGTAGCCGGTCGGTTCCGTGCCGTCGAGGCTGGGAAGCAGGATGCGGCACTCGAAGACGCCCCACAGCTCGGGACGGCCGGAGACGCGGCATTCCTCCTTCATCCGCGCGATGGTCTCCCCGAGCACCTGCCTGGCCCATTCGAGATCGAACGCGGCGACAGGCTGATGGGAAACACTGGCGAGATCGGGATCATCGCCGAGGCTGATCACGCCGCCCTCGGCCGGCGCGCGGCGCCGAGCCTGTTGTTTGCGAATTTCGTCGATGATGAAGCGGTCGAGCGCGGTGAGAACGAACGTGCGGAACTTCCCTCGCTCGCGATCGGCGCGGCGGAGAAGGTTCTGCTCGACGACCTTGCTGGAGATGAACCCCTGGACGAGATCGTCGGCCCGGTCGGGCTTCACGCGCTTCTGCACGATGAGATGCGCCCGCAACGCGGGAAGATACTTGTGCAGCAACTCCTCCAGCGCGGCGCGGTTGACCGTCGCGTCGGGCGAGCCGGCCCGGGCAACCAGCGACCATCGCGTCTCGGGAAAGGGCTGATGCGGTTCGACGAAGCGGTCTGCCGACATTGGCACATCTCAAAAAGCGGTCCGGCAACGGACGGGAATCGCGCCCGGGCCTCATCGCACCGTAATCACATAAGGCGTCATCAGCATCACCGGACGGGCTTCCAGGATTTGCATCATCCGCATCTGCCGCACCAGCATTTGGCGCGTCGAGGCGGGCATGGCGCGCAGCATGGAGTCGGCCGGGATTGTGATCTTCGGCTGGAACGGGGACATGGCTTCCGTTCCGCTGTTGCCCATGAAGACATCCGCGAATGTCATCGGAGGAGGAACCACGCGCACCTCAAACTCGCCGTCCCGCAATCCCACCCAATCCGCCGCATGGTTGATCGCCCGCTCCAGCCCGCCGATTTCATCGATCATGCCCAGTTCCTTCCCCTGCTGCGCCAGGAAAATCCGTCCCCGCGCGACCTTGTCAATGTCGCCGATCTTACCGTCGCGCGTCGTCATGATGCGATCGGTGAACTGGTCATAGGTCTGCTTCATCCAGGCGGTCACCATTCGTCGCTGGCGGTCGTCCCAGCTTTTGGACGAGCTGAACAGATCGGCGTTTCGACCGCGTTGAAACGCTTCCGTCGTCAAACCGAGCTTGTCGAACAATTCGGTGGTGACGAATTTCCCGCCGACCACGCCGATCGATCCAATGATCGCCGAGGGGTCCGCGTAGATGTAATCCCCGGCCGACGCGAGGTAGTACCCTCCGCTCGCCGCCATCCCACCGATGCTGACGATGACCGGCTTTTCCCTGCTGACCCGCCGGGCGGCCTGCCACATCACCTCGCTCGCCAGCGCGCTGCCGCCGGGAGAGTCGATGCGCACGACCACCGCCTTGATCTGATCGTCACGCAGCGCCATCCGAAACGCGCGGCGGATGTCCTCCGATCCGACCCCTCCGTCACCGAACAACCCCGCCTCGCTGTGCCCGTCAACGATCATCCCTTCCGCGTAAATCAGCGCCACCGCCGGCTTGTTCGACACCGCGGGCTTCTTCATCAGCGACGCGAACAGCGCGAACGGATTCGACAGGTCCACGTTTCGCCGCTCTTCCACGCCGTATCGCGCGAGCAGGTTGACCTGCCCGCCGAGTTCGTCGGCCATCAAATCGCGAAGATCGTCCTGATCGACGAGATGATCGACAAATCCGCGCTCCTTCGCGACCCGCGCCGTGATCAGCGCGTCGTCGATCATCCGCTTCACCGTTTCCGTCCGCAGGTTGCGATTGAGGCTGATCCCGTTGACGATCTGCTCGTAAAGCGAATCGGCGATCTTGTTCAGCTCTTCGCGATGCTCGACACTCGAGGCCGTGCGGGTGAGGCTTTCATCCGCACCCTTGTATTCCCCCACCTGGACGAAATCGGCCTTCACGCCGATTTTGTCCAGCAGCCCCTTCACGAACATCGTCTCCAGGCCCACGCCGGGGATCATGATCTCCCCGCCTTCCATCAGGCAGATGTTCGTCGCGCCAGTGGCGATGGTGTAGCCGATGGTGTCATAGGAATCGGCGTACACGAACGTCTTTTTTCCCGCCCGGCGAAGCTCGATCAGGGCGTCACGGACCTCCTGCGCCTGCGCGAGGTTGAATGCCGACTGGGAGACGTTCACGAGAACCGCGTGCAGTTCGTCGTCGTCGCGCGCCATCTTCAGGCGTTCGATCACCGATCGCAGCGTCAGTCCGTTCGGGTCGCCGAACAGCGTGAAGTCCGCCGGCTTCTCCGTGATGACCTGATTGAAACTGAAATACGCGACCTGCGGCATCGCGTCCGTTTCGGCCTGCATCTCCTTGAGACGCGCGACCAGTTCCGCCGGGGTGGGGAACTCGCCCTTTTTCGCCTTCGCCTTGTCGGCGGGCTGGGTCGCCGCCGGTGGGTTTGACGCGGCCGGCGTTTTCGACGGCCCGGTCGTCGGCTGCGTCGCCGGCGCCTCCGCCAGCGCGACGCCGGTGAATAAAAGCAACGCCAAAAGAATCCGCACCATCATAAGCTCTCCATCGATTGAAACCGCGAACGACCCCTCGATCGTCGCATCGGGAGCGTCCTCGCCCGCGATTATAGCATTCCCCCCGCTTCCAAAAGATTTTTTCCCTGTTCCGTTGGCGGTCTGCAAGCCGATCCGTCTCTCTTATCGGCAATTGACGCTCTCCCGCCTGCTTCTATAATGCCCCCTCATCCGGAAATCGAAGGGGCCGGCCGGAATGGGAAGGAGTCCATGAGTGCGCTGTAGGATTCGGTTTGCTTTGATCGCACTCGGCTTTTTCGCCCCCGTTGCATCGGCTCAACCGGCCGCCCCGCATGAAGCCCCGGCGCACCAGGCCCCGCCTTATCAGCCCCCCGTCGAGCTGTTGAACATCCGCGCAAACAGCGCTTCCGCCTGGACATCCCACGGCGCCCGGGTCGTCCAGCTCCAGGGCAATGTCTCGATCCAGCTCGACGAAACCCTCGTCACCAGCGAGAACGCCGTTCTCTGGATCACCGACCTCGCGGCGCTCGATGCCCGGCCGCGTCAGCTTGTCGAAATCGCGCTCCTCGGCAACGCCACCGTTCGCCAGGCCGGCATGACCCGCCTCGCCGATCGCCTTCTCCTCGATGCCGCTTTCGTCGGACAACCCCGGATCACCGCCGACAGCTTCTCCACCACCGACCGCAGCGCCTCGCAGGTCTACCAACTCGCCGCCGCGCTTCATCCCGCATCCTTGCCCGACGCCCCCGCGCCCGAAGCGCTCCCCGAAGCACCGTCGGCGATGCCCCCCGCGCCCGCCACAACGCGCCCCACCCGATCGATGCTCATCGAAGCGCCCGGCGTCGGTGAAACCATCCTCACCGATGACGGCACGGTCGCCATCGTCTACACCGGCGGCATTCTGCTGATGCATTGGCAGCCGGACGGATCGCTCCAAACCCTGCGCGCCGAACGCATCGTCGTCTTCACCTCGCTGAAGTCCGACGAGCTTCGCATGCCCGATCCCGGCGCGCTCGCCGACTCCATCACCGCGGCTTACCTGGAAGGCGATGTGCAGATCGCCTATACCCCGCCGGTCGCATCGCAGCAGGAACAGCGGCTTCTCGCCGAACGCGCCTATTACGATTTCACCACCGATCGCGCCATCCTCGCCGATGCCGTCCTTCACGCGACCGAACCGCGCCGGCGTCTTCCGATCGTTATCCGGGCCCAGACCATTCGCCAGCTTTCACAGACCGATCGCGGCGGCGAATATCTCGCCAACAACGCGCGGATGAGCACCACCGCCTTCCGCACTCCGACCTACAGCATCGCGGCCAACCGCGTCTATGTCCGGCGGACGCCCACCCAGCAGGAGCGGCTGGGCGATCGCACCACCTTCAGCGCCCGACATGCCACTTTGAATCTCCTCGGCTTGCCGGTTTTCTATCTTCCGCTCGCCGGTGGGTCGTTCACCGAATCCGCCTTCCCGCTGCGATCCCTCGAGGTGCGGGAATCGACCGATGAAGGCGTTTCCATCCTGACGGAATGGGGGCTGTTTGAAACGTTCGGCCACCCCGCCCCGCCGGGGCTGGACCTCAGTTACCGACTCGATCACTTTGGGGAACGCGGCCCGGCGACCGGGCTGAACGCCGACTATGCCGGCGGGTTCGTCACGGACCCCGAAAAGGAACCGTGGAATTTCCGCGGGGAATTCACCAGCTACATCATCCAGGATCGTGGCCTCGACGACCCCGGTCGGCGAAGGCGCGAGATCGAGCCGCCGCGCGATCTGCGCGGACGGGCCTTGTGGGCGCATCAGCACATCCTCCCCGATGGCTGGCAGGTGCAGCTCCGTGCCGGTTACATCTCCGATCCCACGTTCCTTGAACAATGGTTCGAGGACGAGTTCGATAACGGCCCGCCGCACGATCTCACGCTCTACGTCAAGCAACAGCAGCGTCAGGAAGCCTTCACCTTCCTTCTCAATGAAAACCCCAATCGCTTCGTGACCACCAGCGAATCCGTCGAGGAGCAGTTCATCGTCGAGCGCATGCCCGAGTTGGGCTACCACCGCCTCGCCGAAAGCCTCGCCGGCGATCGCTTCACCTTCCACAGCAGCAACACCGTTGCCCGGCTGCGCATGGAGCAAAGCGAGGCCACGCTCCTCGAGCAGGCATATCGCCCGCGCTATCAGCCCGGCCGGCCGTCCATCGGGCAAACGGGGATATACGAAGACGAGAACTGGCGCGGCGATTTCCGCCAGGAATTGAATTACCCCATCGCCCTCGGCCAGTTCCGTGCCGTCCCCTATGTCTTCGGACGATATATCGCCTATTCCGAATCACCCGACCAGGGCGCCCAGGAGCGACTGCTCGCCGGCGCGGGCATGCGCCTCAGCATCGCGTTCTGGAAGGTTCATAACAATGTCCGCTCCGAGTTGTTCGACATTCACCGCATCCGGCATGTCGTCGAGCCTTCGCTGCACCTTTTCACCAGCGCCCAGACCGCCGAGCGCGACGAGGTGTTCATCTATGATGAATCCGTCGATGGCGTCAACGACCTCAGCGCGATGCAGGTCGCGGTGCGGCAGGCCTGGCAAACCAAGCGGGGCGGTCCCGGCCGCTGGCGCAGCGTCGATCTTGTCACCCTGCGCGTCGAAGGCAACTTCTTCGGCAACAAACCGCGAGAAGAAGAGCTTGAGCCGACCGGCTTCAGGGGACTGTTCTACGAATCGCTCCCCGAAGCCTCGATCCCGCGCGACAGCATCAACGCCGACGCCAGTTGGCGCATCAGCGACAGCACGATTCTCCTGGGCGACATTCAGCACAACCTGGACGAGACCCGCCTCGCCACCGCCTCTCTTGGCTTGGCCGTCACGCGCGCTCCGCGCGTCACCTATTATCTCGGGGCACGCTACATCGAGGACCTCGACTCCACCCTCGTCAGCGGGGGAATCAACTACAAACTGACGCCCAAGTACACTCTCGCCCTCGGCCACAGCTATGACCTGCGCGAGAAAGACCGTGTCCGCTCGACGGCCACGCTCATCCGCCGATTCCAGGGCTTTGCCGTTAGCATTCGAGGCTTCCACGATGCCGTCAACGACAATACCGGATTCAGCTTCCGCCTGATCCCCGATCTTGCCCCCGCCAACCCCAGCCCCCGTCCCCTGCCCGCCGCCTTTTGACGAAATCCCATCATCGCCAGACGCTTATTCAGACAAAAACACCCGCGGAGGATGCTCCGCGGGCGTTCCGGTCGCAGGGAAGATTTTTTTGGCCGGGTTATGCGTCGAATTGTTCCTTGCGTCGCATGCGCCGCCGAGCGAAGCCCGCGATCAGCAACCCGATGGGCGCGACGAGCACGGCCGGCGGCAAGGGGATCGGGTTGGGCGTTCCGTCAGGCGGAAGAACATCATCGGGAATGTCTTGCCGGGTGAAGCCCATGTACCGGACGTTCGCCTGCGAATAATTGTAGAACCCGAATCGTCCGCCGGTGAAATCCCCGTCGACATCAAAAATTGTATTGCCGTCGATGTCGACCTTGATCTTGTCACTCAGGAACTCCAGGCGGAAGCTGTACTCGACATTGTCATCCCAACCCGATCCCGCTTCGTGGCTTGTTGCCAGAACCTCGAGTTGTGGTGTGTCCTTGTGCGCCCAGAAGGTGTCTATCACCTCGGCGGGAGGGACCACGCCATTGACACGCGAGAGAGTGAATCCTTCGGAGGCGAATTCGCCACCGAAGGTCTGCGAGTTCTGCTTCCAGTCGAGCAGGAGGAATTCGTAGTCGCTGGGATCGTCACCATTGGCGCTCAGGGGCGACTGGTATCCGAAGACGAATCCGATGTAGTCATCGTCGCTTGTCGTCTCGACGGCAAACCTTCCCTCGATGACGGTGTTGGCAAACGTGTCCGGACTGATGAAGAACGTCGGTTCGCCATTGATCGTCTGAAATACGGACTGGCCATCGGCCGCAACGGTCCAGTTGCCCGCGTTGGTCGGCCCTTCCTGGGTCCAGGTGTTGAGGTTGATCGACACCTCATCGGCCTGCACCGCCGCCAGTGGCAACGACATTCCCGCCACCGCCAACATTAAAGGTGTGGTCTTGTACAACATGTTTCCGCCTTCCTTTATATGAGTTCAAAAACCGAGCGAATAAAAGACACGTCTTCCCAGTACGCCTGCATTTCAGATTGTCAGCCTACTACTCGCTGAATCAACCGCCAACGATAAAAGCCAGTCCAAATAGAAAAATTCTTGAATTCGGACCAGAACGCAAAAATGCCCACGGACGGGAATCCGTGGGCATTGGAATGACTTTGGAGACCAGGAACGGGTTTTAGTACATCCCGCCCATGCCGCCCGCACCGGCGCCGGCGGGTTCGGGCTTGTCTTCCTTGATCTCGGAGACGATCGCATCGGTCGTCAGCAGAAGCGAGGCGATCGAGGCGGCGTTTTGAAGAGCGCTGCGCTCGACCTTGGTCGGAACGATCACGCCCATCTTCATCAAGTCGCCATACTGGTGGGTCAGGGCATTGTAACCGAAGCTGACGGCTTCGTTTTCCTTGACTTTCTGCGCGACGACGGCGCCGTCGACGCCGGCGTTCTCGGCGATCTGCTTGATCGGGGCTTCGACCGCCCGGCGGACGATCTCGACGCCGAGGCGCTGATCGTCGTTCGCCGCCTTCTTCGACACGCCGTTGAGCGCGCGGGCCGCGGCGCGGATGATCGACACCCCGCCACCGGGAAGAATCCCCTCTTCGACCGCCGCCCGACAGGCGTGCAGCGCGTCCTCGACGCGGGCCTTCTTCTCCTTCATGGCGACTTCCGTCGCGGCGCCCACGTTGATCTGGGCAACGCCGCCGGCGAGCTTGGCGAGGCGCTCCTGGAGCTTTTCCTTGTCATAGTCGCTGGTGGTCGCTTCGATCTCGTTCTTGAGCGATTCGATGCGGCCCTTGATGGCCTTGTCGGAACCGGCGCCTTCGATGATGGTGG
>CAYUNS010000111.1:13181-13518 GCA_964446155.1 uncultured Tepidisphaeraceae bacterium | reverse complement strand
ACGCCGATCTGTCCCCACAGCCTGTCGTTCCGACCGGTGGTCGTCTCCATCGACACCCGCATCATCATCAAGGCCGCCCGCGTCAATGCGGGCACGACCCTTTTTTGCGACGGGCAGGCCAGCGTCAATCTCGCTTCCGGCGATCATGTGGTGGTTCGGAAAAGCCCCCACAAGGTGCGGCTGCTGGAAAACCCCCATTCCCGCCAGTGGCGCAGCCTCGCCGAAAAGCTGCACTGGGCGGTGAGTCCGAAATACAATGATCGCACGTGACCCCCAGACGGCGGTCATGCGCGAACGCGAGAAAAGGGCGGTCGAAGGTTTTCACGAAAAGCCCGCC
>CAYUNS010000111.1:0-13171 GCA_964446155.1 uncultured Tepidisphaeraceae bacterium | reverse complement strand
CCGCCGTCATTCGATCATGTTTCAACTCGACCTCATTCAAATCATCGAGCAGATTCGCGCCGCGGCGGACGATCCCGAACGGGACCGGATCATGACACTGGCGATCATCCGCCTGATCGTCGAAATGGTCTATTACATCGTGGTGGGGCTGGTCGTCTGGGGTCTGGGCAGGCGGTTGATCGACGCGGCGTTGTTCGCATGGAAGGAGTCGCGGCGTGACGCTCCTTGAATGGATGCTGCTCGCGGAACTCATCCTGGTCATCTGCTGCGCGATTTTCCTTCTCGTCGGCTGGAGCATCGCCCGATCCACGCCGAACGATCCGATTTATTCGCTGATGCGAAATTTCTGGCGGGCGATGTTCGTGCTGCGGTTCCGGCTGCGTCGCTATGCCCGGATGATCGAGTCCGATGAACCGTCTCCCGCCGGCGCTGTTCCCATCGACCTTGCCGACGCGGACCTCATCGAGTTTTTCGCCGGCGCCGACGCCTTGGTCGATCCGACGCCGCGCGACAAGTCCGCGCACGAATCCGGGCAGTCGATCGAGGATCCGCGCGCCCGGTGGGGCACGCTCCAGGTGATTGTCACGCCGCGCTCGAGCGAAACGCGCCTCGCCAGCCGGAATGGCCGCGTCCTTGAAATGGAGGTCGACACTCCCGATGAAGCCGGCGCCGCCAACAGGACGGTCATCGAAATCCTCTCGCGGGTTTTCGAGGTGAAGCCATTTCAGATCACGTTCGTTCGGGGGCACTTCCGCCGCCGAAAGGTCGTCAAGATCACTGGACTGTCCCAGGAAGAAATCGACGCGCGCCTGGACGCGATCGAATTCTAATCGCCGTGCCCGATCCCATCGGCACAACCCGTTTCGCCGCATCAATCGGCCGGAAATTTCGTGATTTCGCGATCCACTCCCTCGAATTCCTCTGGTCGCCGTGTTATCGGACGTGATACGATCCCCCCGATCGCGCCGGTTTATGAAAGGAGACATACCATGCCCCGCAGCAGTATTGTCACGTTGAGCGTTCTCGCGTTCGCATCATTCGCCGCCGCACAGGTGATTTATGAGCCGCCGACGGGCACGTCGTCCGCTTCGCGGGCGTGCGTGGGGAAATCGCCTGTCCTGTCATGCGAGCCACCTTCGTGGAGATGGTTTGGTCTGCAACGGGCGGCGGCGGCGGCGGGGCGGGAGATTGTGACGTGTACTCCTCGCGAGGCCAGCCCGTTGTATTTCGTCAAATCCGACCTGCTCGCCAACGCTCCGGCCACCAGCGACGGGCTGATCGTCGTCCCGGCTGATCTTGCCCCGCAGCCGCTCCGCAACAAAGAACGTCGGCATGAATCGCCGCAAACCCGACCGGCCGATGAGCCTGCGACCCAGCCCCGGCGGATTCTCATCCTTCCGAAGTCCCCTGTGCCTCGATCCCCCGAAAAACCGCTCGAACGTGTCGTTTCCGCGCCATAGCCTCCGCCCGGTGGCAATCATCCGCGCAATCGCCTTCAATTGTGCGACTTGCTTCATCCGATACTATGATAGAGATCATGGCGCGGATTCCGCGCCCGATCCGTTGTTGCGGTTGATCCGTCATACGACCCCCGGAGCCGACATGAATCGCGTTCTTTTTCTTCTGGCCTTGCTCGCATTGATCCCCATGGCGTCGGCGCAGACGACACAGCCGACCACTGGAGGCGCGGTCTCGCCGACGGTTTCCGCCGACCAGATGCTCCGCGAGATGCTCGGGCAGGACGGCGCCGCCGCGCGCCCGCTGCAACCCGTGCGAACCGCGCCGGCGGTCGATAAAACGACCGGTGCCGGATCGGTCGCTCCCGATGCCGAGCCGATCACCGTGATGCGCGAAGGAACCTTCCTCGTCGAGCGTGTCGGCCGACTGACCCGCAGCGCCGATGGGCAGCAGATGGAATTCACCTTCGAGGCCGATGGACAAACCCTGCAAGACCCTCCGGTCATCATCCTTCCCAGCCTCAAGCTGATGGCGATGGAGAACGCGATCACGACCAGCCGGCGCGATCTGAAGTTCCGCATCACCGGCATGTTGACCGAATACCAGGGACGCAATTATGTCCTGCTCGAATCGGTTGTCGTCGTCCCTGAAAATCGTGGTTGATCCGCCGGCTTTCACCGGTGCTTCGGGGGCCGGTGAAACCGTCGTTCATCGACGGCATCGACATGCTCTTCACCTCCCCCTTATGGCTGCTCGCGCTGCTCCCCTGGGCGGCGGTGGCGGTTTGGCTGCTGATTGGTCAGCGTCGGGATGTGAATGTTCCTTTTCTCTGGCTCTGGCGGGGTCCGCTGGCACGGCCGAACCGGGCTCGATCCTTCCGTCGCCCGCCGGTCTGGCTGATCGCGATCCTCCTCTGCATCCTTCTCGCGATTGTCGCATCCGCAAAGCCGAAATTCACCTTTCCCAACGCTTCGGATGATGCCCCGGTCCACATCATGGTGGACACCGGTCTGACCATGCCGCCCCAGCGGTATCGCGAGTTGGGACGACAGGTGGGGGACATCCTGCTTGAAACGCTCGGTGATGGTCCGGTGGAACTTGAGGCGATCACAACTCGCCAAATCATTTCCACTCGTCGCGGCCGGCTTGCCGATGCCATCGCAGCGCTTCCACCGACCGCGCTGGATACGCGGCCGATGCTCGCGTCGGCCGTCGCCCAGACCGCGCAACGCGCGCCGTGGACGCTCGTTCTGACCGATCAATCCATCGACCCGTCCAATGCCTCGATCATTCGCATCGCCCCGGAATCCCCGCTCGAAAACATCTCCATCACCGCGCTGGCGGCGAGCGACGCCGTTCATCCGCAACTCATGATTTCGATTCGCAACCAATCCTCGCATCAGGAAGGGGAGTTGGTCATTCGAGCGGATTCGGATGAGCTTCGCCGTTCGATTCAGCTTCCCGCGAGGGGCTTGCGGGAGAATTACTTCGTCGATCTCGACACCATGCCGGGGACGATTGTCGCTCAGTTGAATCCATCCGATGACATCCCGGCCGACAACGTCGCCTGGCTGACGCGCGAAACCGACTGGCCGACGATCGAAGTTCGCGCCGGCGTCTCCGTGGCATTGACGCGCATGATCGACACCTATCGTCGCCTCCGTCCCGCCGCCGCAGGCTCGCCGCGCGTGATCATCGTCCACGATCCGGCGGATCTTCCACCTGATGATCCCGCCGTCGTCGTTGTCGCCGAGGACGCGCGCACGGTTGCCGTTTCCGGCGGGGTGTCCATGCTCACGCATCCGCTCACCGCTGGATTGACTTCGATGTCGCTGGAGGAATCGGCCGAATCCGCGCCCCCCGAGGGATGGACCCCGGTGCTCACCGCCGGCGACCGCACGCTCGTCGCCGTGCGGGACGCCTCCCCACGAAGGGTGTGGGTCGGCATCCCTTCCCGAGCCTGGTCGCAATCGAGCGAGTTCGTCATCTTCTGGACCAATACCCTCACCTGGCTCGCCGGTGGGGGGCAGGCTTATGCGTCGCATCCTCCCATGCGGCTCCCCGATGCCTGGCGCGCGATCGAACCTTCAAATCGCCCGGACCAAACGCCCGTCGCGCTCTGGCCGGGGTTGTATCAGCGCAATGACGGCGCGCTGCGCGCCGTCATTGCTCCCGATGTCGATCTCACGGAGGCATCCGCGACCGATTGGCGTCCCCGCCTTCGCGCCGCCGCATTGAATCACCGATCAGGATATTTCAACGCCGCTCCATTCACGCTCATTCTTTCCCTCACCTGCCTGCTCCTTGCCGCCTTTACCTGGCCGACGAGCAGGGGGGACGCCGGTCGCTCTGCAAAAGTGTAGAGGTGTTGGTCACTTGTCACTGTTGCTGGTCGGGCGCGGAAGTGACTCATCGGCGATCGTGGAATACAATGGTCCGGCTTTCGAGACGAATCGATCGCCGCCTGCCGCGTTGCAGGTTGATGATGCAACATCGGCCCGGCCCATCGCAGGATGGGATGATGAACCTGATTATATCGCATGAGTAAATCCACCCGTACATCCGCGGATACGTCCTCCCTCAGCCGGCTTGGTCGGCGATCGGTCCTCACCCCGGAGCAAATCGAGCGCCCGCGCTCGATCCTGGAAGGCTTTGACAATCCGCGTCCCGATCGTGATTACGAGATCGCGTTCACGTTTCCCGAGTTCACGAGCCTCTGCCCCGTCACCGGCCAGCCGGATTTCGCGACGATCCGGGTGCGATATGTCCCCGATCGAAAATGCGTCGAGATGAAGAGCCTCAAGCTCTATTTCTTCGCGTTTCGCAACCAGGGCATTTTTTATGAGGCGGTCGTCAATACGATTCTGGATGATCTGGTGGCCGTCCTGAAGCCGCGCCAAATGACGGTGACGGGCGAGTTCGCCGTGCGCGGCGGCACGGCCGGAGTGGTCACGGCGAATTATGTCGCTCGTCGGCGTAAATAAGCCCGCGCCCGCTTGCGACATCCGTAATCTTCTGATTGAATCAGCGAAACCGGTCTTTTTGACGGGTTCGGGCAAACCTCGACTTACAGGATCTGTCCAGATATTCGTATCGCGGACATCTTTTAACTGACTTTCACCCGTAGAACACATGATGTCGCAACCTCCTCCAGGCCAAGGTCCGATCGATCCCCGAGGCGCTTTCGCGCCGCCCTCGGGCGCGGGGGCGTTTCCGCCGTCGCCGCCTCCAGCCGGCGCGCAGTTCCATCCGCCGCCGCACCCTTCGTCGATGTTGCCCCCGCCTCCGAGCTTTATGCCGCCTCCTTATCCGCCGCAACCCCCTTACATGCCGCCCCCGCGGCGATCGACGATGCGCGCCATCCTCACGACCCTGCTTCTCCTCGCGCTCATCGGATCGATCGCGTTCAATTTTCTGCTCCTGATCGCCGTGGCGTTTCGCGGCGACAAGTCGTCGAACACCGTGACGATCATGGACGGCAACCGCACGCAGAAGATCGCCGTCATTCCCCTCGCCGGCGCGATCATGGGAGAGACCACCGCCCAGTTCACACGGTTTCTCGACGCCGCGAAGGACGATCCCAACGTGAAGGCGCTCGTGATCGAGATTGATTCCCCCGGCGGAACGGTCACCGATTCCGACGAGATTCACCACCGGATTCTCGCCTTCAAGGAAGCGCGCGGCATCCCCGTGGTCGTCACCATGCGCTCGATGGCGACCAGCGGGGGGTATTACGTCGCCTGCGCCGCGGATTACATCTATGCCCAGCCCACCACCATCACGGGCAACATCGGCGTTCTTCTCCCGCGGTTCAACATTCACAAGCTGATGGATGAATGGGGCATCGAGGAGACGACCATCGAATCGACCGGGGCGGATTTCAAGAACGCCGGATCGATGTTCCGTCCCGAGCGGCTGGAGGACACCGCGTACCTTCAGGCCATCGCCGACAGCGCGTTCGCGCAGTTCAAGGCGGTTGTCGAGCGGGGACGTGGCCGACGGCTCACCCAGCCGCTCGATTCCATCGCCAACGGCAAGATGTATCTTGCCGATCAAGCCAGGGCGCTGGGGCTGATCGATGACATCGGCTACGCCGAAAATGCCTACGATCACGCGGCATCGCAGGCGCTGCTCACTGATCCGATGATCGTGCGATATCAGGATCCTCCCACGCTCATTCAAACCCTCCTGTCCGGCCGCGCCCAGGGCGGCGTTGCCGTGAAAGGGCTTTCCATGGAGGGAGTCCATGTGAAAATTGATTCAAAAATACTGCATGAATTGGCCGCCCCGCGCGTGTTGTATATGGGACGAGGGCATTAAACGGGCAGGCGGTTCTTCCCCCGTGTTGTGCGGAAAGTGAAATACATGTGGGGCTGGCAATTGGGATACGCACCTGGGTTTAGACTGTGGGAGACTCACCGATGAAGCGAAGAATCGGTTGCTGGATGGTTGCGGGATTGATGATGGGTTTGGCGCTGCCGATCGGCATCGCGTCGGCGGCCACGCCCGAGCAGGTCGAGATCGCCATTCAGCGCGCCAAGAACTATCTCTATGCGGAGCAGAACAAGAAAGGCCCTCAGTGGGAGGAGGCGCCCGCGCGCAAAACCCTTGCTTCCGGCAGTGCCATCGACGGTTCGCAGTGGGGCGGGCGCACCGCCGCCGCGGTCTACGCGCTGCTCGCCTCGGGCGAAAGCCCGCAGGATCCGCGACTGGCGCCGGCGATCGAGTGGCTGATGAACGCCGACATCCAGGGCGTCTATGCCCTGGGGCTGCGGGCGCAGATATGGCAGTATCTCCCGCCGTCGCCCAAGGTGAAGCAGGCCATCAAGCGGGACGCGGAGCTTTTGATCCAGGGCGTTGGCAAGACCGGAAAAAATCTGGGCTTCTATCACTATCACATCGGTCCGACAGGGCATTTTCACCATAGCACCGCGCAATACGGCGTGCTCGGCATGTGGGGCTGCGAACGCGCCGGACTCGAGGTGCCGCAGGGTTTTTGGAAGACGATCGACACCGCGTGGCGGGGAACACAGGCGTCGGACGGGGGATGGTCCTACAACCTCGTGTCCACACCGGAGCGCGGCGCCACCACTTCGATGACCGCCGCGGGGTTGGCGACTCTCTTCATCACGCAGGACTACCTCTACGCGATGCGCGGCGTGAACTGTCGGGGAAACATCGAGGATGAAGCCATCGAAAAAGGCATGGCATGGATTTCGGAAAAACTGAAAAAGGATGAAACCCCGTACACCTGGTACGGCATCGAACGCATCGGTGTGGCCAGCGGGTACAAATATTTCGGGACCATCAACTGGTACGAACAGGGGGCGGACTGGTTTGTGAGAAGGCAGCAAGTGACCGGTGACACGGGCAGGTGGGTCGATCATGGAGTGGCGACCGCGGGCACGGGGTTCGGACTGATCTTCCTTTCGCGCGGCCGCGCGCCCGTCGTCATGAACAAACTCGACTACTCGTATGTGCCGCCCGACGCCGAAGAGGCCGTCCCCGCCGGCGGAGACGCCCGTCGTCGCGGCGGCGGGCACAACCAGCGCGCGCCGCTCAACTGGAACCAGCGCCCGCGCGACGCCAACAACATCGTCAACTGGATCGGCCAGCAGATAGAGCGGGATCTCAACTGGCAGATCGTCAATCTCCACGCGCCCACCGAGGAACTTCACGACGCCCCCATCCTCTACATCGCCGGCGACCAGGCCCTGTCGTTCAAGCCCGAGGAGATCGACAAGCTCCGGCAGTATGTCGAGGAGGGGGGCATGATCATTGGCAACGCCGATTGCGGTTCCAGGAATTTCGCAAGTTCCTTCATCGAGCTTGGCAAGCAGCTTTTCCCCAGCTATGAATTCCGTGATCTGCCCGACGATCATTCGATCCACACCATGCAGCAGTTCACTCAGCAGTCCAAGCGCAAGATGGTCAATGTGAAGGGGCTGAGCAACGGCACGCGCGAAATGCTGCTCCTGTTCCCCCAGGCCGACCCCTCCCGGGCCTGGCAGACCAAGCAGTCCGGTGGAAAGGAAGAGCTTTTCCAGGTTCTCGCCAACATCTTCCTCTATGCGGTCGATAAGCAGAATCTTCGCAACAAAGGTGAAACATACCTGGTGAAGGACGACCCCAAGATCAAGGCCGACCGCACCATCAAGGTGGCGCGCCTCGCATATACGGGCAACTGGAACCCCGAGCCTGCCGGCTGGCGGCGGCTGACGACCATCATGAAGAACGACAACAAGGTCGCGCTCACCGTCAACGACGTGAAGCTCGGTGAGGGAAAGCTCACCGATGCGAAGGTGGCCCATCTCACCGGAACAACCAAATTCAATCTCGACGACAAGCAGCGCGAGGAACTGAAAGCGTTCATCACCGGCGGCGGCACGCTCGTGATCGACGCGGCCGGAGGCTCGTCGGAATTCATCCAGTCGGTTGAACAACAACTCAGCATTCTCTTCCCGATCGAGTTCAAACAACTCGAGCAGGCACTGCCCCAGGATCATCCCATCTATACGATTCCCGGCAACGCCATCCAGGACATTGGATACCGAGCCTATGCCCGTCAGAACCTGATCGGCAACGCCCGCATGGGGCGGGTGCGCGGGCTGACGATCGACAATCGACTGGCGGTTGTTTACAGCCGCGAAGACCTCACCACCGGACTGGTCGGCCAGCCCGTCGACGGCATCCTCGGTTACGATCCGAAGACCGCCTCGAAACTGATGGCCAACATCCTGCTCTATTCCGCCTACGGAAAAGACGGCGGCGCCCCGCCTCCCAAGGATGCCGCCCCTCCCAAAGACGACGGTGCCCCCAAAACTTAATCCGAAAAACGGCGTCCTGTTCAACCCCCGCCGCGCCCCTGGCGGCGGGGGAATGGTGGTTCCAATAAATCCCCGGCCCGTCCCGCTCCGGATTTTCCTGCTACAATGAATGGGTTCAAGCTGTCGCGATTTCCCCGCTCGGATCGTTGCATGTCCGCGCAGGGAGGCGAAAATGGAGACGTATCGGTTTCCGCCCCAGCAGTTGCATGTTGTGACCGGGGCAGGCGGTCGGATGCGAACAACTGTGTCTGAACGAGATATTCAACAAAGCGATCCCGCCCATCTCGCGAGAATGATGGCGATGGCGGAGAAGAACGAGCGCGTCTGGCGACCGGATGAGCTGGGCGCCGTGTTGCGCCATCAACTCGGCGCGCCCGTCCAACTCGACCTGGGCAACTTCAACCCCGGCGACGCCCGCAGGCTGGCGACGCTGGGCAACTCGCAGGGGTTGCTGCTCAAGAGTTTCAGCGACTTGTTTCACCACCCCCAGCCGCCGATCGAACTGCTGGAAATGGTCAAGCAATTCGCCAAAACCAGCCGGAGCCATCCCGATTCTCCCTTGCCGCGGGAGATCGCGACGCTGCTGTACTACGCGGCCATCGTCGTCGCGATGACGCGCTGCGGCCGACGCATCACCAACCTGGATGACGCCGGACTCAAACAGGGTATCGGGTGGGTGCTGAACCAGAACTGGATCGACGACCGGACGCGAGGAATTTTCACCGAAGGGCTGGAACTCATCGACGCCCAGGTTCGATAGCCAGGTTCGATAGCCAGGACGACGCATGCGGTTTCGTTCATATCCGCCGTCGAAATCACAAATCCGCCGTGGAACAAGCGGTCATGGATGGGAACAAGCCCTCCCGTGACGCGAATGCAAAGGGATCAGGAGCAGAGATGAACGGTGAAACGATGCCGCCCCAAGGCCCCGGCTCCGGCGCGCAGCCGCGCGGCGGAACGGAGCCTCCAATGACATCGCCGCCGGCGTCGTTCGACCAGGCCGCCGCCATGTTCCGCAACCGCGTCCTCGATCCGCCTTCCCATCCCGGGCAGATGGCGACGCTCGATCGATACGAGATTCTCTCTCCGCTCGGTGAAGGCGGCATGGGAACGGTCTTCCTCGCGCGTCACCCGATCACCGGCGTGCGCGTCTCCATCAAGCTGCTCAAGCCCGAGCTGAATTTCGAGGAGCATGCCCGCCATCGATTCCTCATCGAAGCCCAGCACATGCACCGGATGTCGCATCCGCACATCCTGCGGATCATGGAGGTGTCCGATCGCGCGGAAGGGCCGTATTACGTCATGCCCTTCATGGAGCGCGGATCCCTCGCGAAGCTGATCCATCCCGGCAAGCCCATGGATTACCTGCTGACGGCGCGCATCGGGCGGCAGATCGCCGAAGCCCTCGCCTATGCGCACAGCAAGGGCATCATCCATCGCGATCTCAAGCCCGCCAACGTCCTGATCGACGCCGACGGCCGATCCTGTCTCAGCGACTTCGGGCTGGTCCGCACCGTCTATAACGATTCCATCACCGACGTTCGAAGCAGCCAGTGCGAAGGCACGGCGCCTTACATGTCGCCCACCGTCGCCAACGGCGACGCCGAGGACACCCGCTGCGACATCTACAGCTTCGGGGCGATGATGTATGAGATGCTCACCGGGCATCTGCCTTATGACGGACGCACCACCGAAGACGTGCTGCGCAAGGTGCTGAAAGGCCCACCCGCGCCGATCGCCCAGCTCAATCCCCACGCGCCGCCGACCCTGGTGAAAATCGCCGAAAGCGCCATGGCGCGCGAGCTGCGAAACCGCTACGCCGAAATGGAGGATGTCGTCGCCGACTTCGATCGGGTCGAGCGCGGCAAACCCGTCCTCGGACCGCATGGAAAGGAAGCATCCGGCGTTTCGGGGCGGCGATACATCCTCATCGCCGGTGTTTGCGCAGGTTTGATCGGTGTTCTCGGCCTGATCGCCTGGATCGTGCTGGCCGGGAAAAACACGCCGGAGGCGCCCTCTCCCGTCCAGGTCGCGGTTCATCCGCCGGCCGATCCCCCGCGCATCGTGCATCCGCCCGTCAGCGTTCCACCCATCGAGGCGGAATCACTGCCCAGGCCGGTAAGCCCTGTCATCGTCCAGCCGCCGAAGGTCGAACCCGTGCCCGTTTCACCGACGCCCGTCGATCCCGCGCCGGTTGAACCCGTCCCCGTGCAGCCCGAGCCGACCTTCCCCGTGCCCATCGTCCAGCCCGATCGCCCGGACAATGTTCCCGTTCATCCCGCCGATGGGTCGATGATTGTCCTGAAAGGACACGAAGGCTCCATCGAATCGATCGCCTTTTCACCCGATTCCAGCCGGCTGGCGACCGGCAGCCGCGATCGTTCCATCCGCCTTTGGGACGTGCGGACCGGCCAATCCCTCGCCGTTCTCGGCGGGCACAGCTCGAGCGTGTTTCATGTCGGATTCGCATCCGATGGGAAAACCCTCGTCAGTCAGAGCAAGGGCGCGATGAAATTCTGGCGGGTGCAGGGCGCGGCCGAACTTGGCACGCTCCGGGGCGTGCCCGGTCTTCCCGTCGCCATGCAGGTCAGCCCGCACGGGCGAATGCTCGCATGGAGCCGAAACGACCGCGCGGTTGTTCTTTCGAGCATTGACAATTATGTCGCGCAAGACCCGCCCAGGGCGGTGCTCGAAGGCCATCGCGTCGCGGTTTACACGATCGTGTTCTCTCCCGATGGGAGCCTGATCGCCACCGGCGGCAACGACGGCGTCGTGAAGGTGTGGAATGTGGAAACCGGCCGGGAAATCGCGGGCTTCACCGAATCGTTCGCGCCTTATGTCTTCGATGGCCACGACCGCCTCGCCACCGCCACGCGCGGCGCGGGCGTCAAAATATGGAACATCACCACCCGGCAACTTCTCCATGAAATCCCCGGCGGCAACAAATTCGCCTTCTCCACCGATGGATCGGTCTTCGCCACCAGCGGCCGGGGACGCGATCCGCAGATCGACTTGTGGAACACGACCACGGGCAACCTCATTGCGCGCCTGAACTTTCCCGGCGCCGTGACTTCGATCGTGTTTTCTCCCGATGGACAATTCGTGGCCGTCGCCGGCAATGACGACACGGTGAGCCTCCTCCCCGTTCCGAAACAATGATCTCACCAGCACGGAATCCGGCACGGCAACCGGTGGAATGGCCACTCAGCCGGGCAAGTCCCCAACGCAAAATCCCCCGGAATCACCGGGGGATTCGGCTACATGCGGCCTGGTGCATATTGGACAATACCCGCGACAGGATTCGAACCTGTGACCTCCGGTTTAGGAAACCAGCGCTCTATCCAACTGAGCTACGCGGGCGAGGCGGATAAAGATTAGCCCGCCGGGCGGAGACGATCAAGCGCGGGGCCAGTTCAGCGGCGGGGCGGATATCCCGCCGCTTCCTCGCGGCGATGGCGAAAGGCGGGACTGCCGTCCCGTCCTGCAAAATGAGCCGCGGAGATGAAAGCATCCCAGGGCGTTTCGCTGTTCTCCGTGGTGAACTTCTTTTCGGAAACTCGTTGATTTTTGAGGGGGTTACTGTCCGCGGGTGCGAACCCAGAATCCATCGTCGCCGTTACCGCCGGATCCCCGTCCCCACCATCCCGGATTGTTGCCGTTGCGGGTTCGGGTATCGGTTCTGTCATTGCGCACATAGGTGGTGACATGCCCGTCGGCGTAAAGCACATTGTATCGCGCCGGCCTGTCGTGCGACTCGGGCAGCGGCATGTTGTTCGGATTGCGCCCGCCGCCCAGACCGCCATAAAGTGGAGGCACGGCGTTCCAGTAATTGTCGGCCATGATTCCAAACCGGTGGCGTCCCAACTCGGAGAGCTTGGGAATCAGATAAACCGTCACATCATTCACTTGTTTCACATGGTTGGGCAGGATGTGGGCGGTCGGCTCGATATAGCAATAGGACGAGTAAAGCTGGAACATGCTGCCAAAGGAGGGCATGCCCGTTTCGGAATCTCCCCCATCGCTGAAGCCAAGCCGAATACCCCTGTGAAATCCGCCCAGGCCGTAGTTGAAACCAACCCCGTCCCGCAATGGGCCTTTTTCGCTGGGGCAGTAGAAAAACTCCGGGCTTCGGATGTATCGGCCGACAAACAGGTGCATCGGTCCCACATAGTTCGCACGGCCGGCAGAGGAACCGTAGACCAACGCCATGTTGTACCACTCTGGTTGCCCCGGCTGTTTATTGGCATAGTACCCGCCCGGCGGGGGGATGTATCCGCCGTAGTCGTTGGCGTACTGGTGGATGGCGATGCCGAACTGCCGAAGCTGGCTCATGCACGCCACCATCTGCGCCGCCTCGCGCGCCTTGTTCAGCGCGGGCAACAGGATGCTGATCAACACGGCGATGATGCCGATGACGACAAGCAGTTCCACCAGGGTGAAACCGCGACGACGTACAACATTGGAATGATTCATGATCGCCTCGCTTACAACAAATTCAACAACTTCGTATCGATGCGGCTTCAATCCTCAGTTCCCGGCGGTTCGCGACCAGAATTCACTCGAATTGTACCACTGCGATGGCTGGGGCGCACTCGTCAGGTTCCACTTGGCCAGATTCCTGGGATAATCATAGGTGCTCACATGCCCATCGGCATACACGATGTTGTAGCGCGGGTAGGGGCCATCACGGTGCGTGGGCGGGCGATTGTTTTCATTGGTGCCAGCCATGCCCGCGTTGCCGCCGGTGCTCCACTGGTCGGTTGCCAGACCCACATGATACCTGCCCAACTGGCTGATCTGGGCGAGTGATTTTGGCTTAAAACCCGGCACGTTGTTGAGGAAATATTGCGGCGTAAAGTAGGCATATGACGACAACGCCCACCAGC
>CAYUNS010000110.1:5501-13590 GCA_964446155.1 uncultured Tepidisphaeraceae bacterium | reverse complement strand
CCGCGGCGCCTGTGACGGCGTTCACCGGAACGGACATCAACGGCTCGATGGCGCCCGGTTTGACAACCGTTGTAGGCGACGGTGGCTACGACATCACCGGCGGAGGAAACGACATCTGGAGCACCAAAGACCGGTTCTACTTCAGCCATACGGAGTTGACCGGAGATTTTGACATCGCGGTGCAAATGACATCGTTCGACGCCGACGCCAGTTGGGCCAAGGGCGGACTGATGGTGCGGGAAACCCTCGCCGGCGAAAGCCGGAACATCTTCGCCGGCGGGCGCCCCGGCTCGAACAGCTATCGCGTTTCCAGCCGCATCGACACCCGCGGACCGACGCAGGTCAATGCCCAGCCGGGAACGACGGCGTATCCCAACGCCTGGGTGCGCATCCAGCGCGTCGGCGATGATTTCATCACCTATCGCAGCACCGACGGCACAAACTGGACGCAGATGGCCACCGTCACGATGAGCCTTCCCAACACGGTGTATGTCGGAATGGCGGTGACTTCCAACGGAAGCGCCGCTCCCGCGACGGTGCAGTTCCGCAACCTGACGATCTCACAATGATCCAATCAGACAATCGCGGCGCATGAAGACACGCCGGGGCAAGGAACGAAGGCCTGCCCCGGCGTTTTTTTGTCGGGCGCGAAGGCCCGCGGAAAGGCATGGAGAAAGCGCCTGGCCGTCAGCGTCGTGACGGCGTTGATGAATGCGTGTCATGAGCAGCACGAGCCGAACGGGCGGTTACATCCGCCTTCCAAAGTGCGCGACCTCGGGCTGCGCGACGCGGCGATAGTCCGCGAGGCTCATCGTCACCGCGTCCTCGTGCGTGCCGGCCTGGAAGGTGACATGATCGTCGGCGATCAGCGATTCATCCATCATGGTCGGCAGACCGTAGAGGCGTCCGATCGGCGGCACGGCGCCCAACTCACAATCGGCGAACAGATTGCTCAATGCCTGCTCATCGACCAACTCCACATATTGGGCTTCGAGTTGGGATTTCAACTCATCGAGGTCGACGCGATAAGACGCCGGCAGCGCGCACAGGATGAACTCGCCATCCGCCTGCACCACCACGGGCTTGATGACCTGCCGGCCGGGAACATGCTCCTTGGCGGCCAGGTCTTGCGCGGTGTAGGCCGTGGAATGCTTGGAGAGGCGATAGCGAATCCCCATCTCGTCCAGGTAAGATTGTAGATTCACGGCAGAACCTCCTGTCGGTTTGGGTATCGAACACCTATCAATCTACGAGCCTCCCGACGGGTTTCAAGCAAAAAGAAATGAAGAAAACGCCCCGCTTCCCGCCGCGCCGGCTCGTTCGGAATGGTGAGGCGCCGATGGATTTGAGGCAAGGTCATGCCTGCCATCAATCCGGCAGGACAATGCTGAGCGTGTCGATCCAGGGGCTGGGCTTGTCGCTGGTGTCGGCTTTCTTGATGGTGAAGCCGCTCCACTCCTCTTTGGCCTTGACGGGCACATCCACGGTGACGAAATCGCCCGGCTTGGCGTCGGCGGGCAGAGACAGCACACCGAGGGTTTTCTGGCCTTCCTTTGTGTTGATGTAAGTCATGTATTTTGCCGTTTCCTCTTCACTCACATAAATGCGCAGGCGCACGATTGATTCGCCCGCCGGCGCGGGGATGCCAAACCAAGCCGTCACGAAGCCCCACTGGTTCATCGTTCCCTTCACGCGGGTGACGACGGTGCTTTCAGCGCCATCGACCTCCTTCGTCTCGGCTTTTTCCTTCGTCACCGCGTTGGCGCCGTCGCCGGTGCTCAACCTGTTGGCCGGTAACGACTGGTGAACGGTCTCGGCATGCGCGGTGAGCGCGGCGATGAGCAGAATCACGACGGCGGAGGCAAAGCAACGCATGAGCATTCCTTTCAATGAGGGGATAAAAGCTATCGCAGGTGCAGTTCACACTCGTGCCAGTCGATCGCGGGCAGCACAACGGCGCCGCTTTCGTCGATCGCCAGCTTCTGGAATTCAGCGTTCGTGGCGGATCGACGCGGGCGCGTCAGGCGAACATGCCAGTCTTTCGAGGAATCGGTTTTGAGACCGGAAATACGGACGGTGACGGCGGCGGTGTCCCTGTCCGAAGCGTCGAGGGCGGTACGGCTGAGGACCAGGCGCTCGGTCTCGGACAGGCTCAGCCCATCGTCGGCCACCGCGATGACGGTGGCGAATCCTTCCCCCGCAAGCCGCAGGTGCTTCAACGATTTGGGCGCGTCGGCCGGTGTCCCACTGAAGGCTTCGGCACGCGGCGTCGCCACGATCAATTGCCGACGAGTGACATCCTTGGTGATTTCCCCCGTGTCGCTGGTGATGACGGAAGGAAGATCATCGGTGAACCACGGGGAGGCCTGCTGTTCGGGAGGCGCGGCGGCGAAAACCTTTCGGATGGCATGAACGTTCTGCCAACCGGGGCGCGGGACGTATTTGCCCCGCATCAGTTGGTGGTAGTTGCCGGCGGTGAAAGGCTGATCGACGGTGATGGTGATGGGATCAACGCTGGGCGATACGATACCCCGCCGGAACAGCATCCCCGCCGTGCGCAGGTGGTCAATCATCATGCCGTCCTCAACCATGCGGCCCAGGCGGGATTCACGCCCCTCGTCGGTCGCCCATCCGTCATCACCAACCGTGCCCCCATGCACCCAGGCGAACCAGACGATGCCGCTCCAGTCGTGCAGCGATCCGTATGCGGCGGCCGACAGCGGCAGCATCGTTCGCCGAGGGGACTGCGCTTTGATGTTGTCCGCCCCTTCCGCCTGGTTGAACTCGCCGATGATGAACGGTTTGTCCACCAACGCGGTCCGGGCCACATCGCCGATCCAGTCATGGGCCTTCCGCGCGACCATCGGATCGCCATACATGTGGTTCTCGATGAAGTCCGCCTGTTCGGCATGCAGTTGGAGATTGTTCTCGCCGCGCCAGAGATTCGTCAGCGTCATCGGTGCGATCGAGCCTGACTCGCGCAGAACCGCTCGCATGCGATTGCAGTAGTCCTCATCCAGCTTGCGAAGGAACGTCGCGCGGAGTTCCCGAGCGGCCTGGCTGGGTGGGTCATACAGATCCCCTCCCTCGATTCCCGCGGCGGCGGCATGGTCGCTCCATTTCGCCGCCAGCTTGTCGTGCCAGTACGAAGGAAAGCGATTACCGCAAATGACGGCGTACTCGGTCGAGGCCTCGTTGCGCACCTCAAAGCTGAGAACCTGCGGATCCTCGGCATAGGTCATCCCCGTGTATGGATTCCTGTGCGCGAGCAGGTTGCGAAGGAATTCCTCATCGAGCAGCGCCGCCCGCTCATCAACCGTCGGCAGCATCTTCCTCACGTCGATGGCCTCCCGCCAGGGACGGTCGTTAAGCTCCCGCATCGCGTCCATCCAGGCTTGCCGGTCGGCATCGGCGGTTTGCAGGATGTCCACGTCGCCCGGCAGGTAAATGCGCGAAAAATGGGCCGACATCGCCAGGTAAATGCCATGGCGGCGCAGCGCGGCGTTGAGATAGTCAAAGCGGTCCAGGGCTTCGGGATCGAATGTGCGGGAGTCATCCCCGTAGCCGACGAGCGCGCCGCTCACCATGTCGGGGTTCCAGTCACGACTGGGACGCAGCATGTGATGCGGACGGGCGAGATTGATCTCGCGGGATGCGAGATTCGCGGCGACGGCGTCGGCTTTTCCATGATCGGGATAGAACGCGACCAGGTTCACGCCCCAGAATCTCACGGGCCGGCCGGACGGATCCACCCAGTGCCGCCCTTCGATGCGCAGCGGCGCGATTTCCTCGGCGGCTTCGACGCCTTGAGCCGCCGCCATCGGCGAGGCGGCAAGCAAGACGCAAGCGGCGACCAGGGCAATGGCATGAGTGGCGAGATCGCAGAACATGAATCACAACTCCTGAAAAAATGCCGGTCGCGCCTATCGCTCGGGGTCGGCATAGGTCGAGAACCATCCACCGGCCCAGCCGACGACGCCGGGCACTCCGCTGGTCGAACCTTCCCGCTGCACGGGCAGCGTCAGGACCGTGCCATCGAGATACAGCACGTTCCACCCCTTGCGGTGATAGGGCCGACCGGGCGTGCTGAGGCGGGGATTGTCGGCTTCCACGCCCTTTTTCGCGTCACGTGGATATCGCAGCGCCGTACCGGTGAAATTGTTGATCCGTTGGAAGTAATCACTGCCCCAGTAATTCGGTGGATTTTCGATCGTGCCGGGCATGTACTGATCGAACGCATACAGCACGCCGGGCATGGCCGACGGACATCGGAAGACCTGGGCGCTCAACAGATAGTTGAAGAACAACAGACGCCCCGAGCCGACAATCGGATCCTTGAGCGGCGGCGGCCCATGATCGCTGTCCCGCTTGTACAGCAGGCTCGCGGCGCCGCCCGCGTCCTGGCTCCAGGTCCAGCCGTTGTGGTCATTCACATACATGACATACGCCATGCCAATCTGCCGCAGATTGGAGGCGCAGGCGACGACGTTCGCGGATTCCCGCGCCTTGCTCAGCGCCGGCAGCAGGATTGACACCAGCAACGCAATAATGCCAATGACAACCAGCAACTCGACCAACGTGAATCCCCCGCTTGCCTGTTTGCGTCTCATGGCCACCTCCGGCAACGCCTGAAAAGTGGGATCGTGTCGCCCGCGATGTTACGACATCCAGCTGCGGATCGTTCATCCCACCCGGCGGCGACGGGCGAGCATCAGGATGCCGCCCAATCCGGCCAATGCCAGCCCCGCAGGCTCGGGAACGGGAACGACGTCATCGAACGTAGTACCAATCCGGATCTCGTCCAGTTCGACCAGGAGATTCTGAGCCGAAAAGGAAAGACCCGATATCCGATTCAAATATGCCGCCACGCCCGTCGAGACGCCGCTTCCCGGCTCAACACCCGGCGTGGGATTGATCCAGTATTCAATGCTCGCCCCGCCGCCGGGAAAATAGAATACCATCAGCGTTGTGTCTGAATGGTTGGTCGAAGCACCGACGATCGGATTGAAATTGTAGTGGTAATCATCATTCGAACTGTCCCAGGGAACCTGGATCGAGCGGGCGCCGCTGTCATCCGCACTGGTGGGGAAAGGATTCTGGGGCACGTAGAAAGTGACCGCCGCGGATGAACCGGTTCCGCTGGGAATGTCGGTCTCATGCATACTGATCAGGAAACTGAGATAGAACTTGCCCCCAATCGAGGAGGTTGGAATCGACGCATCGCCGAACATGTTGGTGACGGTGTATTTTGTGCCGTTATCGGTGTAACCGATGGCGGAGCCGCCCGTGGTCGGCAGGCCTGCATAGTCCAGGCTGGTCGAGACATAGCCAATCTGCGAGTCTCCACTCCAGCCGCCCGACGCGCCCAGTGTGGCCAACGAACCGGCGACATCGCCGTAATCAAAGCCTTCGTAATACACCAGGTCCGCCTGGGACGGAGTCGCCGCCGCTCCATAGGTCATGGTGGCGGCAAGCGCCGCAACGGCCTTGACAGTGATTCTTTTGCCTGACAGTGAAATGGACATTGTGAACCTCCAGAAATGAGAAATGGATGAAGAATGCACATGCCTTCCGAAATCACTGCGGACACGGCCCGCAGGTGTCTCCGGATACCAGTTCCAGATCCACCACGGCGGCCGGCAATCTGCGCCGTGGCGTTTCGATTTTCCGACGAAGCATTTCCACGGCGCGCCGTCCGGCGACCTCGGCGGGAATCCGCATGGTGGCGATGTCCCGGCCGAAATAGGTCTCACCGTGATAATCGCGTTCCATTGCCGGCGGCCGAGGATCAAAGGTCATCACTGAAAGATCCCGCGGAACCTCCAGGCCGACCAGCGACGCCGCATAGGCAAGGCGTTCTCCCGAATCGTAACTCAGGATGGCGGTCGGGCGATCCTTACGGGTCAGCAGCGCGCAAGTCGCCTTGAGGCGATCCGCGATCGGAACCCCGGCGAAATGCTCTCGGCCGTATGCGAACAGACCGGCCTGCTTCATTGCCTGGGCATATCCTTCAAACCGATCGATGCGGCTGTAGTGCGTGTGATCCGGCGGCTCGATGGGAATGAAATCAACGTATGCGATATTCCGGTGGCCAAGGTGCAACAGATGCTGCGTTGCCTTCATCGCCCCACCGAAGTCATCGTAATAAACGCAATCGGCTTCCTGACGGGAGTTGATCCAGATCGACGGGATCTGGTACTGCCCGATCAGACGAACCATCTCCCGTGGAATATGATCGGTGTAATTGATCAACAAGCCATCGCACGACCAGTCGCGCAGAATGGATGGAACGGCGTCCCGATCCGTGAGCGTCTCATCCCTCAGTTTCGACACGACCAACCGGGTTTGCCGCTCGTTGAGAGAGTCGTGAATCGCGTTGAAAAGATCACTGGGCAGATGGCTTCGTCCTTCGCTGGTGCTGAGCACGAGGGAAACGCAGTTGAATCGTCCGCGGCGCATCGCTCTCGCTGAGCCGTTGGGCAGATATCCCAGTCGCTGCGCCACCTCGCGGATCTCCGCCGCTCGACGGATCGCGCTCGGCCAGACCTCCTTGTTCTCGCCTCGAAGCACGCGCAGAACCGTATTGGGCGAAACGCCCACCTCCTCGGCGATGCTCTGAAGTTTGTCCGTCGCGCTCTCCGCCATTGCGAATCCTCGGCCCCCCATTCCAATTTGGTGACGTATCTAAAATAGCATCGATTTCAAAATAGTCCAGAAATCACGGAAAATTTCTTTTCCGATCCGGCGGATTTCCCCGTTTTTGGATTGAATCGCTGGATTTCATTGCCACCGCGATGGCGGGCTTTGGTGATGTTTTTTGAAAGCCCGGCTGAAATAATGGGCATCGTGATAGCCGCAGGCGATGGCGACTTCCTTGATCGACAGTTCTCCTGCGCGAAGCAGTTGCCGCGCCTGCCCCAGGCGGACCTCATCGAGATATTGCTTGGGGGACATCCGATAGACCGCGCGGAACTGCCGAAAGAGGGTCGCGCGGCTCACCCCGACATGGGCCGCAATGTCCCGCACGCCATTGAGGCGCATATAGGAATGATCGACAAGAAACCGTGCCCGGGCGGCGACGCCCGAGGGAGAGGTTTCCACCGCATCGACATCGGCACAGGTGTTCATCCCGTCGATCAGCCGCCATGCCGCCGCGACCGCGAACGTCGCCGCGACCCGCTCGACCGAATAGAGACGCATGACCTCCCGAAAGATTGGCTCCAGCGTTTCCGGCATCGCCGGCGCATGTCGGTGCGGAGACCGCTCCGTCAGCCCCGCCGACGCCAGCGCATCCCGCGCCCCATCCCCTCCCAGGACAAACCAGGTGTAACGCCATGGACTTCTCACGCGATCGTGATAGCGAACATGCCAGCCGGGAAAAAACGCGAACAGGTCACCGGCGCCGACCTCGAACGCATGGTCCCCGATCCGCATCACCCCCTGCCCCGCGCGCACCACATGCACCGCGACCGTTGGGGAGACCTGCTGCATGTTGAATCGCCCGTTGGTGCTGAACCGTCCCAGCGTCGCGAGATACAGATCGGGCACTCGGCCGCCGATCCGCACCGGAGCGGTGAAATAGGTCTGGTTGCGATATGTGGGTGTTCGATGTTCGTGAAACATTAGTTCACCTGCTGAAACAAAATTGCCCTTGTATTTTACGGAAATCAAGCTGAAATAGCTTGCCTCGGCGGAGACATTTATCCAACAATTTTTCTGTGGAATGCGCCATGAACACGACAGCGACTTCTCCCGTTCGTTTCGGAATCGTGTCAACCGGTTCGATCGCCGCCTGCTTTGCCGGCGCCCTGTCGGCCGCGCCGTCGGCGGCGCTTCAGGCGGTGAGCAGCCGGTCGAAGGAAACCGCCCGGGCCTTCGCACGGAAGCATGGTGCGGCGGCGCATTACGATGACGCCCAGGCCATGTTCCGCGATCCGAATGTCGATGCCGTCTACATCGCGACGCCACACCCCTGGCACGCCGAGTTCGCCATCGCCGCCACGCGCGCAGGCAAGCATGTGCTCGTCGAAAAACCCCTCGCCATCAATCATGCCGAAGCGATGACCCTCGCCGAGGCCGCCCGCGCCAA
>CAYUNS010000110.1:0-5491 GCA_964446155.1 uncultured Tepidisphaeraceae bacterium | reverse complement strand
CCGCAGACCGCCCTGCTCGTCCAACTCCTCCGCGATCGCGCGATCGGCGCGCTCCAACTGATCGAAACCACCTTTTCGTTCAACGCCGGCGCCAACGTCGATCCCACGAACTGGATCGTCAACCCCGAGCTGGGCGGCGGCGGAATCCTCAACATGGGCGGGTATCCGATGTCCCTCGCGATGCTCCTGGCGGGCGCCGCGACGGACCAACCCTTCGCCGAACCGCAATCGATCAAGGCCTCCGGCGTCATCGGCCCGACCGGTGTGGACATCCAGGCTCAGGCAACGTTGAAATTCCCCAACGACATCATCGCGCAGATCGGCTGCGGACACAGGTTGAATCACGCGAACGACCTGCGTCTCTTCGGAACCGACGGATCGATTCATGTCCCCAACCCCTGGGCCGCGAATCGTGCCGGAGGCGGAACATTCAAAATCCACCTCCATCGCGGCGGGAAAACGGAAACCCGCGAAGTGCAGTCCGGCCTCACCGCCTTCGCCCACGAGGCCGAAGCCTTCGCATCGGCTGTCCACGTCGGCGCGCGCTCGCTCGATGCTCCTGCGGTCTCGATGGTCGAATCGCTCGCCTGCCTGCGCGGGCTGGATTCCTGGCGACAGCAGGCCGGTGTCACCTATCCGTTTGAGAAGCCCGGCCGCATCGCCCCGACACGACTCGCCTCACCGCACGCTTTCATGGACGCCCCGGTCATCCCCACGCTCAAAATCCCCGGCCTCGACAAGCCCGTGTCGCGACTGGTCATGGGCTGCGACAACCAGCAGACGCTCTCCCACGCCGCCGTCCTGTTCGACGCTTTTGTCGCCCAGGGCGGCACGACATTCGACACCGCCTTTGTCTACGGCGGCGGAATCATGGAACGCCTCTTCGGGCAATGGATGAAGGAACGTGACTGCCGCGACGATGTCGTCGTCATCGCCAAGGGCGCCGTCACGCCTTACTGCGTTCCGCCCGTCATCCGCATCCAGTTGCAGGAATCGCTCACGCGCCTGCAAACCGATCACGCCGACTTCTACATCATGCACCGCGACAACCCCGACGTGCCCGTGGGAGAGTTCGTTGACGCGCTCAACGAGCTGTGCGAGGAAGGCGTCATCGGACAGTTCGGTGGATCCAACTGGACACTCGCGCGTCTTCAGGCCGCCAACGAATATGCCCGGCGAGCCGGCAAGCGGCCGTTCACCCTGCTCAGCAACAACTTCTCCCTGGCGAGAATGGTGAACCCCGTCTGGGGCGGATGCGTCGCCGCCTCCACCGACGTTTTCCGTCGATGGCTCACCGAGACGCAATCCGTCATCAACTTCGCCTGGTCCAGCCAGGCCCGCGGCTTCTTCACCGACCGCGCGGGCATCGACCGGCGCGACGACACGGAACTGGTCAACAGTTGGTACTCCGACGACAACTTCGAGCGCCGCCGCCGTGCCGTCCACCTCGCGCAACAACTCCGGGTGGACCCGATCAACATCGCGCTGGCTTATGTCCTCAATCAACCCTTCCCCCAACTCGCCCTCATCGGGCCTCGCACATTGGAGGAATTGCGCACCACCCTCCCCGGATTGATCATCCCTCTCACCCCCGGACAACTGGCATGGCTGGATCTGCGAAGCGAATCGCCGCGGGACAACGCAACGGCGACATCGGTCACCATCACCCATCTCCCTCAGCGAAAGACCCCCGCACCATCATCAACCACGCCTTCACCGGACGGACTTCATCAGGCCGGCCTCCTGCGGTAAGCTGACGGCACTTATGACCGCATCGACCACCGTCCGATCTTTACCCCGCCAAGGCTCGCGCCGACCGTGCCTGAATTCCCGGATGGACCGGTTGATTCACGGCAATGCCGGCGTGCATCGCAATCCGGCGGAAGGCGTGTCCGAATTGAAGATCAATTTCGGCCCCGGCTATCCCGTCTGACTGACGATGTGCGCGAGACGTCGTCATGACGTGATTTGCCCCTGTCCGCCTCGAATCGGTATAATTTTGGCATGAGCACCGTTCAATTGCGCAAAAAATCAAGAATGACATCGACCACCTGCCTCCCCAAAGGCTGGCTGCGCTGGCCGACTATGTACGGTTCCTCAACCAACCACCGCTGGTCGATCGCGTGATCTCCGCCGAAAAAGCCGTCAAATCGGGCAAAGGTGTGAGCTGGCGCAAGGTGCGGTCGGATGTTTGATGTCATTCTCGCTCCCGAGGCGCGAGCCATCTTCGCCGCCGCCGATCCACCACTGGCCCGCAAGATGTTTTGCCCAACTGGAGCGTGCCCCACGTCGCAACAACAACATCAAGCGGCTTACCGGCCAACTTGCCGGTCGTTTTCGCTACCGGGTGGGCGACTGGCGCGTGATCCACCGGATTGATGACCACGCGCATCAGGTGCAAATCCTGATCATCGCCCATCGAAGTGAAGTGTACGATTGATCCCGTGGAACACATCCCATGACCGGCCATAATCCCGACATCCTCACCCACCCAACGAACCTCACGGCCAACGCGGCGCCCGCCGCATCGCTTGAAACACTTCTCGCCCGATTCCGCGACGACGCCCGCAACAACCGCGACCTCGGCGACCGGTTTGAGCGGATGATGCAGCAGTTCTTCCGCGTCGACCCGCTGTATCATGGCCTGTTCTCCGAAGTCTGGATGTGGAACGAGTGGCCGCTCAAGGGCCATGTGGGTGATGTCGGCATCGACCTGGTGGCTCAGCACAAGGCGACCGGCGAATACTTCGCCATCCAGTGCAAATTTTATCTCCCCGAACATACGCTCAGCAAAGGCGACATCGATTCTTTCTTTACCGCTCTCGGCAAGCCGGTTTTCTCCAAGGGCATCATCGTCAGTACGACCGACAACTGGGGCAAGAACGCGCTGGATGCGCTGAACCAGACGAAAAGCGTGGCGAGGATCGGCATCCATGATCTGGAACAAAGCCCCATCGACTGGAGCAAGTTCGACACTCGCAAGCCAGGACAACTCAAACGCACGAAGAAGAATGAAATCCGCCCGCACCAGAAGGCCGCGTTGAGAGATGTGATCGACGGTCTGGCCGAAGCCAACCGCGGGAAGCTCATCATGGCCTGCGGCACGGGCAAAACCTTCACCGCCCTCAAGATCGCCGAAACGCTCGCTCCTAAGCTCGCAGGCAAGGGCAAGCCCGGCCACGTGCTGTTCCTTGTGCCGTCGCTCTCCCTCTTGTCGCAGACGCTCAAGGAATGGACAGCGCAGACCGTGCTGCCGCTGCAAAGCCTTGCCGTCTGTTCCGACGTGAGCATCGGCAAGCGTCGCGTAAAAGACACCAACGACTCCGCCGAAATCACGATCTACGATCTGCCCTACCCCGCCACCACCAACGACAGGCAACTCGTCGAGCAATACAAGAAGCTGGCGCATCTCGCAAAGGAATTGGAGGGAAATCCGGGGCTGATGGTCGTCTTCTCCACCTACCAGTCCATCGAAGCCGTCAGCAAGGCCCAGAAAGCCGGCCTCCCCGCGTTCGATCTCATCATCTGCGACGAAGCCCACCGCACGACCGGCGTCACCCTCACCGGCGAGGATGAGTCCTCCTTCGTCAAGGTTCATGATGCCAACTTCCTCAAAGGCGCCAAGCGCCTCTACATGACCGCCACGCCCCGCATCTACGGCGACGAAGCCAAGACCAAAGCCAAAGAAGTCTCCGCCGAAATCGCGTCGATGGACAACGTGGAGCAGTTCGGCCACGAACTCCACCGCCTCGGCTTTGGCGAAGCCGTCGGCAAGAACCTCCTGTCCGATTACAAGGTGCTCGTCCTCGCCGTCGATGAGAAATACGTCAGCAAGACCTTCCAGAAGCAGATCGCCGACAAGGAAAGCGAACTGAAGCTGGAAGACGCCACGAAAATCACCGGCTGCTGGAACGGGCTTGAGAAACGCTTCGAAGCGGCCCAAACGCTCAATGGGACCAACGTCGATCTTCAAGGCGACGTGAACCCCATGCGCCGGGCCGTCGCCTTCTCCCGCTCGATCAAGGATTCGAAAAAATTCGTCGAGCAGTTTCACCAGATCGTGTCGGCTTACAAAACCGATCATCCCGAAGCCCCGATGCTCGACATCGAAGCCAACCACGTCGACGGCACGTTCGATACCCTGCGCCGCGGAACCCTGCTCGACTGGCTGAAGGCCGAATCCCCCGCGAGCACCTGCCGCATCCTCTCCAACGCCCGCTGTCTGTCCGAAGGCGTGGACGTGCCCGCCCTCGACGCGGTCCTCTTCCTCAATCCCCGCAACAGCGTCATCGACGTCGTCCAGTCCGTCGGCCGCGTCATGCGCCGGGCCGAGGGGAAGCGCTACGGCTACATCATCCTGCCCATCGGCATCCCCGCCGACAAAACCCCCGAAGAAGCCCTGAAAGACAACGAAAAGTACAAAGTCGTCTGGCAGGTGTTGCAGGCCCTCCGCGCCCACGACGACCGCTTCAACGCCACCATCAACCAGTTGGAACTGAACAAGAAACGCCCCGACAACATCCAGGTCATCGGCGTGGGCGGCGGGGCCGGGGCCGACGAAGGGGGCTACAACGACGGCGACGGCAAGCCCAAGGTCCGACAGGTTCAGGGCACCTTCGACTTCCCCAACCTCGACGAATGGAAAGACGCCATCTACGCCAGGATGGTCATGAAGGTCGGCCAGCGCGAATACCTCGAAAAATGGGCTGCGGAAGTGGCCGTCATCGCCGAGCGGCACATCACCCGCATCAAGGCGCTGATCGACGATCCGCAGTCGAAGCACACGAAGGCATTCAACGAATTCCTCTCGGGTTTGCAGCACAACCTCAACCCCGCCGTCTCGCGCGAGGATGCCATCGAGATGCTCGCGCAACATCTCATCACCGGCCCGGTGTTCGATGCACTGTTCGGCAATTCCCAGTTCACGAAAATGAACCCCGTCTCGCGAGCAATGCAACAGATGCTGGATTTGCTTCACGAGCAGACGATCGGAAAAGAAACGGAGACCCTCGAAAAGTTCTATGATGCCGTCCGCAAAAAGGTCGAAGGCGTCGACAACGCAGAAGCCCGCCAGACCGTCATCAAGACCCTGTACGATGAGTTTTTCCGCACCGCCTTCCCCCGCATGGCCGAGCGGCTGGGCATCGTCTACACGCCGGTTGAGGTGGTCGATTTCATCATCCACAGCGTTCAGGATGTCTTAAGGGATGAGTTCAACAGCTCGCTTGGTGAAAAGGATGTCCATATCATCGACCCCTTCACCGGCACCGGCACGTTCCTCGTCCGCCTGCTCCAGTCCGGCCTGATCCCGCCGGACAAGCTGCTGCACAAGTACAAGCACGAGCTGCACGCCAACGAGATCGTCCTGCTCGCCTACTACATCGCGGCCATCAACATCGAGGAAACCTTTCATGGTCTGATGACAAACGATACAATCCCGCAGCCCGCAGCCCGCAGCCCGCAGCCCGCAGCCCGCAGCCCGCAGCCCGCA
>CAYUNS010000109.1:0-14071 GCA_964446155.1 uncultured Tepidisphaeraceae bacterium | reverse complement strand
GGATCTCGGCCTTGGGCATGCCACGCAGCTTCAGACCGAACGCCATGTTCTTATAGACCGACATGTGCGGATACAGCGCGTAGTTCTGAAACACCATCGCGATGTCGCGATCCTTGGGGGCGACGTTGTTCACCACGCGATCGCCGATGCGGACGATCCCTTCGGAAATCTCCTCGAGGCCCGCGACCATGCGCAGCGTCGTCGATTTCCCGCAACCGCTCGGGCCGACGAGAACGACGAACTCCTGGTCCAGAATATTCAGATCGATCGAAAAGACCGCCTGAACCCCGCCAGGATAAATCTTGGAGACCTTCTCAATGTCCACTTGAGCCATGCAGTCTCTCCACGAAACAGCCCCGAAAACACAACGCCACCGGGGGGGACGATTATACAAAAGGGAGGACATGCGTCAATTTGAATGGTTTTGGAGAAGAATTCAAAAATGAACGAAGCAACCGTCCACCTCCTTTACAATAGTGGAGATTTGCGAGACCTCCTCAAATCTTTTTGGTATTGTGGGTCGGGAGCATCTTTCAGAATTGGGGTTGTACATGGGTTTTCGTCATGTCATCACATCGCTGACCGTATTGGGCTTGATTGCCTCGGGTAATGTTGTTGCCTTGGGGCAGACCATAGATGACCGATCCATTTTCGAAGATTCCGAACCGTCCACGGTGGAGACGCCGCCATCAGTGGCTGCGCCTCCCCCGGTACTAACGCCCGCCCAGGAGCACCGACGGGCCAGAGAACAGCGGAAAGCCATCGCGGAACAGGTTCTGATCGAGCAATTGCGGAAAGCGATCGATGACGGCCAGTACAGCCAAACCTATCCCATCCTCGTTGATCTGCGCAAGAAGGCCGGCAATGTTCCAAAGCCGGCTGTCGATGGATTGCTGGCTCGCGTGGCATTGGCCGAAAATCAACCCGATAAGGCATGGGCATACGTCAAGTCCTTCAGTGTGAAGCGTGAGGTGTACGACCCGACCCTGGCAGGCGTACACCTCGCTGCAGCCGACACGCTCCTGGCTTCGGGCAAGCCGCACGAGGCACAGGCGTTGTTCGACTGGATCGCCAATCATGAGAAAGGCCGTTCGCTGGCGCTGGCGGCCGAAGGCGTCGGGCGGTGCTTCGTGCAGATGGAAGACTATCGTCAGGCCATCTCATGCTTCGAGTTCGCCGCCCGCGTCGCGGGCACGTTGCGCGAGTATGACAACGAGTCGGAATACGACTGGCTGCGGGCGCGAATCACGAAAGAGATGACGAATGCCCGGCGATTGTGGGACGCACGGCAATACGGACCGGATTTCGTCGCCTATCGGAATGCCGAGCGGCTTCGGCGAGCGGGCAAGGCGGATGAGGCAATCAAGGCGTTTGAAGAGCTGATACGGCTTTATCCCACGACAACGTATGCCGAGGCCGCGGCATTATATCGATGTTACGCTTTGCGCGACCTCGGTAAAGCCGGCGAGGCGTTGACCGCGGCTCAACGCCTTGTTCGTGTGAACCCCGAGGGACTCTATGCCGGTGAAACACAGTTGTTGATCGGGCGAATCACGTTGGAAGAGGCGCTGGATGTCAAAACGGCTTCGACCGCGTTTGACGCCGTCTTTGAGTGGGTGGCGGATCGTAAATCCGCGCCGGCGGCGCCCATCAAGATCAATCCCGGCGCCGTCGAGATCACGCGCGGACCAGCCAGTGAATATGTTGAAGGTGGATTCGGTTTTCTTCAGCGGCGCACTTACGAGCCGGGGCAGTTGTTCAATGCTGAAACGTGCAGTTGGTATCTGGACTGGTTGAAGAAAGAAGCGGTGATCGGCCGGGGGTTCCAGATCATTGTCGATCGCGACGCCAAGCGCGGCCAAACGTTCTTTCGTCAGTTGATCGCCTTGGACGACGAGATCGCGGAACATACAAAATACGATCTTCCCAGCGTCGTCACACGGTTGACGGCGTCGTCCAAAAGCGGATTGATCCGCAGCACCCGTGACGAAATGCGCGGCTTGTCCGGCAAGGCCGGCCAAGCCTGCCTGCTTGGCGACTACTTTTACTCCTGCACGCTCAACGACCGGTCAAAGCGGATATTCGAAGGCGTGCTGAGCGGACGATACGGTGAGGCAAATCTCGCGACCCGCGCCTACGCGGTCGCCGGTCTTGGAGCGAACGAATACATCCAGGGGAATTTCGACGCCGCCGCCAAACACTTCAAACGTTTCAATGATGAGTTCCGCGCTTCGCCCTGGGTTCAGCAGGGGTTGTTCAGCTACGCGCAAAGCCTGTACCAGCGGTACAACTTCGGCCTGCGCCAATCGCCGCAGAAACCCAATTCGGCCGGTCGCCGGGCGCTGATGGAGGAATGGGACGCCGCCTATGCCGCCGCCGCACGGATCGACCCGAACAGCCGCTTCGGCGTCCAGGCGGTCTTCACCGCCGCCTTCATCAAATGCACCTCCAGGGAATACCGCACCGAGGGGTACGCGATGATGCGCGACATCATGCGGCGACATGGCAACGCCAAGGATCCCATGGTCCGGCAATGGGCCGATCTCGCTCAAAAGACAATCGACCATTGCGAGAAGCACGATGTGCCCGATTCGATGGAATGATTGAAAAAGGGAAAGTGTGATGCATCCGTTCGCAAGGCAATCGATTCCGTGGCTCGTCATCCTGTTGTTGATATCGGCCGGGCGCGCCGGGGCCGCCCCGATCACGAGCGTGGCGTTCAAGATTCCCAGCGAGAACACGCACATCAACCGTGAAGGCCGGCGAGGCCCATGCCTTGTCGGCCAGCGTCAACGCGGACGATGGATATCGGATCATCAGCCGCAATCCCGCCACCGTACCGAACGGAGTAACGGCTGCCGGCAGTTATAGCTTCGCGCTTGGCGCCGGCCTGGGAGAGAACACATACACTTTTCAGATGCAGGGAACCTATCGGCCCGCAGGCGGCGGCGGCGACGACGACGGACCTCCCGTGGACGACCTGGCCTGGAATGTTTCGACAAGGGTCGCCGTCGCGAACTGTGCCTATGAGGCATCCGGCAAGGAAGCCGCAAATCCGCCTGGAACACTTGAAATCATTGACGATGGTAATGGCGGTGTGAAGACGTACTCCGTCAACGTAACAGCCGACGGAAACCATACAATATTTGACCTTTTCAATGCGCTACGGAATCCCCAAGGCTCGACGCCATACACCCTACCATTGACAGGTTCCGAGTGGGCGACCCTGCAAAGCGTCGAGCAATGCCCATCATGCGAGGCACCGATACACAAATACAAAGTTTGGTATAGCAAGATCAAGCTGACGCTGAAGTACGAGATCGAGATGCCTTCTTGGACGCAACATGCCCAAGCCGGCCCTCAAGCCCAGGTAGCTTGGAATGCGTATTATGCCGCGCTCAAGGCTCATGAAGATTATCATGTGACGATCATCCAAGACTATTTTAACGGTCCGGGTAAAGCCGCATTGGAACAATACGCAAAAGACGCATTCTGGGGCATGGCGCATAACTCCATGCGTGCATGGAATCTCGCACTTACGGGTTTCAATGCCGATTTCAATAAGATTTTCGCCGATCACAAAGCACTGCACTTTGCGTATGATGCTCTAACCGATGGTGGTAAAAACCAGGCCGCCGTCAATGGGACGAATATCGTATTGGGGCCAAGCAATTTGAAACTCAATGAATGACTTGGAGTACGAATCCGACAGGCCATTTGAGCGCATGTTTGGACATGTGCGGGAAATAATGATGATGCAATGGAATAGGCTGGTGTCCGTCCTGACGATTGGTTGGATTGGCATTCTGCCCGCCTTGGCGGAGGGACCGCCCGGTCCGTTTCCGATCGGTTATCCGCTCGAGATCAGCGTGCATCTCAACCCTGCGGGCGATCGCTTGGCCGCGATGGTAACCAACCGGTCCGGCGACGAACGGTTGATCGACACCAAAACGGTGGGACCGGAAAATCTGCGAATTGACGCATTCGATCGAAACCCGCCTATCGGGGTGGAGATTACCGGAATCGCTGGCGACGAGATGACCGTCACCAGCCGGGAAATCCGCCGTCCCAACTCGCCGATCACCCTGCGTCAGAACGAATTTGTCGGGCGGCAATATCGTTTATCCACTTTCTCATGGCTCGCCGAAGCCCGTCAGGCGGCTTTGCGGAAACCACCCAAACCACTGGGGCTTACCGCCGCGGCGAGACTGCTGTTGCCGGGGCAAGACAACCGCCCCGTGGAAGGTGACGTGGTATTGTCGACCGGAGCAACCATTCTGGATCGCGAACTGCTGACCGCCATCGTTCCCACCAAACCCGGTGCCATCGCACAAGGAAAAAACGCGCCGGTATCGACGCGGTTTTCGGGCTGGATGTCTTTGGATGTCGACAAGGCCGAGTTGCTGATCGCCGTTGTCTGCGTCAATCCGCGTGAGCCGCAAAACTGGCAGCCACCGAGCGAAGACATTGATCTTCAAGCCCTCGATCCGGCCAGGGCGCGATGGTCGGTCAATGGCGTTGACGTGACCCCAGCCACCGAACATGCAACATCCGATGCGGATGAAGAATCGCCGCAACGGCGCACTGTGCGCCTCGGACTGAACGAGTTCGTCGGCCATGCCGTGGCATTCCCGGACGCGCCGTTTTTCTCAACGATTGAAGCATTTTTTGATAATAACAACAACCCTCGCGCCGCCTGTACACTCACAGTCAGGATTCCCAATTCGTTGCCCGGTGACGACATGCCCAACGAAGATTTAGTCCTCACCGCCACCATCTCGCGAGAGACGTTCGAGCGCATCCTGTTTACTTCAGGAGGGAAAAAAAGATGATGCGGTGCGCCTTGAAAAGCAGATGCCGAAGATCCTCGCCCAGGTGTTCGGCTTCCCGCGTCTCGGCAAGCTCCGCCTGCTCAAGGAGCTTCTGGTATGCGGTCGCGCTTTGAACAACGACTTCGGCCTGCCCGTTGACAGTGAGCGCCTCCGACTTGCTGGTCTTCTTCAACCGCCGAACATGTTCCTTCGTATTCCGGTTGAAGTCGGTGAGGGAACGGATGTTGTCGAGATCGATCATGGGCGCCTCAATCTGCTATGGAAAATCCGCCGAAAATTCCAGTCATACGCTTGGGACAATCAGTGACTCCCGCCCCCTTTCCCACCCCGGATAAAACCAATTCCCATCCGTGTGAATCCGTGTTCATCCGTGGTTTCACTTGACCACACCCGGCGGATGCGTCGCTCGGAGAAGGATTGAAACCGTCGGACAGGTCCAGGGCGAGTCAGAGCCGGATCGAGCGCACGAGCAGGTCGCGCGTTTCATCCGCGTTTTGATCGAGTTTCAATCCCGCCGCGCGGGCGTGCCCGCCGCCACCGAATTGCTGAGCGAAGGCGGCCACGTCGATCCCGCCCTTGCTCCGCAGGCTGACGCGGGTCGGGCCGCCGCCCAGGGGTTCGGTGATGAGCAGCGACGCCTCCACCGTGCCGATCTGAAGGGGAAGGTTGACGAGGTTCTCGGTGTCGGGCACGTCGGCGTGGGTATCGAGAAAATCCTGCCTGCGGAGCGTGAGGACGGCGAGCCGATCGTCATTGAGAAGCTCGAGCGATTGCAGCGCGCGGGTTTGCAGGGCAAGCCGCGCCGGACGCTCGTTCTGATACAGCAACTGGTGGAGATGATCGGTATCCACTCCCGCGGCCATCAGGTCGGCGGCGAGCCGCAGGGTCTTGGGCTGCGTGCTCGAGAACTGAAACCATCCGGTGTCGCTGACCAGCGCCAGGAAAATCGCAGTGGCGATCGGTGCGTTCATCTTCACGCCCATGTGTTCGAGCAGGTCCGCGACGATCTCCCCGGCCGCGGCGGCGGTGGTCACGACGAGCTTCCGATCCGCCCAGTCCTCCTGGGTGAGATGATGATCGACCACGATCCGGGGAACCGACCAGCCGAGGATGCGCTCCCGCAGACCGGGAAGCTGCGACCAGGTTCCGGTATCGACGATGAGCAGCGCATCGAACCGGTCCATCGCCAGCGACGCCGGCCAGCCGTTTTCGGCATCGTGATGGACGACGCCATGATCGTTGAAGATGAACGCGTACTTGCGCGGAAGATGGCTGAGCAGGAGCACTTCCGATTCGATCCCGAGCTGCTTCAATCCCAGTGACATCGCGGCGCTGCTGCCGAGGGCATCGCCATCGGGGCGGACATGCGTGGTGATCAGCACGCGGCGGGCGCGGGTGAGAATATCGGCGATCGGGGTAAACGCATCGTGCATGGTGCGATGATGATAAGGATGAGGCGGGGGAATGTCTTTACCCGATGAAAAACGAGGCGCACGGGATGAAGCGGCCCGCCGCGCCCACGGCGCTATTCCCCGCCGCCCAGAAGCTCCTCGGACTCGATGATCTTCTTCGCCAGTTCGACGAGGCTGATGCGACGCTTCTGGCTTTCCTGCTGCAGGCGGCGATGGGCATCCTGCTCATCGAGGGAGAAGCGGCGCATGAGAATGCCCTTGGCGCGGTCCATGAGCTTTCGATTCTCCAGATTTTGCGCCAGTGTCGCCTTGTCGCGGATGAGCTGCTCCTGCTCGTTGAATCGCCGGATCGCCACCGCGATCTGGGCCGACAGCGCGTCGGCGCCGACGGGTTTGATGAGATATCCGAACACGCCGGCGTCACCGGCGCGCTCGATCAGGGGGGGATCGCTGTAGGCGCTGACGACGATCATCGCGCATCGCCGGATCGCCGAGAGTTGTCCGGCCAGCGCCAAGCCGTCGGTGGCGTTGAGGCGGATGTCGAGAAGCACCAGCGTCGGTTGATGCTCCATGTACGCCGCGATCGCCTCCTGCGCGTTGGAGGCCTGCCCGATCACCGCGTGCCCGAGTTTTTCCAGGTCCGCGCGAAGGCCCATGCCGACGAGCGTGTCATCCTCGACGATCAGAACGCGCTGCGGTTTTCCCGCGGCGGCGGCGGAGGTGCTGGTCATAGATGGATCCCTTCCGTTTTCTCGCCCACCGGGAACGCGAGGGTCGCGACCGTTCCTCCGCCTTCCCGCGGATGGATCGAGAACGTCCCACGAAGCTCCCTGCCCACAAGTTCCCTCACCAGGTGAAGCCCCATTCCCGACGATTCGCCGGCCCCGGGCCGATCACGGGGCTGATCGACGAACCCCGCGCCGTCGTCGGCGACCTCGACGATCAGCCGATCGTTTTCCGCGACGCGCGCGGACAGGGTGACGACGCCCGAGCGGCCGCCCAGCCCGTGAACGATCGCATTGTAGCACAGTTCATGCAAAACCATCGCCAGGCTGACGGCGCGATCGGCGCTGATTGGCACGGTCACCGACTGGACATCCGTCCGGATCTCCACGCCCGCGGATCGTACCACCGACAACGACGAAAGCACCTGTCCAACAATCTTCTCCAGGGCGGTCGATTCGACTTCCCCGGCGAACAGGTGGTGCGCTCCGGCCATCGCACGGATGCGGCCGATGACGCGGTTCAACCAGGCGCTTTCCTCCGGGGAACGCGAACGCTCCTCGAACGACAGCAGCGAAATGATCCCCGCCAGATTGTTCTTCACCCGGTGCGACAGCTCGCGCAGCAGCGCCTCACGCGATCGCAGCGCCTGCTTCATGCGACGATAAAGGTCACTGTTGACAATGGTTACGGCGGCCTGAGACCCCCACAGCCGCGCCAGCCGCGAATCGGCGTCGGTGAACCGACGGGGACGATGGTCCGCGACCATCATGCACCCGATGACCCGTCCCTCCGATTCGAGCGGGATCAGCAGGATCGAGCGAATACCGTTCAGACGAATGATCTCGTGATCCATCCCCGCACCGGCGCGGCGAGCGTCTTCGACGCTCACCACATCCTTGATGGACAGACAAAGCCTCACCAGCGGATCATCCGATGGGCAGAGCATCGCATCCTCGCCGGGCATCGAGAAATTCCGCGTGGCGACCATCCGAACCGATCGATCGTCTTTGTCGATCAACCCGATCGCCGCCATCGACATTCCCAGCAGCCCGCGCGCCGAGTCCACCAGTTGCTCGAGCACCTCCTGGTCCGATCCGATCCGGCGACTGATCGCGATCGAAATCTCCGTGAGGGACTCCATTGCCTTCATGTGTCCGGCCGTCACCATCTCATTTCGCCAACGATGACGCATCACCAGCAGCGTCAACCCGGACAAGACGAACGACGCGAACAGTCCGCCGATCAGAATCCACCAGGGCGCGTTCCCCACCTGCCGCGCCACATGTGCGTGCGTGGGATCGAGCAGCAGAATCCATTCCCGATCGAGCACATGCACATGCTCCCGCCGGCGAAATGTCCCATCGCCCTGCGACGGATCGCCGATCACCGCGATCTGCCGTTCACCGTCGAAAAACCACACGATGTAGTTGTGCCCCGTCTCCTTCAGCATCACCTGCTGAAACAACGGGTCCAGCCGCACCACCGCGATGAACGTGCCACGATAGTGGATCGTTCTTCCCTCGGGCACGAGCAACGGCATCGCCACCAACCCGAAGATGTCCCCGTCCTGGCAGATCACCGCGACGCCTCCGGCGCCGGAGTGCCGGCTGATCGTCCGCTCCAGCAGCGGCCCCCATGCCGGGTCGTCGTCGAGACCGCGCCCCAGCAGTCCGACATTTTCCCCGACCGGATAAACGTAATGACAGACCTGGGCGGTTCCGACCCAGCCGACCATTCGGTAGACCGGCTGCCGCTGTCGGATCATCGCGGCTTGTTCGGCGAATTCCGCCTGCGTGATCAGCCCTCCCAGCCGCCACTCGCGACGCAGCGCCCGCAGCGGATCGAGATACCCCTCCATCTCCCGCGCCAGCACCTCGCCCAGATGCCGCGCATCCTGCTCGATCTGCCGGTTCAGCGCCGCTTCCTCCTGCCAGCTCTCGATGCGCCATCCGAACAGCGTCAAAACGCACAACAGCGCCAACAGGAACACCGGCCAGAAATAATGGCGCACGGGCAGCCGCTGCGATGCGCGGCCGCTCGCCGACAGGGGTTTGTGTGATCGCTCATCCGCCAATGGACCCGCCTCGCATCTGAATGATTCAGAAGGCGATTATAGGGCAACCGGCGAAAAAGAAGGCGCACGACCACCGCATCATCGGGAATGAAACCCGCCAGGCGCGATCGGCGAAAGGGGGAAACCTACGGATCGGGAAACATCACGATCCTGAGTTGCTTGTCATAAGCGAAGTTGGGGCTGTTCACCGCGCGCGTCGCCTCGCCGGGCAACAGCGCTTCGGCATGACCGTCGAACATCAGCACGTTCATGCGCCCATTGTGGATGAGATAGGGCATCTCGCGCTGACGGGCATAATGGAGGTTCGCGGCGCCGCGCGCGACGGTCTGAAACAGGTGATGGGTGGTTCCCGGCCGGGAACCACCCGGCGGGCGGACTGTATCAGCAAGAAGGATAAACTCCGCCGGCCGGGGAATGCGATGGATCGCGAACATGAAGCTATAGCGCGTATAGCCCCAGGGGCGAGTGACGTTCGCATCATTGAACCAGATCGATCCCCCCCGCGGGAAGTACTGCGCCGCCGCCGTCGTGGTGCGGTCGAACACGTTGTAGATTCCGTAACTTCCGAATGATCCGGTGTTGAAGGACGACACGTTCAGTGTCCCGCCTCTATCGCTTGGCAGCGGCGTGATGGGGCATCGCGTGACGGGATGGTTGATGTAAGGCCGCGGATCCTGCGGTTTGTTATCGCCGGCGGGATGATTGTCCTTGATGGTCGGATCCCGTCCGGCCACAAACCATGCCCAGGGATAGTGTATCTCGCCCCAGCCGCTGATCTGCTCGGACGCATGCCCCATGATGCGCCCGCCGTTGTCATAGGCATAGAGGGCGAATCCGACCCCGCACTGGCGGAGATTGCTCAGACAGGTCACGGCATACGCCGCCTCCCGCGCCTTGTTCAACGCCGGCATGAGTATCGCAATAAGAACGGCGATGATCCCGATGACGACGAGCAGCTCAATGAGCGTAAATGCTCGGATGGATATGTATCTGGCTCGTGACAACATAGACGCCGCCTCTCATTAATCAAACGCTCATGCCAGCCGCCTTGCGCGACGCATCAACATCGCAGCGATTCCAATGCCCATCACCGCCGCGGAAGCCGGCTCAGGCACTACCTCAATATTGTCCAACCGCCACGTCTTCGTGCCGGAACCGTATGTGCCCGGGCGGAACGCGACCGCGGGATTGTCCACGCGCAGGGCATTGCTGACAGTCCATGTGACCGTAACGGTCCCGATCGTCAGCGAGAGCGTCGTATCGTCCTCTTCGCCGGGTGTATATGCCAGGCTGGCGGCGGTCCAGGCGGTCGAACTGGACGTCAAGGCGTTCACTGCATAATAAGTGTCGGCGTCGCCATCTCCGCCCGCCAGGCCTCCACCGCCCACGCCGACGATGGCATTCCCCTTGTACTGCGTGCCCCCTCCGACGCTCGCCACTGCGCCGTCGGAGCTAAAACGAATGCGATCGGTCTCCGAAACCTGATTGAACTGCATGTTGACCAACAGGCTATCTGCCCCGTTGGCGCTCGTGGGATCGAACAAATAGATTCCGAAGGTACTGCCCCCATCGGTATTGCTACCAATGTCAAAGTTCATCGTGAAAGCACCACTGAACCGATCGGACGTGGCAAGTGACTTGGTGACGGAGGTATTGATCGCGGTCGCAACACGGTTGTTCCCATCACCGTTCTGCACAAACCGGATATAGTCGTTGTTCGGCTCGTCGACATCCGCAGGATCGGTTTGCGCCGCGCTGCCACCCCCATTGGATCCGACTTGCAGGAAGTTCTGCGTGTACTGATTGCTCTCCGCGGTCCCGGTCTCGAAATTGAGCGGACCGACCACCGCCGCCTGCGACACCCCGCCGCACAGGATGAACAACGCCGCCAAACCACTTGTACCAATGGACTTGATCATGATTTCCTCCGCTTTGAATGGTTTCTTGTCACTGCGTCCACCGCTTGAAAATGCTTGCTCCGCAGTTCGCTGTTGAAAATCTATCACCGAACCGGGGACAAGCAACACTGGATTTACGCAGCACGTTGCATTACGATCGGACCTGATGAAAACGCCCACATACAATGAAATCGCCAAGGCCTGCGGCGTCAGTTCATCCACGGTCTCCAGGGCGTTGAACAACCATCACAGCATTCCCGACTCCACCCGCCAACGTATCCGGGCCAAGGCGGAAAAACTGGGCTGGCGACCGAATCCGCTGGCGGCGGCGTACATGGCTCACCTGCGCTCGACCCACCCCCCTTCCTTCAAGGCCGTCCTCGGCGTCATCGTCGATTATCCAATGCCCAACGGCATCGCCGATTTGCCTTCCCACATCCACCGGATCTATCGCGGCGTCGAAAAACGCGCCGCGGAATCGGGATACACGACGCAGGTCTTCAGCCTGCAAAATCCCGATCTCACCTCCACCCTGCTCGACCGAACGCTGTTCCACCGCAACATCCCCGGCTTTGTCGTCACCGGCTTCAACTCGCCGGGAAAAACGCTCGATGGATTGAACTGGTCCCGCTACGCCGCGGTGGCGATGGGATTCTCCATGGTGGACCCACCCCTGCATCGCGTCGCGACCAACGTCATGCACGGGTTTGATCTCGTCCTCAGCAAGTTGTTCCGACTCGGATATCGACGGTTGTGCGTCGCCACCTCCGCTTCCTATGACGAGCGGACCAACCATGGCGTCTCGTTCCCCGTTTGCTATGCGCGACAACACCTGCAACCGGGACGGTCGCTGGAGTTTCTCGTGTACGAGGAATCCGGCCGCAACGCGATCCCCCTCATCGCGCGCTGGCTCGAACGACACCGCCCGCAAGTCGCGGTGGGCACCTGGGTGATTGATGCGATCCAGGAGTTGGGCTGGCGCATCCCGGAGGACATCGCGGTGGTGACGTTCGACAAATCACCCGAATATCCGGATCATGCCGGACTGGACCAGCGATACGAGGTCTCGGGGATGGTGGCGGCGGATGTGCTGATCACTGAAATCACCCACAATCGCCGAGGCATCCCCACCGAACCCGTGGAACACCTGATCCAGGGGCGCTGGCTGGACGGTCCCAGCGCGCCGGCCATCACCGAGTGATGCGCGGGCGCGGCGGCAACGGTCGCACATCGTTCCGACGAATTCATCCCCAACGCTGGACGGACGGTGAGGCTCGCGACTATGCTGATCCCCATCGCATCGACGCCCGCGAGATCGGCGGGCTTTGTTCCACAAAACCCAAGGGAAACCCACGCCATGCACTACTCCCCCGCGACCGATCGTTACAACCAGAAACCCTCATGGTTCCGTCGCTGCGGCAAAAGCGGCCTGCTGTTGCCGGCGATTTCCCTGGGATTGTGGCACAACTTCGGTGAGCCGCCCGACGATCGATCGGAAAGCGACTGGCATGAGAACTGCCGGAAGATGTGCTTCACCGCGTTCGACCTGGGCATCACGCACTTCGATCTCGCGAACAGCTACGGCCCGCCTCCGGGCGCGGCCGAGCAACGCTTCGGACGCATTCTCCGCGAAGACCTCGCCGCGCATCGCGACGAGTTGATCCTCTCCACCAAGGCCGGCTACCGCATGTGGCCGGGACCGTATGGCGAATGGGGAAGCCGAAAATATCTGCTCGCCTCCCTGGACGCCTCATTGAAACGCATGGGTGTGGACTATGTGGATATTTTCTATTCGCATCGACCCGATCCCGAGACGGACGCCACCCCCCTCGAAGAAACGATGGGCGCGCTCGATCAGGCCGTCCGCAGCGGAAAGGCGATTTATGCGGGCATCAGCAGCTACAGCGGAACCCGCACGACGCAGGCGGTTGATGTCTGCGAGCAGGCGGGATTCGCCCGTCCGATCATTCATCAACCCAGCTACAGTCTCCTCGATCGCTGGATCGAAGCCGACCTGCTCGCCGCCGCCGCGCGGCTCGGCATGGGCACGATCGCCTTCTGCCCCCTCGCGCAAGGCCAGCTCACCGATCGTTATCTCAAAGGCATCCCCGCCGACTCCCGCGCCGCCAGCAGGACGGGGTTTCTCAAACCGCAGGCGCTGACCGAAGACAAGCTCACGAAAGTGCGCCGGCTCAACGACCTGGCCCGTCAGCGCGGTCAATCCCTCGCGCAAATGGCGTTGGCGTGGGTTCTGCGGAACGATCCCGTTCCTGAAGGCCGGCCGGTCACGTCCGCCCTCATCGGCGCGAGCCGGCCGGAACAGATTGTCGAGAATGTGAAAGCGACCGAAAACCTGGATTTCACCGCGTCCGAACTCGCCGCCATCGACGATGCGTTGAAGGACGGACCGGGCTTGCCGGGTTGATCCCCCCGAACGGATCGCGCGCCGTGGCGACAACGCCCCATTACGAACACGCCGTCACGAATTCCCCGTCACGCCGCCGCGACCGAGGCGGAAGGTTCCTCCACCGGATCGGATTGGATGGCGACCCGCCGCAGCATTCCGACGGCGAGCACGGCGCTGATCAGGATCATCGCGGCCATCGGCAGCGCGGTCCCGCTGTGGAACACGCCGGTCATCGCGCTTGTCAGCGCGCCCACGCCGAACTGCGCCATCCCCAGAAGCGCCGATGCGCTGCCCGCGCTCCGTCCGAACGGCGCCAGCGCCAACGCCATCAGGTTGGGCATCGCCATCCCCACTCCCAGCAGCAGCAGGAACATGCAGCCGGCGATCACCATCAGCCCGCCGCGACCGCTCACCACCGACGCGAACAGGATCGCCCCCGCGACCACGCAAATGCCCAGACCCAGTCCCAGCGCCTGGCGGGGAACCAGCCGACGAAGCAGCAGGCGGTTGGATTGCGTCCCGATCATCAGCCCGATCGCATTCGCGCCGAAAAAGTAACCGAACCGCTGCGTGCTCACACCATGCAGTTCGATATAGACGAACGGCGCCTCCGACACATAAGCGAAGATGATCCCCGCGGTGCAGCCGATGATGACCAGGAAGGCGAGGAATTGCCGGTCGCGCAGAAGCTCCCCATATCCCCGCGCCACCGCGACGGCGCC
>CAYUNS010000108.1:12698-14087 GCA_964446155.1 uncultured Tepidisphaeraceae bacterium | reverse complement strand
CCTCGCCGAGCAGAACCGGGTTGTTCTTCTGGCGGCGGCAGAGAATCTGGATGACGCGCTCGATCTCATTTTTACGCCCGATGACCGGATCGAGCTGACCTTCCTTCGCCAACTCGGTCAGATCGCGCCCGAACGAATCGAGCGCGGGGGTTTTGCTCTTGCCTTTCTGGCTTTTGCTTTCCTGAGCCTGGGGTTCTTCGCTTTCCACGCCAGCTCCCAACAGGTTGAGAACCTCTTCCCGGACCTCTTCCAGTTTCAAGCCGAGATTCATGAGCACCTGGGCGGCGACGCCGTCGTGCTCGCGGAGCAAACCAAGCAAAAGATGTTCCGTGCCGACATAGTTGTGATTGAGATTGCGCGCCTCTTCGATCGCGTACTCGATCACCTTCTTGGCGCGGGGCGTCTGGGGCAGCTTGCCCATGGTGACCATGTCCGGCCCGCTCTTGACGAGCTTTTCCACCTCGAGGCGCACCTTGCGGAGGTCCACGTCCAGGTTCTTGAGGACATTCGCCCCGACGCCGCTTCCCTCCTTCACCAGCCCGAGCAGAATGTGCTCCGTGCCGATGTATTCGTGATTGAAGCGCTGGGCCTCCTGATTGGCCAACGCCATGACTTTGCGTGCTCGATCCGTGAAACGTTCAAACATGTCCATCTCCATGCAAGCCGGCGACCGGATACTCGCTCAAAACTCGAAGCTCCTCACCGGGGAAATCCCTTTGTTACGGTGACGCGCCGGCAGTGTTCAGCCGATTGTAGACCCCATCAACCACGAATCAAGGAACTGCAACCGCCGATCCGACCCGACCCGACGGCCTGAAACGGCCACGCATCACATCGGGGGATTGTGTTTGGGGATATGATCCGCGCCGGTTCGCTTTCACCCACTCCGGACAATGGAAAAAACCGAACGGATCAATTGGCGGCAAATCCGGAAGGAAACAAACAAAAAGTCCACAAAAAAAGCCCGGTCCGACGACCGGGCTGAAAACTGGGGAACTAGGATTCGAACCTAGACAAAGCGCTCCAGAGGCGCTTGTGCTGCCGTTACACCATTCCCCAAGAGGGCGTCACTATAGGAAACGATGGGAACGGGTGTCAAGTTCGTTCGGTGGCCAATTTAGAGACGCGGAGGCGCGGGGGGGGTTGCCGGATTTTTCTGGCCGGCTTACAACTTCCACCGGCGCGGCGGCATATTTCAGGTTTCTCCATTTCCCTGTCGCAAGCAGTCGATGCTGACGCGCCATTCCGTTCGGCTCATTCATGAATTGGATTTATGCAGGGCACGGATCAACGCGGTTATTGGATCGAGGCGCTTCGCAGGATTGCGACGCCGGTGCTCGAACATGCGGCCCGGCGGGGGCTGCGAAAAGGGATGCCGGTCGAGCAAAA
>CAYUNS010000108.1:9540-12688 GCA_964446155.1 uncultured Tepidisphaeraceae bacterium | reverse complement strand
CGGAGCGATGCGCGAAGAAGTTTCCTTCTTCGAGGCGTTCGGACGACTGACGGCGGGGATCGCGCCGTGGCTGGAGCTGGGGGAGAAATCATCGGAGCCGTTCGCGGCATGGACACGGTCCGGAATCGACGCGGTGACGGACCCGTCCTCTCCGGACTATTGCGATCCCGGCGCGCATGCACAGTCGCTCGTGGATGCGGCGTTCCTGACGCAGGGAATCCTTCGCGCGCCGCGTGCTTTGTGGGAGCCGCTGGATCAGCGCGTGAAGGAGAATCTCATCGCATCGCTGCGCCGGTCGCGCGTCATCAAGCCCGGATCGAACAACTGGCTGCTGTTCAGCGCCATGGTTGAAGCGGGATTGCTCGCCTTGGGCGCGACGGATTGGGATGCGATGCGCATCGACTACGCGATCCGCCAGCACGAGCAGTGGTACAAGGGCGACGGCATGTACGGCGACGGGCCGAACCTTCACTGCGACTATTACAATGCCTTTGTCATTCAACCCATGCTCCTGGATCTGATGCGGCACGCGGGCGATCGGCATCAATGGCGCGAAACGTTCGGCGAGGCGATTCTCGCCCGCGCGCGGCGTTATGCGGCCGTGCAGGAGCGGTCGATCTCGCCGGAGGGAACATTTTCCCCGGTGGGACGTTCGCTGGCATATCGATTCGGCGCGCTGCAGGGACTGGCGCAGATCGCATGGCTGCGACAGTTGCCGCCGGACATTTCCCCCTCGCAGGCGCGCGAGGCGATGACGGCGGTGATTCGCCGATCGATCGAGGCGCCCGGCACATTCGATGAGCAAGGCTGGCTGCGCATCGGTTTCTGCGGGCATCAACCGGATATCGGGGAATCTTACATTTCCACGGGCAGCCTCTATCTCTGTTCCGTGGGATTGCTTCCCCTGGGGTTGCCCGCGGCCGATCCGTTCTGGTCGGAACCTCCTCAACCATGGACATCAAAAAAAGCCTGGGGCGGCGAAGCCTTTCCCATCGATCACGCGATCGGGCATTGAAGCCCGTCACGCGCCACTTTCCCGCAGGCGAATGATTGGTATCCTACCGGTGTCGCGGCGGCGGGGGTGGTCTGCTTCCGTTCAGGGAACCAACTATAATGATGAAGCTGAAATTCCTTTCGATGGCGCTTATGGGAACATGTCTTTTGCTCGCCGGATGCGGGAAGGAGGACTCGGCCAACAGCCAATCGATTACCATCTGGTGGGCGCAATGGGCGCCGGCCGAGGGATTGCAGGAACTGGGCAGGGAATTTGAAGCCGAGACCGGCATCGCGGTGACGGTCAACCAGATTCCCTGGTCGGATTATCAGCAGCAGGTTTTCCGGAACTTCGCCAAATCGCGGACGGATTTTGATGTTGTCGTCGGCGACAGTCAGTGGATCGGCCGCGGCGCGGTCAACGGTCTTTACGTCGATCTCACCGAGTGGCTGCCTACGGCGGTCGATATGCAGGCGATTCATCCGCGCGCGATGAAGTACCTGTGCGAATATCCTCCCGGCAGCGGAAAATATTTCGCGGCGCCGTGCGAGACGGACGCGGTCGGATTCGTCTATCGGAAGGACTGGTTCTCCGATCCGGCCGAGCAAAGCGCGTTCAGGGAGAAGCACGGACGCGATCTCGCGCCGCCGACGACGTGGGAGGAATTTCGCCAGATCGCGGAATTCTTTCATCGGCCCGATCAGCAGCGCTATGGCGCGGCGATGCTCACCGGACGATCTTACGACTCGCTGGTCATGGGATATCAGCAACTCATGTGGGCGTGGGGCGGCGACTGGGCCGATCGCGATACGATGAAAGTGCAGGGGGTGGTCAACAGCCCGGCTTCGGTGGAGGCGCTCGATTTCTTCAGCGGCCTGTTGCGATTCGCACCGCCTGATGGGGCGAATCTCGATTACTCGAAGACGCCGGAATACTTCATCAATGGCTCGGCCGCGATGGCGATGAATTATTTCGCGTTCTTTCCCGACATAGCGAGGAAGATGGGGGACAAGGCTGGCTTCTTCGCGCTGCCCGCGCACAATGACATCCGCGCCGTCAGCCTCGGTGGACAAGGGTTCAGCATCTCCACGAAAACGACGCCCGAGAAACAGGAACTGGCCAGGCGATTCATCGCCTGGTTTCTGAAACGCCCCGTCCAGGAGCAGTGGGTGACTAAACCCGCGGGCTTCACCGCCAATTCGCATATCCTCGACAGCGACGCCTTCAAGTCCGCCGCTTCGTACAATGCGGCGTTCGCGGAATCGCTCGATCATGTGCGCGATTTCTGGAATGTTCCCGAATACAACGATCTCCTCGAGTCGGCCCAGCGCAATCTCGGCGAGGCGCTCGACGGCGTGCGGTCGTCCCAGGACGCGCTCGACCGGATCGCGACCGAGCATGAAAGGATTCTTCGGGACGCCGGTCATTTGAAGTAGCCTTCTTCTTCACGCCGGTGGGAGGGTGTGGCAAAAACCCGGACATTGCCCCAGGACGACCCATGCAACAGGACCAATCCCGATTACTCAAGTGGGCCTTTGTTGCTCCCACACTGACCTTCCTGATCGCGCTCAACCTTTTTCCGTTGCTTTACAACGTCGTTCTCAGCTTCACCGACGCGCAGCTCGGCGGCGGCGATCGCTCGTTCATCGGCGCCGCCAATTACACGCGCGTCTTCACCGATCCGCGCTTTGCGGCGGCGCTGCGTACGACGGGGTTGTTCGTCTTCTTCGCCGTCACCATCGAACTGCTGCTTGGATTCATTCTCGCGCTCTCCCTTCGCAAGGCGTTCACGGGCAAGACGGTCCTGCTGATGCTGCTGTTGATCCCGATGATGCTTTCCCCCGCGGTGATGGGCTTGTACTGGCATCAGATTCTCAACGGAACCTACGGCGCGCTCAATCAGTTGTCGCGTCTGGCCGGGTGGGCACAGCCCAACTGGTTGACCGATCCGAATCTCAAGCTCGCCTCCATTCTCATCATCGACGTGTGGATGTGGACTCCCTTCATGATGCTGATCGCGCTGTGCGTGCAGAATGTGGCCAAGAAGGAAGGCTTTATTATTCCGTCAAAGGGGCTGGATCCTGAATACGACGTGGCAGAAGAAAAGAAACGCGAAATCGAGGTAAAAAATCTCAATTATGATACACGTGTAGG
>CAYUNS010000108.1:0-9530 GCA_964446155.1 uncultured Tepidisphaeraceae bacterium | reverse complement strand
TGTGGACTCCCTTCATGATGCTGATCGCGCTGGCGGGGTTGAACGCGATCCCGAGCCACCTCTACGAGGCCGCGGAGATCGACCGGGCTTCGACGTGGCGGGTGTTTCATCGCATCACCCTGCCCCTGTGCGCTCCGCTGCTTCTGCTCGCGGTGCTGTTCCGCACGACCGACGCGCTCAAGCAGTTCGACCTGGTGATGGCAATCACCGGCCCGAACGATCGTGCCACGCAAACCCTCAGCGCGCTGCTCTACCAGGAAATGTTCAACAGCTTCCGCATCGGGCTGGGCAGCGCGTATGCGTGCGTCGTCCTGGTCGTGGTGATCGGGTTGGCCAGCGCGTTCGTGCGATATCTCGATGCGATCCAGAGCGGGCGGGGAAGGGGAGCGCGATGAACATCCTTCGCGGGCTGATCATTTTGGGATACCTGCCGATCGCCATTCTGCCGCTGGCATGGATGGTCATCACCTCGACGAAGGACCACGCCGCAACTCTCTCGCCGCAACCCAGGTGGGTTCCGCACGTCGGCCCGGTCGATCCCGAGGGCATCGCCTATGAAGTCACATTCGAGGGTTATCGGCGCCTTGCCGAAACCCATATGGGCGTCACGCACAGCTTTTTCCATTTCCTGGGAAACAGCGCGCTGATCGGCGTGGTCAGCACCCTCGCATCGGTGTGTCTTGGAACAGCGTGCGCCTACGGCTTCTCGCGCTTCCGCATCACGGGAGCGAAGGACTGGCTGTTCTTCATCCTCTCGACGCGCTTCCTGCCGCCGCTCGCCGTCGTCATGCCGATCTGGCTGATGTGGGGGGAACTGGGCCTGCTCAATACGCACGCGGGCCTGATCCTGCTTTACACCGCGTTCAATCTTTCATTGGCCGTCTGGTTGATGAAGGGATTCATCGATGAAATCCCCCTCGCCTACGAGGAGGCCGCGCTGGTGGACGGATACTCGCGGCTCGCGGCGTTTTTTCGCATCATCCTGCCGCAAGCGCGCACGGGGATGGCGGTGACGGCCGTTTTCTGCCTGATCTCGGCATGGAACGAATATGCCTTCGCGGTAGCGCTGAATCCGCCACCACAAGGTCCGCAGACTGTACCGGTTTATTTCGCGGGATTGCAGGGCAACATCAGCGGCGTCCCCTGGCCACAGGTGGCCGCGGGAGCGCTGCTGTTCGTCGTGCCCATCATCGTGTTCACAATCCTTGTAAGACACCACCTGCTGCGAGGCGTGACGTTCGGCACGATCAAGCAATGAGCGGGACGACAAGACCAGGAGCATCCGGGTTGATTCGGCGGAGCCTCGACATTTTCTCCCTCTGCCTCATGGCGATCGGCGTGGCGATGATGCTTCAGCCGTGGTGGCACGGGGGATTTGGCGCGGGTTTTTTTGTGACGGCCGGGGGGACCGTGTTGCAGATCGTGGTGAGCCATCTTCCGCGTTCCGGTTCGACGACATGAGCTTTCTCGAGATCGACAATCTCCACAAGACCTATCCCGACGGTACGGCGGCGGTGAAAGGCGTCTCGCTGGACATCGCGGAAGGCCAATTCGTCGTTCTCCTCGGACCGAGCGGCTGCGGCAAGACGACGACTCTGCGCATGATCGCGGGGCTGGAGATCGCATCGGCGGGGGCGATCCGCCTGGCGGGGGAGGATGTGACCCGGCGCCGGCCGTCGCAGCGGGATGTGGGCTTCGTCTTCCAGTTTTATGCGCTGTATCCGCATCTTTGCGTCGAGGACAATATCGCCTTCCCACTGCACAGCGTCGGCTTGCCCGGACGTGAGGTGCGGCAGGCGGTGCTCGATGTCGCCGGGCGGCTGGGGATCACGCCGCTGCTGCGCCGGTATCCGCGTCAGCTCAGCGGAGGGGATCAGCAGCGGGTGTCGCTGGCGCGGGCGATGGTGCGCAAGCCGCGACTGTGGCTGATGGACGAGCCGCTTGGCACGCTCGACGCCGATCGCCGGCTCGAGATGCGCGAATTCATCCGCCGCCAGCAACTCGAGATGAAGGTGACGACGATCTATGTGACCCACGACCAGGAGGAGGCAATGAGCCTCGCCGACCGGGTTGTGGTCATGAACGGCGGGGAGATTCGTCAGGCCGACACGCCGGTGAGCATCTACGACCGCCCGGCCGACCTGTTCGTCGCCAACTTCGTCGGCAGCCCCGGCATGAATTTCATCCGGGGCGAAATCACCCGTGATTCACCGTCATTCTTCATCCCGCAAGGAATGACTGAACGAATTCCCGCCGCGCGCGATCTGGCTCCCGGTCCGGCAACGCTGGGTGTGCGCTCCGAGCATGTGGTCGTCGGCGACACCGGGCCGATCGAAGGGGAGGTGGTCGTGAACGAATACATGGGCGCCTATCGCTCGGTTCACGTCGCATCCCCTGTTGGCCGAATTGTCGCCCGCGCGACGGCCGACGACCGGTGGGAGGTCGGATCGAGGGCGAGCCTCCACTTCGATGCCGCGCATCTGAGCTTTTTCAACATCGACGGCCGGCGGATCCATTGAAGGGGCATCGCTTCGCAGAGCCGGAGAATTGGAGCGTTTCCGGTTGGTTTTTCAGATTCCGGGACACGAAGATTGTTATCGGACGCAACTGTTGGTTGCAGTCGGCAGCTTTTTCCCAGCCTGCCTCGAATTGATCCGATTTACCGGCCTAACATCACGGGGCGGACTTTTAAGTATAGGTTCGTGAGCGACAGTGGTTTAGAATGCCTTAACGCGCGCATGCTTCTGGACGAAAGAGTCATGCGGGGTTCGCATCCATCCGGATGCGGTGTTCTGGTTGTTACCGTCCCCGCAATGGGGCGAGGATGAAGAGTGATGCCGCCGGCCGTGTTGTCTGAAGTTTCCTCTCCCGCGCGTTCCGCTTCCGCGGGCCGGCAGCGCCGCGCCGAGCCGGTGACCAATCGGGTTCGTCGTGATGGGAAGTTTTTCCGACTGGGCGAGGAAAAATTCTACGTGAAGGGCGTGACTTACGGCCCGTTCGCGCCCAATCGCGACGGCGACCCTCTGCCGGAGGCGGAACAGGTTCGACGCGACTTCCGGCAGATCGTCGATCTGGGCGCCAACGTCGTTCGCATCTATCACACTCCCCCGAGGTGGTTTCTGGACATGGCGCTGGAGATGGGCGTCAGGATTTTCCTGGACATCGCCTGGCCGAAAAACCTGACATTCGTGGGCGATGAGGCGTTGACACGGCAGGCTCATGACGCGGTGCGGAGCGCCGCGACAACGTGTGGCAATCATCCGGCCGTGTTCGCCCTGAGCGTCGTCAACGAAGTCCCCGCCGATATCGTCCGCTTCGTTGGGCGCGACAGGGTCGAGCGATTCATTGACGACCTGGTCGGCATCGCCAAGGCCGAAGCGCCGGACTGCCTCGTCACCTTCGCGAATTTCCCCACGACCGAATACGTCCAGCCGCGCGGGATCGACTTCGTGTGCTTCAATGTCTACCTGCACGATGACAAGGTGTTCCGCAATTACCTGGCGCGGCTTCAGAACATCGCCGGCGAGAAGCCGCTGATGCTGGGTGAATACGGGATCGACACGTTTCGCGAATATCCTGAGGAAAAGCAGGCGGAAATCCTGACGGCGCATGTGAAGGCGGTGTTCGACGAAGGGCTGGCGGGGACGGTCATCTTCAGCTTCACGGACGACTGGCATACGCACGGACACCAGATCGAGGACTGGGCGTTCGGCATCGTCCGCCGCGACCGATCTCCCAAGCCGGCGTATGAGGCGATCCGGTCGATCTTCCATCGCGTGCCGCAGGTGACGGATGAAACGTTGCCGATGGTCAGCGTCATCATCTGCTCATACAACGGCGCCAGCACGGTTGAGAGTTGCCTGCGTTCGATGGAGCGCATTCGTTATCCCAAATACGAAGTGATCTTCGTCGACGACGGAAGCACGGACGACACGCAGCGGATCCTGAGGCGGTTTCCGCATGTGCGGAACATCCGGCAGAGGAACATGGGATTGTCGTTTGCCCGCAATGTGGGAATGAACGCGGCGCGCGGCGAGATCATCATTTACACCGACAGCGACTGCGAGGCCGACGAGGACTGGCTTTATTACATCGCACTGGGGCTGGTGCGAAGCAACCATGTCGGGATGGGCGGTCCCAACCTGATTCCCGACGAGGGAAGCTGGGTGGCGGATTGCGTGGGGCTAAGCCCCGGCGGGCCGACGCATGTGATGATCGATGATCGCACCGCCGAGCATGTGCCGGGATGCAACATGGCGTTCTACACCTGGGCGGCGAGGCAGATCAACGGGTTTGATCTGCAATTCCGCAAGGCCGGGGACGATGTCGATTTCATCTGGCGGTTGCAGCATCTGGGGTACACGATCGGCTTCGCGCCGGCGGCGCAGGTGTGGCATTATCGCCGGAACACGATCGAAGCCTATCTCAAGCAGCAGCGCGGCTACGGGGAAGCCGAGGCGTTGTTGAAATACAAGCACCCGGATCATTTCAACACGCTGGGCGCGTCGCACTGGCGCGGGCGGATCTATGGTGGGGACCAGATCGGCGTGCGGTTCGGCGGAGACGTGATCTATCACGGGCTGTTTGGAACGGGCCTGTTCCAAACGATCTACCGCAAGCCGGCGTCGCTGATGGCCATGATGATGATGAGCATCGAGTGGCATCTGCTGACGGCGTTCACGTTCGTGCTGGGCGCGGCATTCAGTCCGCTGTGGTGGGTGACGCTGGCGATGATCCTGATCCCGATGGTGCTGGCGGCGGTGGCGGCGATCCAATCGCCCATGCCGAAGCACCGACATCCGCTTTCCCGTCTGCTGATCGCCTATCTGCATTATCGCCAGCCGATCACGCGTGGGTGGGCGCGCTATTCGGTGCGATTGAAAGCGAAGGTGATGAAGGACGAGGCGCGCGGATACAGACGCTCGGGCGCGTTGCCGTTCGATCCCCGGGATCACGACACATTGCGCTATTGGAGCCACGAGCATGACCGGCTGGTGTTGCTGAAGCGCGTGAAGGACGAAGTGCAGGCCGCCGGGTGGCGGTTCCGGCTCGACAGCGGATGGAGCGACCGCGACCTGGAGATTTACGCCAGCCGCTATGTGCGCGTCGCGGTGACGACGGCGACGGAACATCACCACGGCTCGGGGCTGCTGACGCGGGTACGGGTGCGCATGGTCATGAGCAAGTTCTGCATGGTCCTGCTGGCGGCGGGATCGATCATGACGGGGCTGTTGCTGATGTACGTTCCGTTCGAGTTTTCCCGACCGGCGGTGCTGATCCCGTTGTCGTGGTGGACGATGTTCCTCGTCAACCGTCATCGCGTGTCGCGCCCGGTGTTCGGGCTGATCGACCAGGCGGCGGAAAAGGCGGGCTATTGGCCGGTCCCGGCGACACCGGCGGCTGAAGCGGCGCCGGCGGATTCGGAATCAACCCCGCAGCCCCTGTCCAAACAACGCACTCGCCGGAAAAAGCCGGTCACGGACCTTGATCTGGAGGATGAGGAAGCGGCAATCGCATAAGCCGGGTCGATGCGCACGGGTCTGAACCCCGAACCGCCCATCCCTGTTCCTCGATCTCCATGCACTTATACCTCCGCGCCATCTCCTACTTCCGCGAAGACCTGGGCAAGATCATCCTGTCGCTGGCGCTGATCGTGCTGATGACGACCTGCGGGCTGTTGCAGGCGTATCCGCTGGCGATCCTGGTCGATTCGATCTTCGGCGACGTGACGGGGGTGGATTGGGTATACCGGGCGTTTTTCCGGATCGCGCCCGAGGACAAAGTTGGGCAGATCATCACGCTGGCGGCGCTGGTGCTGGGGCTGCGGCTGATGCAGGAGATCATGAGCATGGCGCAGACGCTGCTCAACATCCAGATCGGCTACGGCGGGCTGATGCGGGTGCGATGCGAGCTGTTCAAGAAGCTTCAGGCGCTGTCGCTGGCATATCACCGCAGCCAGCCGCAGGGGGACGCGATCTACCGGTTGTCGTGGGATACGTTTGGATTCCAGACGATCCTCAATGTGCTGGTACAGAACATCCTCGTCAGCTCGGTGACGCTTGCGATCATGACCTGCATCATGCTGAGCAAGAACTGGAAGCTGACGGTGTTGTCGCTGTCCGTGGCGCCGCTGCTGTTCTGGACGACGAAAATCTACTCGAAGATTCTCCAGACGCGCGCTCGCGAGGCGAAGGAGGTGGACACGCAGCTCACGACGACGATCCAACGGTCGGCGGCGACGATCGGGCTGGTGCAGGCGTTCGGGCGGGAGGCCGACGAGTACGCGCGGTTTTCCTCGACGGTACAAAACTCGGTGCGCGCGTATCTGCGGCTGCACTGGCAGGAGATGTGGTTCTGGCTGTTCGTGGGGTTGATTTTCGGGTTGGGTGGGGCGGTCATCTTCGGATACGGGGGATGGGTGGTGTATCAGGATCAATACGTCAACCAGCTTGGGGAGTCGGGGATGACGATCGGGGAACTGTCGATCTTTCTCACGTTTTTCCTCGGGCAGCTTTACGGGCCGCTGAAAAGCCTCAGCGGGACGAGCGCCGCGCTGGCGGGAGGGGTGGCGGGGGTGAAGCGCGTGTTCGAGGTGATGGACCGCGATCCGATCATCCAGGACGCGTCCGACGCGATTCATCTGCCCCGGCAGCCGCGCGTGCTGTCACTGGAGAACGTCGTCTTCGAGTACCAGGCCGGCCGGCCGGTGCTGTGCGATGTGTCGTGCGTGATACGTCCCGGCGAGATGGTGGCGTTTGTCGGACAATCCGGGGTCGGCAAGACGACGCTCCTGAACCTCCTGCCGCGATTTTACGATCCGGTGCGGGGCGCGTTGAAGCTGGACGATCACGATCTCCGCAAAGTGAAGGTCAACGACGTGCGCAGGCACATCGCGCTGGTGTTGCAGGAATCGGTGATCCTGCCGGCGACGGTGCGGGAGAACATCGCCTATGGGCGTCCCGACGCGACCGAGGCGCAGATTCGGGAGGCGGCGGAAATATCCGGCGCGACGGTGTTCATCGACAGGCTGCCGGGGAAATACGACGAGGTCATCACCGAGGCCGGGCAGAACCTGTCCGGTGGGCAGAAGCAGCGGATCAGCATCGCCCGCGCGCTGCTGACGGAGGCCCCGATCATCATCATGGATGAGCCGACCAGCGCGCTCGATCCGGCGCACGAGCAGCATATCATCGAGACGCTCAAGCGGTTGAAAGGCCTGCGCAGCATCATCCTCGTGAGCCATCGATTGAGCACGGTGGCGGATTGCGACCAGATTTTCGTCATGGACGAGGGAAAAATCGTCGAGCGCGGAACGCACGAGGCGCTGGTCGCGAAGCGTGGGTTATACTTTCAGATGGCGAAGCACCAGATGAAACTGACGGACGGGGAGCAGGGGGCGACGGACGGGCGCGGCTAGAATGCACGGATCGACTCGGAAACTTCGCATTATCGTCGGCGGGCTGGTGGGGCAGTTCCCGCTGGGGGGCGTCGCATGGGATTACTTCCATTATGTGATGGCGCTGCACGAGCTGGGGCACGAGGTGTATTACCACGAGGACACCTGGGTGTGGCCTTACGATCCGGTGAAGCGATATCCGACGGACGATCCGCAGTTCAGCGTCAACTTCATCAAAGGATTCTTCGACGCATACGCCCCGGAGTTGTCCGAGCGGTGGCATTACATGCTGCTGCACGACAAAAGCTTTGGGATGACGCGCGAGGCGTTCGACGAGGTGGCGCGAACCGCGGATGTTTTTCTCAATGTCTCCGGCGCGTGCTTCTTCCCGGACAATCTCAACCCGAAATGCGTCAAGGTCTTCATGGACACGGATCCGGGGTACAACCAGATCATGCTGCATGAGAAGTTCGCGTGGTCGGAGAATGTCGAGCGCTGGTGCGCACAGGTGGCGGCGCACGATCGGCATCTGACCTATGCGGAGAATATTTACGGCGGGGATTGCGTCATCCCCCGGATGGATTTCGACTGGCAACCGACGCGATGCGTGGTTTCCCTGGCGCCTTGGCGGGAGGCGCGCGCCGCGCCGCCGCCGGACAATGCGAGCTTCACCACCGTGATGACGTGGGACTGGTTTCGCGGGCGGTTGCTGTGGCAAGGGACGGACTACGGCACGAAGGTTCCCGAGTACGACCGATTCCACGATCTGCCGCGCCGGACCGATGTGCCGTTGGCGCTGGCGATCGGCGGGCACAAAACGCCGTTCGAGCAGATCAAACAGGACGGCTGGCGGACGCTGGACGCCTATAAGCAGACCGGCACGCCGGAATCGTATCTGAAATTCATCGGGGACAGCCTCGGCGAGTGGTCCGTCGCCAAGAACGTGTATGTCGCGACGCGCAGCGGCTGGTTCAGTTGCCGCACGGCGTGCTATCTCGCCGCGGGCAGGCCGGCGGTCGTGCAGGACACCGGCTGGAGCCGGTTTGTGCCGAGTGGAGAGGGCCTGATCGCCTTCGCGACCATGGAAGAGGCCATCGACGGCCTGAAGCGGATCATGGACGATCCCTCACGGCATCGTCGGGCGGCTTATGAGATCGCGCGAGAGTATCTTGCGCCCGACCGGGTATTGCCGGCGATGATCGACGCGATTTATGCCAGTCCACGCAGCCGCCCGACAACGCCCGGGCCGCTGCCGCATTCAAAATCACGCACCTGATGGCATCCTCCCTCACCATCATCGTCGGTGGATATATCGTCGGGTTTCCGCTGGGCGGAATGACCTGGCATCACCTGAACTACCTGCTCGGATTGCGGTCGATGGGGCATCGCGTGATATTCCTCGAGGACAGCGGGGAGTATTCGTATCCATACAATCCGAAAACCTACACCGTCGGCGTCGACAGCGGTTACGGAAGGGCGCATCTTGAACGGACCTTCACGCGGTTCGGACTGGATATCCCGTGGTGTTACTACTCGCAGTTCGAGGATCGCCATTATGGAATGACGAGGGAGGAACTGGATGCGGCGCTGGCGGGATGCGACTTGCTGTTGTGCGTCAGCGGGGTGACGCCGCTGCGCGAGGATCGGCCGAGACCGAAACGCCGTGCGGTGATCGACACCGACCCGGTCTTCACGCAACTGCGAATGATGCGGGACGAATCCTTCCTGAATTATTACAAGGGGTTCGATCGCGCCGCGACGTTCGGGACGTTGATCGGAACGGCCGCCTGCCCTTTGCCGACGCATGGGATCGACTGGGTTCCAACCCGCCAGCCGATGGCGCTGGAGCATTGGCCGGTCGTCTCCACGACATCGCGGGCGTTCACCACGATCGGCAAATGGGAACATTCGGCCGATCGCCATCTTGAATTCCAGGGACGCGCCTACCTCAGCAGCAAGGGCGTGGAATGGATGAAGATGATCGATCTCCCCGGGCGGGTGTCATGGGACATGACGATGGGGATGCAGAGCATGCCCGGCGAAGTCCGGGAGCGATTTGAATCGCATGGATGGCGGTTCATCGATCCGGAATCGGCGACAATGGACTGCGAAAGCTCGCGGCGGTTCATCCAGG
>CAYUNS010000107.1:3142-14106 GCA_964446155.1 uncultured Tepidisphaeraceae bacterium | reverse complement strand
TGAAGGTCGGGTCCATCACCGCGAGCATGACCGGCCGGCCTTTGATGAACGCCTTGCCGCAGACGACGGCGTCGCGATTGCCGCTCTTTTCCTGCTCGGATTTCAACCGGTCCTTGTATGCCTTCTTATCGACGAACTTCAGCGGGTCCACCGGCTCGAGATCCCTGAACATTTCCTCGAAACTGTCGGGATCGACAAGCTGGGCGACGCGAACGCGCGCGCTGATGCGAAAGTGATACTGGCACGCCGGGCAAACGTGAAAGGCCTCTTCGACCACCTTGCGATAAAGCATGTCCCCGCATTCGGGGCAGCGCATCCACAGCCCTTCCGGGATGCCGCCCTTCGTCGTGCCCGTGCTTTCCTGCGGAACCTGTGCCATTCCTGCTTTCCTTCCAATACGCCGGCCCCCGCGCCGAGGCGTGGAGAACACGGAGGAAAAATCATACGACGATTACAGGGGAGATGGTAGGGCCAAACGCCCCCGCTCCCCTCACCGCTCCGCCATCAGCCGGCGAAGCCGTGAAATCGCCGCGGCGCGGTCGGGTTGATCGAAAATCGCGCTGGCGACGACAAACCAGTCGACGCCGGCATTGCGGGCCTGTTCGATCGTGTCGAGGTTGATCCCCCCGTCAATCTCCAGCCGCTGATCCGGGCGAAGGCGCTTCTTCACCGCCTCCGCCTTCACCAGCGCCTCGGGCATGAATTTCTGCCCGGAAAAGCCCGGCTCGACGCTCATGATGAGCACCATGTTCACATGATCGAGCGCCGGATACACCGCCTCGATCGGCGTGCCGGGCTTGAGCGTCACGCCGACGTGACACCCGAGCTTCGCGATCGCTTTCGCGGCGGCGGCGACATCATCCCGCACTTCGGGCGCTTCCACATGAAACGTGATGTTGTCGGCGCCGGCTTTCACCATGTCCGGGGCATAGCGAACCGGTTCGTCGATCATGAGGTGCGCGTCGAAATAACAGTCGAAATGCTTTCGCAGCCGCTTGAACACCGGCGCGCCGAAACTGATGTTGGGCACGAGATGCCCGTCCATCACGTCGAGGTGGAGAAAATCCCCCCCGCCACGCAGCACGTCGTCGCACTCCTCGCGAAGCCGGCTGAAGTCGGCCGAGAGAATTGAAGGGGCAATCAGCCGGTTTGTGGAACTGAAAGGATCGGAGATCATCATCATGTCCATCATGCCGTTAAAAGCGCGCCCGCGCGATCAGCGATGACGCCGCTCATGATCGCCATTCACGGCGCGTTTGGCAATTCCACCGGCGGCATTTCCACCGCACGAAACGACGACATCGACATACGGAATGCGGCATGGCTGCCTGGCAACCACGCCGCTTCGCGTGAGAACGCTTCAGTTGAAAACCGCCCTGCTACGCCGCTCCCGCGGGCACGGACTTGACCGCCCTGGGCGCCTTGGGCGCGGGCGCGGTCCACTCCGGAATTTCCGACCATTTGCGAAGCTGATCCACCTTCTGCCTCGCCACGAAGTCACGGAACGTCTCCACTTCGCCGTCGGTGTCCTCCACGCGGTTGGCCTTGTAGTTGAGAACGAGCTGCCCGATCACCTTCTGAACGATCGGCGCGGGAATCTTCTGCACCACCACCTGCGCGAACTCCGGCTTCTCACCGAGGCTCCCACCAACAAGCATGTCGAACGCATCCGTCTTCTCGCCCTCCCATACCGCCTTGGTTCCGGTCAGTCCGATGTCGGCGATCTGGTATTGCGAGCAGGAATTGGGGCAGCCGGTGACGCCGACCATGATCGGTGAATCCAGCTCAACCTCCTCCTCCAGGTATTTCAGGATGCTGCGGGCGCGATCCTTGGTTTCCGTCACCGCAAGGTTGCAGAACTGGGTTCCCGTGCAGCTCACCAACGATTCGCGCCACAGCGGCGCGTTGGGCGGCAAACCGAGGTCGCCGAGTTCCTTCACCAGCGCGTCGACGTTTTCCTTCGGCACATGTGGAATGAGGATGTTCTGCTTCTGCGACAGACGAAGCTCGCCGCGTCCGGGGGCGGCGAAACGCTCGGTGAGGTTGGCGACCTCGATCAGCTTGTCACCGCTGGTGCGGCCTCGCTCGACCGCGACGCCGACGTAATACAATCCGTCGTTCTGCTCGCCGATCCCCATGTGATCCGTGTGCAGCCCGCCGCGCGGATTGGTGATTTCATCGTCGTGGATCAGCGCATACCCGAGGCGCTGCTCGAGGTTGTCACGGAACCATTGCCAGCCCTTGTCGGCGACGAGGAACTTCATGCGGGCGCGTTTGCGCTTGTATCGGAGTTCGTCGGCGTCGCGGAAGATGTTGCAGACGCGGCGCGCCACGTCGGGCGCCTGCTGCTGCACCTTGTCCTCGGGGATGAAGACGCGCAGGCCCTGGGCGTAATGCGGCGTGGACGAAAGCCCCCCGCCGACCAACACCCCCAGACCGCGCTCCTCGCGTCCATGCTTGCGGCGGATCACACCGAAGAATCCCACGTCATTGATCTGCGGCTGGCAGCAATGCAGCGGGCAGGCGCTGATCGCGGTCTTGAATTTGCGCGGCAGGTTGCTGAACTCTCGCCCACCGGCGCGATACATGTCGCTGATGCCCTGCACCAACCCGCCGAGATCGCATATCTGGTTTTTGAGAACCCCGTCCAACGGGCACGAGCAGGTGTTGCGCGGCGTGTCGCCACAGGCGAAATCGGTGTAAAGACCGGCCTGGTTGTAAATGCGATCCAGCGCATCGGGAAAGCATTCGATGGTCAGCCAGTGAAGCTGAATGTCCTGTCGGGTGGTGATGTCCACGATGCCCTTGCCGTACAGGTTCGCAATCTCCCCGGTGATGCGGGCCTGCGGGACCGTCAGCCGTCCTCCGGGCAGCTTGATCCGCCACATGAAGTGACCTTCATTGGGCTTCTGCTGATAGATGCCAAACCAACGCATGCGGGCGAAATCGGATTCCTGAATGCTCGCAAAACCGGACTTGGCAAATCGGAAGATGTCATCCCACACACCCAGGCCGTCCTTCTCCTGCTTGATGTGTTCAATCTTCGCCATTGCCGGATCGAAATTCATGATGGAAACCTCCAAAGAGTGGCGTCAGTATAGCGACCGTTTTCTACGAATCAAGATATTATCTATTTCCTACCAGATAATAGGTAGTTAGTATTCAAGTCTTGTATTTCAAATGGGTTACACAAATTCCTTGTAACCAAGGGGATATTATTAAGACGTAAGCTCGTGTAGGAATAAAACCAGAACACAGACCCGCCGGGGCGTGCTCATTGGGGGGATTCGGCTTTCCAGGGGCGATTGGTGATTTTACGGATGTGTTGGGAAATATTGAGAAAAGTGTCGCACCAGATTTCGCCGGATCGGCCGGCAACGTATTCCACGAGGGCAATGTGATTTTTGCGAAGGATGTTCATCCGATGTTCACCACCGACGCCGTGAAACATGAAAACCAGCCATTCGCGGCGCTGGATGGCGAGATCGACGGATCGTTTCAGATCGGCAAGCGAATGGTCTTCGACAATGCCGATGGAACCGATGGCGGTGAAATCGAGATTGTGAGGATTGACGAAAGGACCGGTCAACTCGATGTCGCCGACCCGGGCCGCCGGAAAAATCCTCCCGACGACGGGACGAAAACTGGTCCGCTCGGGACCAACCCAGTCATGCGCGCAGGTGTACGCAAAACTGACGGGCGTGACGACGCCGGCGCCTTCGGCGAGTTCCCGGTTGGCGGCGAGAAGCTCGCGTTCGATCCTGTCGAGGTCGTAGGTTTCGAGCCGGCGCTCGGGTTTCACCCAGTTCAGGATGCCGCTGCAAGGATGATACTGCGTGTGATTGCCCAGCTCATGCCCGCCGCGCGCGATCGCGGCGCGCCAATCGGATTTGCGATCCTGCCAGGCGTCGTTGGGCTGATTGTGCGTGGGAACGTAAAACGATCCCCTCAGCCCGACCGCTTCCAGATCGGGCATTGCATGGTCGAGATGAACATGCAGTGCGTCATCATAGGTGAATGAAACCGCGGCGCCGCGGGCACCGGGGAAGAGATTATCCTCCGACATGGATGACCTGCTCTTTCTTCCGCGCCTCGATGAGGCGTTCATTCAACGAAGCGCCTGATGCCGGCCGCTATTCCGGCTGTCCCTTGCTCAGATCATAAATCCATCCCTGCGACGCCGGGGTCCAGTCAAGCAGCTCCTCGGCTTTGAAAAACAACTCCAGCTCGCGCTGGGCGCTTTCGGGAGCGTCGCTGCCATGAATGAGATTGAAGGAATTGCTCACTCCGAAATCGCCACGAATGGTGCCCGGCTCGGCCTTGCTCCCGAAGGTCGCGCCCATCATCTTGCGTGAAATCGCGATTGCGTCCTTGCCTTGCAGCGCGAGGACGACGACGGGCGAACTGGTCATGAATTTCACCAGCCCTTCGTAGAAGGGCTTGCCCTTGTGGGGCGCGTAATGCCGCTCCGCGGTGGCCGTGGGAATCTTCATGAACTTCAGACCGACGATCTGGAGGCCTTTTCTCTCAAAACGGGTGAGGATTTCTCCACACAGCCCGCGCTGAACGGAATCGGGTTTCAGAATGATCAACGTGCGTTCCATGTCTTGTCTCCTTCTTTCGGCCGGCAGTTATAACGGGGAAAGCCGGAACGATAAAGGACAGACCATGAAAACACCCCGTCGCACAGACCTCACTTGTGCATGATGTAATAATAGTTGAACGGGTCATGCGGCAGCGTCTCGACGCGCACGTCGGTGAAGCCCGCCTCGTTGAGCATTCGCAGCGCCAGTTCCTTTCCCCACGCCGCGCCCAGGCCCGGACCGCCGTTGGCGAGGGAAACGGACATGCAGTGCATGCAGGAAATCGTGTAGATGAACGTGCCCACCGGATGCGCGATATTGTGATGCACATGGCTCGAGGCGAGGATGTCCTGCATGAGAAACATCCCTCCCGGCTTCAGAGCCTGACGCACGTTTTGCAGAACCGCTTCCGGTCGGGCCTGATCGTGAATGGCGTCGAATCCGGTGATGAGATCGTAGCGGTCGAATTCTTCAAGCCTGGCGAGGTCCTTCACCTCAAACACGACGTTGGTCACGCCCCGCCGCTCCGCTTCGCGCCGGGCCGCGTCGATGGCATGCTCGGAGAAGTCATAGCCGGTGAATCGGCTGTTGGGATAAAGCGACGCCAGCGTGATCATCGCCAGGCCCGATCCGCAGGCGATGTCCATGACGCCGATGCCCCGCTCCAGCCGCCCGGACAGCCCGGGCGCCAGCGGAAGGATGTGATCCTCGAGCGCCGCGACGACGGTCTGCCCGCTTTCCTCGGCCATCACCTCATGGAAGCGTTTATAGGCGGAATAGGGCACGCCCCGGCCGTGGTGAAACGCCTCGACGACGTGGTCCTCCACGCATCCAAGCACGGCGATCCACTGCATGGTCGCGGCGGCGTTGTTGGGAGACGCGGCGCGCGTCAGGACGGCCGCGTGCTCCGCGGGCAATCCGTAGGTTCCCGCGCCGGCGTCGTATTCGACCACCCCGCCGGTCACCATCGCGCCCAGCCATTCTCGCACATAGCGCTCGTTGAGCTTTGCCCGCCGCGCGATCTCGGCGCTGCCGGCCGGCGCCATCGCGCTCATCACGTCGAACAATCGCGAGCGATGCCCGATCGAAATCATCAGCGACAGCGCCGCGTGATTCATCACGTCCCCCATCTTGTCCGCGAACGCTTCGGCTTTGCCGGGTTCGCCTGTGTCCGGTGCAATCTTGCCGGACTCGAGCAGTTCCGTGGTCATGTCCAATCTCCTCGTCACGGGTGTTGTGGAATACCGAACGACACGGAAAGAAACATAACCTCCATTCGCCCGAATGCAGGTTTACTTGCGGTACACTTTTGCCTGACTCCCGGTCAGCCTGAACGACCGCGCAGCGAAATTCCCGGATCAATCGGTCGATTGGTCCGGGATTTCGTGTTGATGCGAGTGGGATCGGACGGCTCAGGCGTAGCTTCCGCCGGTGGTCGCGCCGCGAGCCGCGCGGGCGGCCTCGCGCTCCTTGCCGACCCGGGCCTCGTATCCGCTGGCGCGATAAGAGGCCATCGGATCGGGATCGATGCCGTGGCGCTTGCGCCATTCCGCGAGCAGCGGCTTCACATCCGTGTGGAACGCGGATTTGAGGCACTCCTCGGCATCGACGATGTTCATCCGCGCCTGCGCATCCTGCAGCCGTCTTCGATCGACGAGGCACGCCTTGGCATACAACTCCTGCGCGGTCGTGACCGTCTGGATCATCGCCTCGATCTTGGGCTTGAGGTTGTGGGACTGATCGACCATGTAGGCGATGTCGCTCACATCGCGGCCGTGCAGTTCCGCGGCGTTGCGAATCTCGTGAAAGATGCGGAAGACGGCATAGGGATCGATGCTGCCCAGCGTGAGATCGTCGTCGGCATATTTGCGGTCGTTGAAGTGGAACCCGCCGAGCATGCCCTCGTCAAGCAGGAAGGCGACGATGTGCTCGATGTTCTGCCCGGGCAGATGATGGCCGGTGTCCACGAGCACCCTGGCATTGGGGCCGGCCTCCTTCGCAAAGACATAGCTCATGCCCCAGTCGGCGATGTCGGTGTGATAGAACGCCGGCTCGAACGGCTTGTACTCGACGAGCATGGTCATGTCGTCGGGCAGGGCGTCGTGCCACTGCCGCAGCGCGCCGTGCATGCGGCGCTTGCGCGAAGTGATGTCATCCTGCCCGGGATAGTTGGTTCCGTCGGCGAACCACAGGCTGAGCAGGTTCGAGCCGACCGCGCGGGCGATGCTGATGCTGTCCATGATGTGACGATGCGCGTGCTGGTTGGCGTTTTCGTCGGGGCTGCACACCGATCCGAATTTGTAAACCTGGTCCTGGAACAGGTTGGGGTTGATCGCCCCGATCTTCACGCCGTATTTTTCGGCCAGTTTCGCGGTGTCCTTCGCATCGACGCCGACGGAAAAATCCCACAGCACATGCATGGCGACCGTCGGACAGCAGCCGGTGTGCTTGTGGACCGTTCCGGCATCGGACAGTTTCTCCTCGATGGTGCCGGCGGCGGCGGCCTGGTGAAACTTGCCGAACCGGGTGCCGGTGTCGGCGAATCCCCATGACGGTGTTTCAATTTTGAAGTCATCGAGCAGTTGAAACAGCTTGTCGCGATCCATGATTGAATTCCTTTATGTTTGAACGGTTGAAGTGCAATCGATCCATGGAAAAAAAGCAAGCTTCCCCGGCTTTCTTGTCATCCTTTCCAACCGATCTTATTCTTGATGCGATCTTTTCAAAAGGAGATGTGAATGTCGGTCGCTCTTGGATTTGTCGGTGCGGGCAATATGAATCGAAGCCATATGAAGTCCGCCAGGGAACTGGGGCTGAACCTGGTCGGGGTGGTGGACATGAATTCCTCCGCGGCCGAAGCGGCGGTGAAGGAGTTCGGCGTGGGGGCGGCATACACCGACTACGCCGACCTGCTGAACAACAAGGACATCCAGGCCGTTGTCATCGCCACGCCCAACAAGTTCCATGCGGAGCAATCGATCGCCGCCCTCAACGCCGGCAAGCATGTGTTCCTCGAGAAACCCATGGCGATGAACGTGAAGGAGTCCGAGGCGATCATCGACGCGATGAACAAAAGCGGGAAGATTCTCCAGATGGGAATGGTCAATCGCTTCCGCGGCTCGGCGCGGACGCTGCGGCACTTCATCGAGTCCGGGCGCTGCGGCGCCATCTACGCCGCCCAGGCATGGAGCTATCGCCGGCGCGGCATCCCCGGCTTCGGTGGATGGTTCACCACCAAGAGCATGTCCGGCGGGGGCGCGTTGATCGATGTGGGCGTACACCTGCTCGACCTGGCGCTTTATCTCATGGATTTCCCCAGGCCCGTCGCCGTCAGCGGGGTGGCCTACAATCAATGGAAGGAACTCGACAGTTACACCTACACCAATATGTGGGGCAAGCCCACGCCCGGCGGGGTCAAGGATGTGGACGACTACGCGCTGGGGCTGATCCGTTTCGATAACGGCGCGACGCTGCAACTGAATGCGTCGTGGTCTCTCAATATCGACAACGCCTCGGCCGACTCCGGAGTGCGCATCATGGGCGACAAAGGCGGCGTGTCGCTGCTCGGTCTCGACAATCCTCAGATCCACGCCGAAGAAGCCGGCCATCTCGTCGATATTCAGCCCCAGTTCAAGAAGAACTCCGGCACGCTCGATGAGATGCAGCACTTCGTCGATTGCATTCTCGAAAACAAACCGCCCATGCCTTCCGCCGAGCAAGGCCGCACCGTCCAATCCATTCTCGACGCCCTCTATCGATCAAGCGAACAACGCCGTGAAGTAACGGTGGAATGAAGGCGATGAATCGCATTCGACTCTCACAAAATTCCGGTGCGCACCGAATTCAACAGAAACATTTGAAGATTTTATAGGAATATCCCGCGTCTGATATTCATCGAGTTGCGGACCAAATCAGCCTGATACCCGGTCTCAACTATTTTATGCGGCGGATACATCATGCTCCTCCAGACACCTGCGCCTGTGATCGGTTTACAGGAAGACATAAGTGAAGACGACGTATTCTCCGGACGCGCGTCATGATGCCAATCCGCCTTCCCCCCACAGCGGAAAAGCGAGACTGAATCACCATAAAAAGATCGACAAATCCTCTTATCTTTCGGCCTCTGCCGATTGTGACGATTATCCACGACAGGGTGGTGCAAGAACCCCTTGTGAAATTTCGCACGATCGATTAAACAACCGCACTTTCCATGGCTCAGCTATTTCATCCAAGTTCGAATACGATTGCCAAAGCCAGCATATTTGGCGCGTTGATTCTCGTCGCGGCGGCCGGTTGGATGGCTTATGAAATCAACCGATCGCCATGGAATACGGGCGTCAACGTGGCTTTGGCTCAACCCGTCCCGTTCAGCCACGAGCATCACGTCTCGGGGCTGGGCATTGATTGCCGCTACTGCCATACCTCGGTGGCGGACTCCTCCTTCGCCGGACTGCCCGGCACGCAGACCTGCATGACGTGCCACTCGCAGATCTGGACCAACTCCGAAATGCTCGAGCCGGTTCGAGAGAGTTGGCGCACCGGCGTGCCGATCGCATGGAACCGCGTCCACGACCTTCCCGATTACGCCCATTTCGATCACTCGATTCACGTCAATCGAGGCGTGAGCTGCGTGAGTTGTCACGGACAGGTGAACGAAATGCCGCTGATGGCGAAGGCTCACAGCCTCCAGATGGAATGGTGTCTCGATTGCCACCGCGATCCCACGCCCCACCTTCGCCCGCCGGACAAGGTGTATGACATGGAATGGCATCCGCTCGTGGATTTCAAATCCCACGAGGAGTACCAGCAATGGCAAAAGAATCGCGCGACGAAGCTGTTCGGCTTCGACAAACTGCAAATGACCAACTGTTCGGTGTGTCACTACTAATGAGCTGTCCTACCAAACATCACGAGCAAACGAGCGAGCGATCCGAAGAGCGCGAGGCAAAGAAGTTCTGGCGCAGCTTTGACGAGCTGACCGGAACGCAGGAATTCGAAGACCTGCTCCATCGCGAATTTCCCGCTCAGGCGTCCGAATGGAAAAGCGGACTGAGCCGCCGCAACTTTCTCCGCGTCATGGGCGCGTCGATCGCGCTCGCCGGGCTGCAAGGCTGCCGCAAAGCCGAAAGCATCATCCCCTACGTCGTTCCCCCGGAACAGATGGTTCCCGGCAAGCCGCTGTTTTACGCGACCGCCGCTCCCTTCATGGGCTACGGCATCGGCGTGCTCGCCGAAAGCCACATGGGGCGCCCCACCAAGCTCGAAGGCAACCCCGATCATCCGGGCAGCCTCGGCGCCAGCAGCCCGTTCGTTCAGGCCTCGATCCTGAACATGTACGATCCCGATCGCGCCCAGACCGTCACCAACCTCGGTGAAGTCCGCACCTGGTCCCGATTTCTCGATATGCTCAGCGGCGCCCTGTCGCGCCTCGATGCCAACGGCGGCGCGGGGCTGCGCATCCTCACCGAAACCATCACCTCCCCCACGCTGGCGAGCCAGTTCGACGAACTGTTCAGCCGATATCCGAACATCAAGCGGCATACGTGGGAGCCGCTCGCCGACGACAACGCCAAAGCCGGCGCCGAACTGGCCTTTGGAAAACCGGTCAACGTCGTCCGCGACTTCAGCAAAGCCGCCGTCATCCTCTCGCTGGACTCGGACTTTCTCACGTTCGACCCGGGCGCGGTGCGCTACGGCCGCGAATTTGCCGACGGCCGGCGGGTCTTCGTCGATTCCAAAAACCCGTCGAACAACAAGCTCGCCATGAACCGCGTCTACGCGGTCGTGAGCACGCCATCGCTCATCGGCACGATGGCCGATCATGCCGAGCGCGTCCCCGCCTCCGAAGTCGAGGGATTCGCGCGGGCCATCCTCGCCGGGGTGCGCGGCGGTTCGGTCGATCACCCCAGGGCGGCGTTCATCAACGCCCTCGTCGAGGATCTCAACAACAACAAAGGCCGCAGCATCGTCACCGTCGGCGAGCATCTCCCGCCGATCGTCCATGCTCTCGCGCACGCCCTCAACGAAGCCCTGGGCAATGTCGGGCAGACGGTTCGATACATCGATCCCGTCGAATATCAGCCGCAGAACAATATTGATTCCCTGCGGCAGCTCGTCGATGCGATCAACGCCGGCGAAGTGGAGACGCTGCTCATCATGGGCGGCAATCCCGTCTTCACCGCGCCCGCGGATCTCAATTTCCTCGACGCGCTGAAGAAGGTCCCCAACCGCATCCATCACGCCGCCTATTACGACGAGACGAGCTTTCATTGCCACTGGCATGTTCCCGAGACGCACTACCTCGAAACCTGGAGCGACATTCGCGCCTACAACGGCGTTGCCTCAATCATCCAGCCGCTGATCGAGCCGCTGTATCAGTCG
>CAYUNS010000107.1:0-3132 GCA_964446155.1 uncultured Tepidisphaeraceae bacterium | reverse complement strand
CTCGGCCGGCCCGATGCTTCGCCGCTCGATATGATCCAGTCGCACTGGCGATCGATCTCCGACGCGAGCGACTTCAATACGTTCTGGCGGAGCGCCCTCGAACGCGGCGTGATACCGGACACGGCGGCGCCGACGGTGACCGCCGCCATCGTGACCGATCCGCTCGCCCAGGCCGCGACTCCCATCGAAACCGGCATCGAAGTGATGTTCCGCGCCGATCCCACGATCTTCGACGGCCGCTGGGCCAACAACGGCTGGCTTCAGGAGCTTCCCAAGCCGATCACAAAGCTCACCTGGGACAACGCCGCCCTGATCAGCGACAAAACCGCTCAAACCTACGGATTGAAGGATGAAGATCTCATCACCATCCGCGTGGGCAATCAGACGGGCGTGCAGGCGCCGGTCTACCGCGTGATCGGACACCCCGACAACGCCATCACCCTGCACATCGGTCATGGCCGCACCAGGGGCGGGCGGATTGCCACCATGGCCAGTGGCGTCAACGTCTACGCGATGCGAACCTCCTCCGCGATGTACTTCGCGCGAGGCGCGGAAATCCGCAAGACCGGCAAGACCTTCCCCCTGGCCTGCACGCAGCCGCACCAGTTGATCGAGGACAAGCGGGAAATCATTCACGTTTCCCCCGTGGATGAATACGAGGCGAAGTTCCAGCCCAGGACCGGCCGAAAGGTCTCGCTGTCCCTCTATCCCGAATCACAGTTTCCCTATGGTCCGCGTCACGGGACGATGGACGACGGCAACACGGACTACCGCTACAAAGGCCAGCACGCCTGGGGCATGTCCATCGACACCAACGTCTGCACCGGATGCAACGCCTGCGTTGTCGCCTGCCAGGCCGAAAACAACATTCCCGTTGTCGGCAAGGAGCAGGTCATCATGGGCCGGGAAATGCACTGGCTGCGAATCGACCATTACTACACCGGCGACCAGAACGCGCCCGAAGGGCCGTACCTCCAGCCGATGCTCTGCCAGCATTGCGAAAACGCCCCCTGCGAAGTGGTCTGCCCCGTCACCGCGACGACCCACTCCGCCGAAGGCATCAACGAAATGACCTACAACCGCTGCATCGGCACGCGGTACTGCTCGAACAACTGCCCCTACAAGGTTCGCAGGTTCAACTTCTTCCAGTTCTCCGATCAGGAGACGCCGGTGTTGCAGTTGATGTACAATCCCGACGTGACCGTCCGTCAGCGCGGTGTGATGGAGAAATGCACCTTCTGCGTCCAGCGCGCCAATGGAACGCGCATCGAGATGAAGAAGCTGCGCAGCGAAATCGAGCTGACCGAATCGCCGGAACTGAAGCAGCGGTTGCAGGCCAAGGCCGACAAGCTGATGCGCGAAACCGAAACCGCCTGTCAGCAGTCGTGCCCCACGCATGCGATCGTCTTCGGCGATCTCAATTACCAATATCAGGATGAGCAGCCGCAGGACGTGGTGAAACTCAAGCTTCAGCCCCACAATTATGGCGTGCTGACCGATCTGAATACCCAGCCGCGCACGACGTATCTCGCGCGGTTCACCAATGCGAACCGGGCGATCACCCCCGCTTCACCGGCCGATGCGGGACGGCAACACGGCGCGCCCGATGACGACAAGGCCCACGGATAAGTCCTTACGCAAGTAGAGAGAACTGGATGTCATCGCATAATCCATCTGTTCCCGTTCCAACGCCGGTCCTCGCGCCCGGGCACACTTATCATTCGGTCACCGAAAAGATCAGTGATATCGTGCTCAAACGCCCTCCGGGCAAGGGATGGATCTTCGGATTCCTCATCGCTTTCGCGCTGGTGAACGTGCTGATGCTCTCCATCACCGTTCTGCTCATCAAGGGCATCGGCGTATGGGGCGTCAATGTTCCCGTGGGCTGGGGATTCGCCATCATCAACTTCGTCTGGTGGATCGGCATCGGGCACGCCGGAACGCTCATCAGCGCCATCCTGCTGCTGCTCAAACAGGAGTGGCGGACCAGCATCAACCGGTTCGCCGAGGCGATGACGCTCTTCGCGGTCGCATCCGCGGGCATCTTCCCCCTGCTGCATGTCGGCCGGCCCTGGCTGGCATACTGGCTGTTCCCCTATCCGAACACGATGGATCTCATGCCCGGCTTCCGCAGCCCGCTGGTCTGGGACGTGTTCGCCGTCTCCACCTATTTCACCGTGTCGCTCCTGTTCTGGTTTGTCGGTCTGATCCCCGACTTCGCGACCATGCGCGACCGGGCCACCAACAAAGCCGTCAAGATCATCTACGGCGGACTGGCGATGGGCTGGCGGGGATCGGCCAGACACTGGCATCGCTACGAGATGGCTTATCTCCTGCTCGCGGGACTCGCCACGCCCCTGGTCGTCTCCGTGCATACCGTGGTCTCGCTCGACTTCGCCGTCTCGGTTCTGCCCGGATGGCACACCACCGTCTTCCCGCCCTACTTCGTCGCCGGCGCCATTTTCTCGGGCTTCGCCATGGTGCTGACCCTGACGATCCCGGTTCGCGCCGCCTACGGACTCGAGGATTTCATCACGCTCCGCCACCTCGAGAACATGGCCAAGGTCGTGCTCGCGACCGGGCTGATCGTCGCCTACGGCTACATGATGGAAGTCTTCATGGCGCTCTACAGCGCCAACACCTATGAGGTCTTCCTGACCAAAAACCGTGTCTTCGGCCCGTATGCGTGGTCCTATTTCATGCTGATCCTGTGCAACGTGATCACCCCGCAGTTGCTCTGGTCCAAGCGCATCCGGCAGAACGTGAAGATCCTGTTCGTGATTTCGATCATCGTGAACGTCGGCATGTGGCTGGAACGGTTCGTCATCGTCATCACCAGCCTGCATCGCGACTTCCTGCCGTCGTCGTGGGGCATGTACTACCCGACGATCTGGGACTGGGGCCTCTACATCGGCTCGATCGGGTTGTTCTTCTGCCTGTTGTTCCTGTTTATCCGCGTGCTGCCGATGATCTCGGTGTTTGAAATGCGCGAGCTTGTGTCGCGCCAACTGGGCAAGGCCCAGGCCTCCGCCGGCGGCGCGACGACCCATTCGGAGGAACCGACGTGAGGAAACAGCCACACGTCCATGGCCTGCTCGCGGAGTTCGACCAGCCCGACCGGCTGCTCGAAGC
>CAYUNS010000106.1:0-14127 GCA_964446155.1 uncultured Tepidisphaeraceae bacterium | reverse complement strand
GGTTGGGGAGTGGAGGGGACGAGGTTGAGGGCATAGTCGCCGACGGTCTGGCTGATGGCGTTGGGGGCGAATTTCCGTTAACCCTTGCATCCGCCAAGACGGCAAGCAAGACCTCGGAAATAATAAGAGAGCTACGCCCGCTTCAGCCCATCCGCCCCAGATGTCGCAATAATGGCACCCCAAACCTCTCTATTGTCTCGCACATTGCATCGATAAGTTGCTCCGCCTCGCAAACATCAAGCCCTTCGGCCAAACGACCAGATGTCAGACGCAATGCTTGCGGATCATCCCGTTCCAAACAGAAGCGCGGACCGATGGGCATTTCATCGTGCCATTCCATGATCGTTAGAAGTAGATCGACATTCTCGCGCTCTGCTAGATGAAGATCGGTGCATAAATCATAATTTAGATAGACGCAAACGCTGCCGATTGCTAGGTGTATGGAGCCGAGGGGCGTGCGTAGCTTGAAGAATCGCATTTGCTCCCTCTCGCCACTTGCTTCCATAGTGAAGTTGAACCCACGCGCTGCGGCACCAAAAATCTCGACAGCATCCATGTCCATCTTCGTCGAATTGATGTCGACATCCGAGGGGAATGGGACTTTACGAGTACGGAGCATGGTCACCACCGACATTACATACTGCGTCACTTCATGGGCTGGAATAGCGAAACAAAGCCCTTGGGAGTCCCGCTGGATTTGTGTATTCAAACCGACCAAACAACCGCGCCAGTCCAACAACGGCCCCCCACTGTTCCCCGGGTTGATCGCCACGTCGGTCTGAATGTATTCGCCGTCTGGCAAGTGTCTGTGAGGTTCGCTGATGATCCCTCGTGTCGAAGTAAATCGCAGGCCGCGGGGATGGCCGATGGCGACCACCTCATCGCCGGCGTGCGCGTCATGGCTAACTTTCTGTAAATCAAACGCTTTCTCGCGTCTGACCGCCGCTCGAATCACCGCGAGATCACGATGATCATGTTGATGTACGACCAAAGCACGCGATTGAACGCCGTCATGAAATGCCACATTGGCGGCGCGGTTGCCAGCAATGACGTGGCGGTTGGTTACGATCAATCCATCTTTGGATACAAGTAGACCAGACCCAAGACCGCCCGGATTCTCAATCAACACCACCGAATCTCGAGTGCATTGTATGACCTGTCGCCAGGTTGATGTAGCGGCTTCGGGCGGCCGTTGTCGTTCTGGCACATGGGGTACGAGGGGTGTGGTCGCAGTCGACACCGGCACTTGCTCCGGCGGACGAAGCAATTTGGTGCCACATGCGCCGCAGAATTGAGAGGGTATGGAGGACTGTGGTTCGACTTTATTGCCACATGAGGCGCAGAAGAGATGCGACGTTCCTCTCATTGAGGAAATAGTACGCGATTATCAGGGTTAACAGCAATAAATGCTAGGACGATCAACAATCGTTTTTACCTACAGAGAATGTGCTTGCGATGGACCAAAGGTGAGGTACGTCTTCGAGGAGGGCGAAGGCGACATCCCGAGTTTCGTTGCCATGGGACTACCTCACACCAAGAACCGCGCGCAATTCCGTCGAACTCGGCGCGAAACCTTCCGAAGCCTTCACACTCGCCGGGATCGATCGACAATTTGTTCCCGATAGCGATTGGTATGAGAAACGGCGTATCAGGATGCTATTCCCTGCCCGGGTCATTGAGGGCGTCGATCCAGTGGGTGAGGCCGGCGGGTTGGGGGGTGGGGGCGACGAGATTGAGGGCGTGTTCGCCGACGGTCTGGCTGATGGCGTTGGGGGCGGTGTAGACCGCGATCTGCAACTGCTGCTGCCAGAGCCTGGCCTGGCGGTTTTCAATCTGGTTGTGGAGCTGGTTGGTCTGGTGACTGAGTTCCAGGCGCTGCTGGCGAAGCTGGAGAAGCAGGACGGCGATGAGCAGGGCGGTCGTGAGACAAAGGGTGAGTTTGAGCATGGTGATAGTGGTTGCTGGTTGCCGGCGGTCAGTTGCTGGTCCATTGTCACCTGGTATTGGCCGGCGACTGGCAACCAGCGACTAATTGATCGATGCGACCGGGCGGGCCGGTAGACGGAGCTTCATGTCGGGATGCACCGTGGTGTTGCCTTTGAGCAGGTCCTTGTTCAACTCGATGATGGCGTTCATGGCGTTGGGATCGCCGAGTTGTTCATCGGCGATTTTCCAGAGGCTGTCATTGGGCTTGACGGTGTACCAGTATTCCGATTGAGCGGCCCGCGGCGCGGGCGATGGGGCGGCGGACTCATGGGCGAGGCGCGCCTCGGCGCTGGTCGCGGGCGCTGCGACGGAGGGGATGAGATAGGTTCGGCCGACGATGATGCGGTCGGGGTTTTGCTGAAGCGCGGGATTGAGGCGGATGATCGCGTCGCGATTGGCCTTGCTGTTGGCGCCGAGGTATCGCCCGGCGAGTTTGGAAAGGGTGTCCCCTTCCTGGGCCTTGTATTCCCGCGGTCCGGCGGGGTTGGAGGGGGGATTGCTGACGACGACGGCGTGGGGCAGCGGCTCGATGGTCGCGTGGGGGCGATTCACGGGCACAACCGGTTCGCCGTGTCGCTGCGCGATCTGGGCGACGGGATGAATCACCTGGTTCACGGGGGTGTGCGTGACGGCCGGCTCGACCGGTTGATGAATGATCCGCGCGGGCGCGGAGTCAACGGGTTCGTCGATGCGAACGATCTCGATGACCGGCGGGCGCGGGGTGAGGTCTTCGATCAGCGGAACCGTCTGCACGGGAGCGACGGCCTGGGGAGGCGTCACCACCTGGGTGATGGGAGGATTGTTCGAGCCGGGCGTGGCGACGCCGTTGCGGACATTCGCGCCGATCTGGGGCAGCGGCGCCTGCGGGGGTTCGGTGGAACTCGTGAGATGATCGGAAAGGAGGATCCCGATCACGATGATGAATGCCAGTCCGACCAGCAGGCCGATTTTTGTCTCGCGTGTCATAACATCCCTCGCGCGTGCAGTCGCTAGTTACGGATCGCCGGTTGCTGTAGAAGACCGGTCACCAGCAACTAGCAACTGGTAACCCGCAACTACATGATTCGCTGAGCGACACGGAGTTTGGCCGATCGGGATCGGGGATTGCGGGCGATTTCCGCGTCAGTGGGGGAGAGGGGCTTTTTCGTCAGGATCTTCAGAAGCCCGGTCTGCTCCGCCGACCGAAATGCCTGTTTCACCAATCGATCTTCCATCGATTGAAAGCTGATCACCGCCAATCGTCCTTCCCGCTTCAAAAACATCGGAGCCTGATCGAGCAGCGCTTCGAGGTTTTCCATTTCCTGGTTCACGAGCATTCGCAGAGCCAGGAACGTGCGGGTGGCGGGATCGATTTTTTCCGGGGGGCCGCCCCGGGACGGATACGCCTGTCGAACCAAATCAGCCAGTCGCTCTGTGGAAGTGATCGGCGAAATGCGTCGGGCTTCCGCAATCTTTCTCGCGATCCGGCGGGAATAACGTTCCTGCGCCAATTCGTATAGGACGTTGGCGAGGTCGTCCTGCCCGAGGGAGTTGACGAAATCGGCGGCGGTTTTGCGGATACGCGGGTCGATCCGCATGTCGAGATTCATCTCCTGAGCGAAGGACAGCCCGTATTGTCCGTCAAAGAGCTGATTGGTGCTGAGACCGAGATCGGCGAGGATGCCATCGACGGAGGGAAGGCCCGTTTGTTCGAGGACATCGTCCAATTCAGCGAAATTGGCGTGGAAGAGCCGGTGGGGCGTGGAAGAGCCGGCGAGGCGCTGTGCGGCGAATTCGAGATTGCGGGGATCGGCGTCGAGGCCGATGAAAAGCCCCGTCGGTCCCAGACGCTGGCAGACGAGGGACGCATGCCCGCCCCGGCCGAGCGTGCAATCGACGATCGTCTGGCCCGGCGCGGGAGCGAGGGCATCGAGAATTTCATCGGGAAGGACGGGATCGTGACCGGTGGGGGGAAGAAGCATGAGAGGCCATCAAATGGGGAAATTGGCGTTTCGGGAGACCAAGATTAGCGTATTTGGCGGTTTGCGCCTTGCGTTTCACGGGATGCGATACATAATTCTCTTGTAGTTCGGTGATTGTTCGCCGGGGGCGCGTCGAGAATTCCAGCTTGATGTGTCGATGATCGAACACGACCGGGATTGACCCGGTTGAATGGCGGTGCGGAAAGACGGCGGCGGCAGGCCGCGCGAAGCACCGGGACGGAGGGATGTCTCGCCGGGTTGACGATGTTCAACCGCGATTGTCGTGACACAAGACGATACGGCGGAGTCGGGCATCCTGCCCCCTCGATTCCAGGCGAGGGCCTCATCCGTGAGACGGCTCCACAGTATCGCGCGTATCCTGCGGCGTCGTTGTCGACGTCGCGTTCGGCCTGTCGAGATTCCCGCGACATCGGCTCCACTGATGCCGCGGGATTCTCGCCAGGTTTTGCCGGGTCGAACGGCCGGGGATGAAGGAATTGAGACGCCTCAATCCCTTCACGCCTGGGCTGATCGACCGGGCACGGGCCGGCATGGCAGGCGCCACAACCCGTCGCGCCGATCCATGCCATCGTCTTCGCCTCCGGCGTCATCCTCCAGGATGAACCACCGGCGATGCCGTCGCGAATGCGGGCGTCCTTGCCCTCGCGGAGGCGGCGGTGTGAGCGCGGAGCGTCCTTGCGCCATCGCCACACGGTCGGCGGAGACTTTTCAACTCGTAGCCAAACAACTTGTTATGACCATCCTTCCCTGGATGTGTCCCGCTTCATCCGGCCTGGCTTTGCGAAGGATGAAGCGATTGCACTTGCCTTGCCTGTTTTGCCCGAAGTGCGATTTCCAGCGATTTCGCCAGAAGCTGCTCGCGTCGCGTTTCCCAATCCTCGCGGTTCATCAATTCGAGATGATCCCGCATGCCGATCAGCGCGACATCTCGGCCGAGGCCTGTCCGGCGGAAGGTCTTCTCGGGGATCAGAATTCGACCTTGCTTGTCCCATTCCATCCGGGAGGCCATGGCGAAGTTCAAGGCGTCGAATGCCAACGCATCTTCACCGGGAATCATCTCCGGCTGGACCTGGGACACGAGGTGCTCGTAGTACCGATCCGGATACAGCCACGGCACCCGATTGATCCCCATAATGAGAAAGAACCCGACACCGTGCGATTCAGGATCAATTTGCTTGCGAACGTCCGCAGGAACCAGCATTCGGTTCTTGTCGTCGATCGTGAGATCGTATTCGCCGTAAAGAAACGGTGCTCGCAAGGTTTTTTATTCCATTCATCGTTGGCGACGTGGGAATTTCTACCACATATCACCGCCGATTCAAGGAGGAAATGTTTTGAACTGGGAATTTCCTCAAGTTTTCACGTGAATACATCCGAGAGGTGAGGAAACTCACCTTTCTCGCCTATTTTGGTGGATAACTTTGTGGATAAGTTGGCGCGAGTATGGGCGGGGCGCTTCATTCGCGTCGATGCCGAAACAGATGCAGCGTGGCCGCGATGATGGTGAGAATCATCGAGGCCGTGAATGGCTTCCACGACATCGCGATGCCCGATCGACCGATCGAGGCGGTGGGGGTGAGCCAAATCGTTACATCCATTTCGCCGACGCCCCGCAAAAGCAGGGGGCTGAGAACGAGCGTTCCCAGCATCGCGACCAGGATCGCGAGCGATCCCGACGACGGCACGGCGGAACGAAGCGCGACCAGCGCGATGATCCATGCGGTTGCCCCGGCGGCGGATACGACGATCGAACCTTGCGACACCGCCGACAGGGAACCAGCGAACCAGAGCATCGGAATCCCCGACAGCGCCACCGCCGTCGCGGTTTGCGCATCGCGCAGCAGCCAGGGGAAAAGCAGCGTCACGACAATGATCTGCGTAAGCAGGATCGCGGCAAACGCGAACAGCTCCGGTGTCGCACCGGGCTTGGCGTACAGGGGAATTCGCAGTGCGGGAATCGCCAGGGCGATGAATTGGAGAAGAAGCCAGAAAAGGATCGGCGCAAGTGGAGGGTGGCGGTGATTTCCATCGGTCGGCAATGTCGCGGCTGGGTGGGGGTCGTCAGCCGGAACATTTGCGGGAGAAGTGGTCATCGTCCGTTGGCTTGAGCGGTGGTGTCGCTGGGATAAGTGATCTTATCAAATCGAATGTCGATCCAGGGCTGGTTTCCATCGACCCGGTGAAATTCATTATAGACGCGGCGGAGATAGTCCAGCTTCTGCGCGGTGGAGACTTCGACGAAGAAATCCCGTGCATTCACCGGCCGGCCCCAGCGGATATGCGTGCCGTAGCTTGTGCCGAGAACCAGTTGCGCTTCGCGCGTGTCCTTGCGTCCCATGAAGTTGGTGACGTCGATCGACAGGATATCGTCCGAGAAATTCTGCCCATGCAGCAGTTTCACGAGGTCCAGGCCGGCCTGGAGGTCGTCGCCGGTCCACTTTTGCCCCGACTCCGGCGGCCAGCGCGTCACCCCTTCGATGACGCGGATGCTGACACGTCCATCCTGTCCGTAAACGACTTTCTTGATCTGATCCTGGGTGTATTGCTCGGGCAGCTTCACGCCTTCGGCGTCGATCAGCCAGTAAAAATCGCCCGACTTCACCAGCGCCACTGGCGCGCGGTATTCGCAGTCGATCTCCAGCGTGTCTCCGGGACGCTTGTGGAAGGCGCGGCGTACCTGGCGGACTTCCCTGATCCACGGGTTGGCGCGGAGCAGTCCGGTGACATCGACAAGCATCTGGTGATCCATCGCTGAATGCGGCACTCGAGGCCGGGCGACTTCGGCGATCTGGTCGGCAAGGAAATCGCTCATCCAGACGGGCCGATTTTTCAGCACCACCCTGGGAGGCCGATTCGGAAACGCCAGCCGATTCTCGACTTGCTGCTGGATGAAGTGGTAACCCACGCCCGCGCTCACGAACAGGATGCCGATCAGCAGCGTCTTGCCCAGCAGGCGTCGTGTTCGCGCGATCGCCTCGGGATCACGCGGCTTCCTGACGGGAATCGGCTTCGCTTTCTTTGGTTTGGCCATAATGGGGCAAATCTCTCAGTGAGCAAAAAAAAACGGTTGCTCAGAGTCCTTATCGGACCAAATGACAACAGGACTTCAATGGCTTTGGGAATCTCACCGGCGCGACGCGGCCCGGCGGACGAGGCGGTCCACCAGCGGTCCGAAGGCGATCCCGGCATGGGCGGCGGCCTCGGGGAGAAGGCTCTTGGGCGTAAAGCCCGGAAGCGTGTTGATCTCGAGCAGATAGGGACGATGTTGTTCATCGAGCAGAATGTCGATGCGCGCCATATCCCGCGCTCCGACGACCGCGTTGGCGCGCTCGGCAAGCCGCCGGCAATGCGCGATCACGTCTTCCGAGAGAGCGGTGTCGAAACGATGTTCGGTGTCGTTGCGCTTGTACTTGGCTTCGTAGTCGAAGAACCCGGATTTCGGCACGATCCGAATCGGCGAGAGGGATTTGTCCTCGAGCAGGCCGACGGTGAGTTCGGGGCCGTCGATGAATTTCTCGACCAGCGCCTGGCCGTACTTTTCGAGGAGGGTGTTCATCGCCTGATCGGCATTCTCCCGCGTTTTGCAGATAAAGACATCGACCGACGACCCCGCGGCCACCGCTTTCACGGCGCAGGGGGCGGTGATGCGGGTGATCGGGTTGGCTCGGGTGATCAATTCGTAAGGCGGCGTCGGCAGACCGGCTTTCTCCCACACCGCCTTCGTCCGCGCCTTGTCCATGCCCAGACGCGAGGCTTGCGATCCCGATCCGACGAATGGGATTTTCCGCTCCTCGAGAATCGCCTGAAGGGTTCCATCCTCTCCGAACGCGCCGTGCAGCACGGGGAAGACGACATCCGCCGGATGATCCAGCCCCGACAGGTCATCCGGTGAGATATCGCTGGGGAACACCTCGTGCCCCATCTCGCGCAGCCCTTCGATAACCGCGGCGCCGCTGACGAGACTCACCTCGCGCTCACTGCTGGGACCACCATATAGAACCGTTACTTGCATGGTTGCCTGCTGGTTGTTGATCGCTGCCGGCCACTTTCAATCAGCAACTCCTCTATGGCCAGACCTGGACTTCGCTCTCCAGGTGAATTTCATTTTTCTCGAAGACCTTTTCACGGATCGTTTTCACCAGGCGGAGAATGTCGTCCGCCTTTGTGCCCGGATGGGCGATGATGAAGTTGGCGTGCTTGTCGCTCACTTCGGCCCCGCCGACGCGGAAGCCTTTCAGCCCGGCCTGGTCGATGAGCGCCCCGGCGCTCAATCCGCGAGGGTTTTTGAAGATGCACCCCGCGTTCTTGGTGTTCAGCGGCTGGCTGTTGCGCTTGTACATCCAGATTTCCTTGGTGCGCTTCATGATCCGATCGGGATCATCCTCCTCCAGTTCCAGCGTCGCGCCCAGGATGAACCGGGCGGCGATGTTGGTGGTGCGGTAGTCGAAGACCAGGTCGTCGCGGGTGCGCTGATAGAGCGTGCCCTCGATGTCCATCACGTTGACGTGGCTGATCAGGGCGCCGATGTCGCCGAATTTTCCCCCGCAGTTCATTCGCACGCCTCCGCCGACGGTTCCGGGGATGCCCGCGAGGCATTCAATCCCCGCGAGTCCCTGTCGCACGGTGCGCAGCACGAGCTTCTGAAGATCGACCCCGGCGCCGACCTCGACAGTGTTGTTCTCGAACTTGACGCGACGGAAATAGTCCTGGTCGAGGCGGAAGACCGCTCCGTCCACGCCGGCGTCGGAGACGAGCAGGTTGGCGCCCAGCCCGAGAACGTAGACCGCGAGGCCGTTTTCGTTGCATCGCTTCGTCGCCTCCTGAAGTTCCTCCACCGAGCGGGGACGGATCAGATATCTTGCCGGGCCGCCGATCTTGTACCAGGTGTGAGGCGCCAGGGGGACGTTCTCGGAGATGATCTCCTCCAAGCCGACGAATGGATTGGCCATGCGTAGGGTCATAAGTCGTTCCAGCTTTCGCGTTCTCTCCCTCGCCATTTCGTCGGGAGGGAGCCTGTGTTGCGGGTCAGCCTATAAGATCTCGCCCGATTTCCCAGACATTTCCCGCGCCCATTGTGACGATGAGATCGCCTTCGCGCGCTTCGGCGCGGAGATGCGAGACGATCCGTTCAAATTGCGGGATGTGCCGCGCGTTCTGTCCGTTGCCCTTCACGCGCTCGACGAGATCGGCCGAGCTGATGCCCTGGCGATCGGATTCGCTGTCGCGGACGAAGTAAATGTCGGGCACGATGGTTTCATCGGCGGAGGAGAAGCTGACGGCGAAATCATCGAGAAGGAACCGCGTCCGGCTGTGCTGGTGCGGCTGGAAGACGCAGATCAGCCGCCGCGGCGCGTAGCGCTCGCGGAGTGCCTCGAGCGTCACCCGGATCTCGGTGGGATGATGTCCATAGTCGTCGATGACGAGCGCGCCATTGAACGTGCCGATGCGGCTCATGCGTCGATCCACGCCGGTGAAGGTGTTGATCGCGCCGGCGGCTTTTTCGGGATCGACTCCGCACGCGGCGCAGGCCGCGAGCGCCATCGCCGCGTTCTGAAGATTGTGCCGGCCGGGTAGCGACAACCGGAGCATGGCGGTCGGCTTCCCCGGATGGCTCACCTCGCCGGTGGGGCAGCCGTTTTCCAGCCCTGCCGGTCGGACGCTCCAGGCGATGTCCCGCTCCAGTTCGGGTTGCTCCTCGATCCCGACAAGCTCGATCCGCGTCGCGATGCCCTTGAGCGCGCGCGCGATGTTGCGGTCCTGGGCGCAGGCGAGAATCAGCCCGTCTTTCGCCGGCACGAGCCGGGCAAAGTTCGCGAACGATTCGTTGATCTCGTCGATGTCCCGGTAGCAATCGAGGTGATCCTCCTCGATGTTGGTGATCAGCGCGACGCGCGGATGGAGGTTGTGAAAGCTGCGGTCGTATTCGCACGCTTCGGCCACGAACAAGTCGCTCGCGCCCGAGCGGCTGCCTCCACCAAGCTGCGGGACGGTCCCGCCGACGACGAAACTCGGATCGGCGCCGCATTGCAACAGGGCGTGGCTGATCATCGCGGTGGTGGTGGATTTTCCGTGCGTTCCCGCGACGGCCACTCCGAAGCGTTCCTGCATGACCAGCCCGAGCAGTTCGGCATACTTGATGTGCTTCAGCCCCATCGCGCGGGCGGCGAGCATTTCAGCGTTGGAATCGGGAACCGCAGCGGTGCGGACCACCAGGTCGACCTGCTCCGACAACATCTCCCCGATCTGATCGCGCGAGATCCTCGCACCCAGGGCAACAAGCTCGAAGGTCTGGGGGTTGGGTTTGGGTTCCGAGCCGGTGACGATCGCGCCGTCGTCGAGCAGCATGCGCGCCAAGCCGCTCATGCCGCATCCGCCGATGCCGACAAAATGCACATGCCGGCCAGTAAATCGACTGGCGGACCGCGACTCCGTTCGCAACCCGTTCAAATAAGGCTCCACAGGGCCGCGCATACTACACCTTCAGGCGGGCGGGTTCAAATAATTGTCCCTCCGTCTTTCGACGGCTCGACGGTTTTATGATCCATCGGCCTGTTGAGGGGGAGAGCGTGATTATCCGATCAGCGCGAGCAGGTCTTGCGCGACATCGGCGGCGGCGGAGGGCCTGCCCAGGTTTTTCGCCGCGGCGACCATGGCTTTGCGGCGGTGTGCGTCGTGAAGCAGGGATTCGAGAACGGGGCGCAGTTTTTCGGCGTTTTTCCGCCGGTCTTTCTCGTCGTCCAACAGCACGGCCGCGCCGGCGCCGGCGAGCACGCTCGCATTGGCGCGCTGGTGAAGATCCTTGTGATAAGGATATGGCATGAGGATCGACGGAATCCCGCAGGCGGCAAGCTCCGCACAACTGCTTGCCCCCGATCGGCTGACGGCCAGGTCCGTCACCGCCCAGACGTCCGCCATCGCGGGGGTGAAATCGATCACCCGCGCGGGAACATCGATCTCGCGATAATCCTCCCGCACCTTCGCCGCGTGCTGCCGTCCTGACAGATGCAGCACCTGCCAGCCCTGCAACCGGATGCTTTTGAACGATTCGATCATCGCTTCGTTGATCGTTTGCGCGCCTTGCGACGCACCGGTGATGAGAAGCGTGCTGAGAATCGGCTCCAGTCCCAGCCGCGCCGCGGCCTGATCGCGGGGGGGAAGCTCCAGAATCTGCGAGCGGATCGGGCAGCCGGTCACCTTGAGTTTCGCTCGATGCGGATCGGAAACGTGCTCATGCGTTTCGGAAAACTGGCAGTACACCGCGCGGGTGTACTGCATCAGATACTGATTCGCCTTGCCGGGGACGACATCGGGATTCAGCATCGCGGCGGGAATCCCGTGTTTCCCCGCGATTTTCACGGCCACGCCGGCCGCGTAGCCCCCCAGCCCCAGCGCCGCCGCAGGTCTGCGGTCGCGCAGGATTCCACGAAGCAGATCCCGGGTTTCCCGCCAGCCTTTCCAGAACCGGAGCAGTCCCGACACCGTGGTCAGCGGCGGAACGATCGGCTGGGGGATGAACTCGAAGCCGGTCGGTTCAAGAATGATCCGGTCGATCTCACGCTTCGTGCAGAGAAAGATCGGCTTGAGATGCGGCGCGATCTCGCGCAGCGCCTCGGCCACGGCGATGCCGGGATACAGGTGCCCGCCCGTGCCTCCACCGGCGAAAAGAATGTTGCGTTGCTCAGGCATGAGTGAGTGAAACTGTAACCGGCGAACCTTCCGGGGACGAATGATCTGAACTTGCGGACTCGGGAAGGGGGGCGATCTCCATCTCCACCGCATGTGATCGCGCGATGCTGTACAGTAGCCCCAGCGCCGCGCAGGTGATGATCAACCCGCTGCCGCCGGCGCTGATGAGCGGAAGCGACAGTCCCTTGGTCGGCACGGAGACGGTCGCGACGGCCATGTTGATCATCGCCTGCAAGCCGAGCATCGTCGCCAGTCCGAATGCCAGCATCCGTCCGAAGCCGTCGCGCTTCTGCATCATCGCCTGCCATGCGACATAGATGATCCCGAGATAGAGCGCGACGGTCAGCAGCGCGCCGAACAATCCCAGTTCCTCGCAGATCACGGCGAAGATGAAATCGGTCGTGTCTTCCGGCAGGTAGCCGAGCTTCTGAATCCCGTTGCCCAGCCCGCGCCCGACGATCCCGCCGGTGGAGAAGCTGAGAAGGCTTTGAACCATGTGATAGCCTTCGCCGCGCGGCGAGGCCCACGGATCGAGGAACGAGGTCATGCGCTGCCATCGATAAGGCTCACTCATGACGAACCACACCGCCGCCGCAAGGGCGGGGGGGATGATGATGGCGAAGTGCCACCATTTCACCCGTCCGGCCAGGAGCATCATCAATGCGCACAGCCCGATCAGCGCCGCCGTTCCGAAATCCTGCACCACGATAAGCAGGCAGAGCAATCCGATCGGCGCCAGCGTCGGGAGCAGTCCGGTGAAGAACTTTCGCGTATCCACTGGCCCGTGCGTCAGCCACCACGCGAGAAAAGGGACCAATCCCCATTTCGCCAGTTCCGACGGTTGAAGTTGCACCGGCCCGAGCGGAAGCCATCGCCGCGCGCCGTTGACTTCCATGCCAATTCCCGGAATGAGCACAAGCACGCACGATGCGATCGCCACGCCGATCAGCCATAAAACGGGGTTTTTCCATGTTCCGGAGCGAGCCAGTCGAGTGTAATCCAGTCGGCCGACCACGAAGAAGCCCGCAATCGCCACGCAGGCATAGAGCAGATGACGTGTCCCGCGCTCGGTCCATTGCCACCGCACATCCCCCGTCACATTCATGGCCGCCGACTGCACCATGATGATCCCCAACGCCAGCAGCGCCAGCACGCAGAGCGCCAGAATATCCTGAAGGCGCAGCCGGTAAATCGATGCATCCATGCCGCGTTTATCGGACGTGAGAGGAGGTTGGGTTGAGGAATTCAAGGACGGCGGGGGAGATCGCGCCCGAGCGCGATCTCAGGACATCGCGGCGAGAAAAGGCCGCCGCGACAAATCCGCAAGCAACGGCAACCGTCGATCGGTCCGATAAAATCATGCGGATTGGATTGTCTTCCCCATTTTTACGCCGATTCGTCGTCAGGCCGCGAAAAGAGGGGCTGGATTCCCATTTTTGAGGTTGCGCCGATGGGCGCATTCGATACCTTGTAGCCACACAGCTTGGTGAAACATTCAGAGCGAGAGGCTGCACATGACACAACGAATGCGCGGCGAGACGGACAAACCGTCTCGATTTGTCCAACCGGTCGTTGAAGCGTTGGAGGGAAGACGGCTTCTCGCCGCAGACCTGGTGGGTTCGACGGCGGCGGAATCGCCATCGCTGTTGAATTCCCCGATTCTCCTGTCGACGGACCCCGTTCCTCCAAGGCCGGGCGGCGTGAAGGCGACGGCGGTTTCATCGACGCGGATCGATCTGATCTGGGGCAACGTTTCGTGGGAGGACGGTTACAGGATCGAGCGTTCGACGGATGGATCGAACTTCACGCAGATCTTCGTGACCGCCGACGAGGTGACGGCCTACAGCGACGAGGGACTTTCGCCGGGAACGCGATATTACTATCGCGTCCGCGCGTTCAGCAATAATTCGGGGAACGGCGTCTACAGCGGCGTGTTCGACGCGACGACGCCGGGATCGCCGCCGCTTCCCGAGCAGCCGGTTCCCGAGGTTCCGGGAGAAACGATCCTCCGTCTCAACGCCGCCGGGGGTGATTTCATCGACAGCGCGGGAAACCTCTGGAAGTCCGATCGGGATTTCGTCTCCGGCGGAACGGTCTCGACCGGGGCGTATTCCGTCGCCGGCACAATCGACGATCCGCTCTACTACACTCGACGATGGGGGGACTTCAGCTACAGCCTTCCGGTCGGCAACGGCGAGTATACCGTGCGGCTGCACCTGTCCGAGCCGGTGATGGACGACGACGGGGATCGGCTGTTCAATTTCTTCATCGAGGGGACGCGGCATCTCAGTGATTACGATCTTCACGCGGAGGCCGGAGCCAAAAACGCGATCGTGAAGTCATTCAACGTCGTTGTGACCGACGGTGTGTTGAATCTGTCTTTCGCGGGCGTGGTGGACAACGCGATCGTTTCGGGAATCGAAATCATTGGCGCGGGTGGAGGAACGATCGTTTCTCCGCCCGCGCCAATGAT